>NZ_JAMSHL010000002.1:0-471953 GCF_026521175.1 Aminobacter sp. MET-1 | reverse complement strand
GTCTTGCCGTGGTCAACGTGACCAATCGTGCCGATGTTCACATGAGGCTTATTACGCTCGAATTTACCTTTTGCCATTGTCTCTTTCCTTGAGCATCGGGACCTTGGTTCCGGTCGGATGCGGGGCGATTAGCGATAAAGCCCGAAAAAGACAAGCACCTTTTGGCCAAACGGGCTGTCTGGGCCAAAAAGCGACGTCGCTCTTTCAGTGCAGGTTGCACATATAGGGACAAGCAAGTGTAATTGAAAGGCATCCCGCGCCTGGCGCAAGCCTGGAGCGGGTAGCGGGAATCGAACCCGCGTATTCAGCTTGGAAGGCTGCTGCTCTACCATTGAGCTATACCCGCATCCCGAGCGCCACGCGCCTGTTCAGGAGCGAAGGACGCTCTGGTATCCACCTCGCTTTGGCGCATGGTCTTTTCCGAAAGATGAGCTTTCGGGGCCATGCACTCTGTGGCTCGCGGCCGGCAGTGGTGGAGGAGGTTGGATTCGAACCAACGTAAGCTGAGCTAACGGATTTACAGTCCGTCCCCTTTAACCACTCGGGCACTCCTCCAACTGCTGCCGGAGCCATGCGACGAGGCATTCCAGATCCCGGTTCCTGGCGAAGCGCCCTGCCCCGAAATCTGCGTGGGCTTATGGCGAGAAGGATTTGGCCTGTCAACCGGACAGCGTGCGTTTTCATGCGGAATATTCACAGCGCCGACTAACCGGCCGTATCCAAAGCGCAGCGCGGCGGCTATAGCGAGACCATGAACGATACAAAAAAGCCCGGCACGCCCAAGGACACCCATTACGCCAAGCTGCGTCGCACTTTTCGCGACCAGAAGGCTGGCGGCGCCCCCGAATTCAGGCCCAAGCGGCCGGTCCCTCCGGGCGAACTTGCAGCTGACGGCCTCGTGCGCCTCTACGGCCTGCACACGGTGCGCGCAGCGCTCGACAATCCGCGCCGCAAGATCAGCAGGATGCTGGTGACTCGCAACGCCGCCGAACGGCTCGAAATATCCGACATCGGCGCCCTGCCCTTTGCGGCGGAAATGGTCGAACCCAGGGACATCGACAAGATCACCGGCTCGGAAGCCGTCCATCAGGGCGTGTTGATCGAGGCAGAACCGCTGAAGCCCAAGGCACTGTCGGCACTCGGCGATTCGCCGCTCGTGCTGGTGCTTGACCAGGTCACAGACCCGCATAATGTCGGCGCCATCATGCGCTCGGCTGTGGCTTTCGGCGCTGGCGCATTGATCACCACGCAACGTCACAGTCCGCATGAGACCGGCGTGCTCGCCAAGTCGGCTTCGGGCGCACTCGAGCACATCGACCTGATCGAAGTGCGCAACCTTGCCGACGCGCTTGGCCAGCTGCACGAGGCGGGCTTCCAGACCATCGGCCTCGATTCGGACGGCCCGGCGGAACTGGAAAAGACCTTCTCCGCAAAGAAGGTGGCGTTGGTTCTGGGCGCGGAAGGCAAGGGCCTGCGGCAGAAGACGCGCGAGACCGTGACGTCGCTGGCGCGCCTCGACATGCCGGGGGCGATCCGTTCGCTGAATGTGTCCAATGCGGCTGCCGTGTCGCTCTATGCGGCGCGCCTTTGGCTGCGGTAAGCCGCGGCATCTTCACTCACCGGGTAGGCTTGACCTTCCACCTGGCGGAAGCCGTAATTTCCATGGCGCAACGGAGTTTCGCCATGGTCTGCCGCCCCAAAGTTTTTGCTATCCTGTCAGCCGTCCTCGCGCTCGGCTCGGCCACACCCGCATCCGCGCAGGGAATCAGCATCGCGGATCTCGCCGGCAAGACGCATATTCATGGGCTGGCCTTTGACCGCGCCGCCCCGCCTAATGTCCTGGTCGCCACCCACCACGGACTGATGAAGGCTGCACCCGACGGCACGGTGACGCCGGTTTCCGACAGCCGCGACGACTTCATGGGCTTTGTGCCGCATCCCTCTGACGCGGCGATCATGTTCGCCAGCGGCCATCCGCAGGCTGGCGGCAATCTCGGCTTCATCAAGTCCACCGATTCGGGAAAGAGCTGGGAGCAGATCGCGACCGGCGTCGATGGGCCGGTCGATTTTCACCAGCTGGCGGTCAGCCCGTCCAATCCCGACGTGCTCTATGGCTCGTATGGAGCGATCCAGACCAGCCGCGACGGCGGTAAGAGCTGGGCAGTCGCCGGCGACGGCCCGGCCAAGCTGATCGACCTCGCCGTGTCGCCTGCAAACCCCGATACGGTCTATGCCGCGACAGAAGAAGGTCTGCTGGTGAGCCGCGATGCCGCAAAGAGCTGGCAGCCGCTGATGGCAGATGTGCCGGTCACGACAATCGACCTGGCTGCCGACGGCACGATCCTCGCCTATGTGCCGGGTCGCGGGCTGCTCAAGGCAAACGAATCGTCGCCGACATTCGAGAAAGTAGCCGACGGCCCCGATCCTGCCGGCTACATCCTGCATCTGGCGATAGACCAGCAGAAGCCGCTGCGCATGGTGGCTGTCACCGGCACCCGCGCCATCGTCGTTTCCGGCGATGCCGGGGCGAGCTGGAAAATGCTCGGCAAGAAATAGCGCCACGAAGCCGCAACGCTGAACGGGCCCGCTGCGACGCGCAGGGACCCGTTCATCGACAGTGATGAAAAAGATGCGGCGTTGGGAACTTCCGCCGCGCCCTTCCCTGCCTATGCTGCTTCGCTGTTGGCTGCGTCGCCCGAGCCGACCTCGAAATTGGCCATGCGCTCCAGCGCCCGCACCAGCGCCGAGTGATCTTCCTTTGCCCCGCCATTGGCCGCGCAGGAGTTGAACAGCTCCTGCGTCATCGACGTGTTGGGCAGCGAGACGCCGAGCGCCTTGGCGCCCTGCAGTGCGAGGTTGAGGTCCTTCTGATGCAACTCGATGCGGAAGCCGGGCGCAAAGGTGCGCTTGACCATGCGCTCGCCATGCACCTCGAGAATACGCGAGGCGGCAAGTCCGCCCATCAGCGCCTGACGCACCTTGGCCGGGTCGGCGCCTGCCTTGGAGGCGAACACAAGCGCTTCGGCAACGGCCTCGATGGTCAGCGCGACGACGATCTGGTTGGCGACCTTGGTGGTCTGGCCGACGCCGTTGGGTCCAACCAGCGTGATGTTCTTGCCCATCTTTTCGAATACCGGGCGGGCGCGCTCGAACGCCTTGTCGGTGCCGCCGACCATGATGGTGAGCGACGCCGCCTTGGCGCCGACCTCGCCGCCCGAAACCGGCGCATCGAGATAGTCGCAGCCGAGTTCGTTGATCTTCTTGGCAAACTCCTTGGTCTCGATCGGCGAGATCGAGCTCATGTCGATGACGAGCTTGCCCTTGGAGAGGCCTGACGCAATGCTGTTTTCGCCGAACAGAACATCGGCCACCTGCGGTGTGTCGGGCACCATGGTGATGACGATGTCCGAGGCTTCGGCAAGCGCGCGGTGACCTGTGACCTTCTTCAGGCCCTTGGCGACGAGCGCGTCCGGCAGCGCGCCGCGATGGTCGCTGGCATAGACTTCAAAGCCCGCATTCAAGAGATGCCCCGCCATCGGGGCGCCCATGATGCCAAGGCCGACAAATCCGATCTTTTCCATTTTCTTTGTCCTTCAAATGCTGGTCAGGCGGCCGCACTGCCCTTGCGGGCAAAGCCGGAGAACCATCCCAGTCCTTCGACCGTACCGGCCTTGGGCTTGTATTCGGCGCCGACCCAGCCGGCGTAGCCGATGCGGTCGAGGTGCTCGTAGAGGAACGGGTAGTTGATCTCGCCTGTGCCCGGCTCGTGGCGGCCGGGATTGTCGGCCAACTGCACATGGGCGATGCGCGAGAGGTTGGCCTCGATCGTGCGGGCGAGATCCCCCTCCATGATCTGCATGTGGTAGATGTCGTATTGCAGGTAGAGATTGTCCGAACCGACCTTGTCGATCAGCGCCAGCGCCTGCTTCGTGTTGGTCAGGAAGAAGCCGGGAATGTCCCTTACGTTGATCGGTTCGATCAGCAGGCGGATGCCTGCAGCCTTGAGCTTCTCGGCAGCAAAACGAAGATTCTCGACGAAGACGTTTTCGACGGCATCGCGATCGACGCCCTGAGGGGCGATGCCGGCAAGGCAGTTCACCTGCGTGCAGCCAAGAGCCTGCGCATAAGCGATTGCCTTGTCGACACCCTGGCGGAATTCGTGGATCCGGTCGGGCAGCACGGCAATGCCGCGCTCGCCTGCCCCCCAGTCGCCGGGCGGCAGGTTGAACAGCGCCTGGGCCAGGCCGTTCTTCTTGAGACGTGCGGCAATCACGTCAGGCGCATGATCGTAAGGCGCGATATATTCGACCGCCGCAAAGCCGGCACGCGCCGCTGCATCGAAGCGATCGAGGAAGTCGTGCTCGCCAAAGAGCATCGACAGATTGGCTGAAAACTTGGGCATTGTTGTTTCCTCAAAAATCAGTCGAGCAGCATGATCGCGGTGGGAGCGTCTTCGTTGCTCTCGGCAAGCTCTTCGAACTCGACAACATTGTCGATCTCGACGCCCATGGAGATGTTGGTGACGCGTTCGAGGATGAACTCGAGGACGACGGGCACCTGGTGCTCCTTCATGAGCTGCTTGGCCTGCTTGAAGGCCGCGGCAAACTCCTCCGGCTTGCGCACACGGACCGCCTTGCAGCCCATGGCCTCGGCAACCGCGACGTGGTCGACACCATAGCCTGCCTCGGGGTCGCCGGAGCGGTTGATATTTTCGAACGACAGGCTGACCTCGAAATCCATGCTGAAACCGCGCTGCGCCTGGCGGATGAGGCCGAGATAGGCGTTGTTCACGACGACATGGATGTAGGGCAGCTTGTGCTGGGCGCCGACGGCCAGCTCCTCGATCATGAACTGGAAGTCGTAGTCGCCCGACAGCGCCACGATATCGCGGTCCGGATCGGCGGCACGGACACCAAGCGCCGCCGGCAACGTCCAGCCGAGCGGGCCAGCCTGGCCGCAGTTGATCCAGTTGCGCGGCTTGTAGACATGCAGGAACTGCGCGCCGGCAATCTGCGACAGGCCAATGGTGGTGACATAGGTGGTGTCGCGACCGAAGGCCTTGTTCATCTCCTCGTAGACGCGCTGCGGCTTGAGCGGCACCTGCTCGAAATGCGTCTTGCGCTTCATGGTCTTCTTGCGGTCCTGGCACTGCTTGGCCCAGCCGGACCAGTCGCGCAGCTTGCCTGATGTCTTCCACTCGGTGGCGACGTCGAGCAGGATCTTCAAGGCAGCACCGGCATCCGAGGTCACGCCCAGGTCGGGCGCAAAGACACGGCCGATCTGGGTCGGCTCGATGTCGATGTGGATGAACTTGCGGCCGGCCGTGTATTTGTCTACCGAACCGGTGTGGCGGTTGGCCCAACGATTGCCGATGCCCAGAACGAAGTCCGAGGCCAGCATCGTCGCATTGCCATAGCGATGCGAGGTTTGCAGACCACACATGCCGGCCATCAGGCGATGGTCATCGGGGATCGAGCCCCAGCCCATCAACGTCGGGATAACAGGAACGCCGGTGATTTCGGCAAACTCGATGAGCAGATCGGATGCGTCTGCGTTGATGATGCCGCCGCCGGCAACGATCAGCGGCTTCTCCGCCTCGTTGAGCATCGACAGCGCCTTTTCGGCCTGCGCACGGGTCATCGCCGGCTTATGGATTGCGAGCGGCTCATAAGCATCGATATCGAACTCGATTTCGGCCAGCTGAACGTCGACAGGCAGATCGACCAGAACCGGGCCCGGACGCCCCGAACGCATCAAATAGAAGGCCTTCTGCAGCGCCATCGGGACCAGATACGGCTCCATGACCGTCACCGCCCACTTGGTGACGGGGGCAGCGATCGCCGCGATGTCGACAGCCTGGAAGTCCTCCTTGTTCAGACGGGCACGCGGCGCCTGGCCGGTGATGCAGAGGATCGGAATGGAGTCGGCGGAGGCCGAATAGAGACCGGTGATCATGTCGGTGCCGGCGGGGCCGGACGTACCGATGCACAGGCCGATGTTGCCGGCCTTGGTGCGGGTATAGCCTTCGGCCATATGCGACGCGCCCTCGACGTGACGTGCGAGAACGTGGCGGATGCTGCCGCGCGCCTTCAACGCCGAATAGAGCGGGTTGATCGCCGCACCCGGCACACCGAAGGCACAGGAAATGCCTTCCTTCTCGAGAACGAGGACTGCAGCATCGACTGCGCGCATCCTGGCCATTTCGTACACCTCCATCGGTCGTCATGTTTGAACGTGACTGGATGGTGTCACCGCATTGCCTATTTTGCAATTTTTTCAGAATACTTTTTCATTTTTCTAAAAACATCATTTCTCGTTGATTTTACGAGGCTTTTCATTTTTCGTTGCGTGTCTTCCAAATTTGGATGAAAAAGTTTTTTACGAACGACGAATGGGAAAACCATGGCAACGACCGAAAAGCGCCAGCGCGGCAGGCCGCGCGCCTTCCAGCCCGCCCCTGATGCAGGTTCGGTGCAGTCGCTCGACAGGGCGCTGCGCATCCTCGCCATCGTCGCGCATGGCGACGGACTTTCGCTGAGTGAGATCGCGGCAGCCTCGGAGCTCGCGGCGTCGACCGCTTACCGTATGCTGACGACGCTGCAGAACCACGGCATGGTCGAGTTCGACAGCGATGCGCAGCTTTGGTCGATCGGCGTCGAGACCTACCGCATGGGATCGGCCTTCCTGCGCCGACGCAAACTGGTCGACCGTGCCCGCACGGTCATGCAGGAACTGATGGAGAAGACTGGCGAGACAGCCAATCTCGGTGTCGCCGAGGACGATTGCGTGGTGTTCGTCAGCCAGGTGGAAACGCATCAGGCGATCCGCGCCTTTTTCCGGCCGGGCACCAAAAGCCCGTTCCATGCCTCGGGCATCGGCAAGGCCGTACTCGCCCATCTCGACCGCGACCGGGTGAACGCCATTGTGCGAAAGGCCGGGCTCGATGCCTATACCGAGCGGACGTTGTCGGAGCCGGCGTCGCTTGCCCGCGACCTCGAACATATCCGCGAGCGCGGCTGGTCGGTCGACGACGAGGAGCGCTATCCCGGCATGCGTTGTGTGGCGGCAGCTGTGTTCAACGAATTCGGCGAACCCATCGGTGGCGTTTCAGTTTCCGGACCGACTGTGCGCGTGACCCCGGAAAAGGTTCTGCAGATCGGGCCGCTGGTGCGCTCGGCTGCGGCCGAACTGACCCGCATGATCGGCGGCTCCGCCGACGGCCACAAATAGAGTGGCCGGGCAGGCAAGCAGCCTCCCCGGCCTGGCCAGCGTCGGACGGTTACCTGCTACAGGCGGCAGTAGCGCAGCCGGCCATCGAAGCCAACATAGGTGTCGGTGCGTGGATCGTAGCTGCGGTAGCGGGCAAAGCAGCGCTGGACATGCGCGTCGTAGGGATCCGCGGGATAGTAGGCGTCGTAGACTTCGTAGGCGGGCGCCGGACGGGTGCCTCCGGCGATGATGGCGCCGGCGATGAAGCCACCTGCGCCGGCAAGGGCAGCAGCCTCGGCCCTGGTGAGGCCACTGGCGGACGACTGCTGGACTGTAGCGACGAGGCCGACGGTCACGACTGTGGCTGCGACCAGACCCGAAATCAGCTTGCTCTTGAAAGACATGGTGCTCTCCTGTTGCCATCTGGGAGGCGATCCATCCGCCTCATGACTGTCAGTCGCGGCGGCAGCGCGAAAGGTTCACGGCAATGGCAAAATTCTTTTTGCCCGGGCCACCAAACATCGGCTGGCCATCGCGGGCATGGGCGGCCGACTTGACAGTTCGCTGGCAAGCGCCGAAGTCATCAGGCGCATTCGCAACGTCGCCAACGCCCCCGGGAAGCCAATGAGCCTTCAGTCCGTCAAAGCCTTCTTCGCTGCAAACGCCCCCGAGATAGTCGTCATCGAGACGGAAGCCAGCTCAGCCACGGTGGCGCTGGCCGCCGAGGCGCACGGGGTAGAACCGGCGCAGATCGCCAAGACCATATGTCTGCGCGTCGGCGAGCGCGTGCTTCTTGTTGTGGCGCGCGGCGACGCCCGCATCGACAATCGCAAGAGCCGTGACGCCTTTGGCGGCAAGCCGCGCATGCTTGACCATGAGCAGGTCGCCGAACTTACCGGGCACCCGGTCGGCGGCGTTTGCCCATTCGGCCTGGCCACGCCCCTTCCCGTCTACTGCGACGTCTCCCTGCGCGCCTATGACGAGGTGGTACCAGCGGCCGGTGCGACAAATGCGGCCGTCAGGATCGGCGTCGAACGCATGGCCGAACTCGTCAATGCCGAGTGGTGCGACATCTGCCAGGACGCAAACGACAAGGCGGAAGCTGCGGAATAATCAGATTTGCGCGTGGACGGAGGCCCTTCTCCGCTCGGCTGCATCGACAACAATTTGAACGTAGAAGCGTCCTGGTCATGTTGGAAATCGAGCGAGCGGCGCGGCGCCTGCACTACTACTTCCAAAATATCGGCCGCGACGCTCTCCCACAGCTGTTTTTCCGAAAGCAGCTGGCCAACGTGCTCAACGAAATCGAGCGCCGCGACATCGTAGATATCGCCCGGCGCCTGAACCACTACAACAAGCTATCGCGCCCGCAGGTCGTGCCGGAGACTGCATCGGCTGTCGGACGCATCCCGATGCGCAAGAGCCGCTACTATTACGACCTCAAGGAGCACGCGCGCTATTTTCCGCGCCATTTCAAGGTGATGCATATTTTCGGCGACGTCACTGTCGTGCCGGACGTTCCTGCGGTCGTGAAGAGCCGGCCAATCTCCGGCGACAACAGCAATGCGGTGCTGATGAAGCTCGACAAGTATCGCCATTTTCAGATCCTGCACGACAAGACGCGGTTCGAGGACAAGATCCCGAAGGCTGTATGGCGCGGTGGTGGACACAACCCCAAGCGGATTGCCCTGGTCGACGGCTTTCATTCGCACCCGCTTTGCGATGTCGGCCGAACCAGCGGCACCAATGACGATCTGGGACGCAAGGGGTTCCTCACGCCCGTCGAGCAGATGAGCTACCGCTACCTCCTTTCGATCGAGGGGGTGGACGTTGCCACCAACCTCAAATGGGTGATGGCCAGCAATTCGCTTTGCATGATGCCGAAGCCGACCTTCGAGACCTGGTTCATGGAAGGTCTGCTTCAGCCGGGCGTCCACTATGTGCAGTTGCGCGACGACTTCGCCGATCTGGAAGACAAGATCGTCCACTACGAACGCCACCAGGACGAGGCGCGCGAGATCATCCGCAACGCCAACGCACATGTGAGGCAATTCGCCGACAAGCGACTGGAAAGGCTGCTGTCGCTGCTGGTGCTCTACAAATATTTCGCCTTGAGCGGCCAGATGGACGCCGATGCCAATATTGCCAGCCTATGGGCGGCGAACTGACAGCAGCGTTTCCGGCGGGCAGGCTGCTTCGGCAATTCGAGTTGTTTGAGAGATGGTGCCCCCGGCAGGAATCGAACCCGCGACCTTCGGTTTACAAAACCGCTGCTCTACCAGCTGAGCTACAAGGGCAATTCGCCCCGGTTAGCACATCTGGCGGCCCAGTAAAGCATTTTCCGGGAGAAGGCGCGCGTTCCCCACGCCTTCGCAGCGAGAAGGCTAAAACTCCACCGTTTCGATCACTACATGGTGGCCAAGGGGTTCCAGCCCCTTCAGGAGAATGGCTGATGATCAGGTTTGTCGTCCTGGCGCTTGTGGTGATTGCGGCGTGGTTTGTGCTGTTCAAGCTGTTTCATGCGATCAAGGAACGGCGAATCGACTGGACTGGTGTAGCTACGATCGCTGGCTTCATCGTGCTTGCCTTTTACCTGCGCCACGTCACCGGCATGGGCTGAACCACTGGCGGCGAAGCGTATTCGCGTCCCTTTGCTTCCTCCGGGCCGCGTGCTACCCCGTTGCCGGCGGACGACATGGGCGTTCGCACCGCCGGCAGGAAGCACATGGACGCCAAGTCGCTGACATTTTCATTTGCATCGTCAGGCACGCCAGAGGCGGATGCCGCAGCAAAGCGGCTTGCCGGCAAATACGGGCAGATGCCGGTCGGCCAGGCCGACATCATCGTCGCGCTCGGCGGCGACGGTTTCCTGCTGCAGACGCTGCGCGAGACGATGAGCACGGGCAAGCGCGTCTACGGCATGAACCGTGGCACGGTCGGCTTTCTCATGAACGAATACAATGAGCGCTCCCTGCCCGAGCGCCTTGCCGTGGCAGTCGCCGAGACCATTCGTCCATTGGAGATGGAAACCATCGACGACACCGGCGTGGCGACGCAGGCGCTCGCCATCAATGAAGTGTCGTTGCTGCGCCAATCCTACCAGGCCGCACGGCTGCGCATCTCGGTCGACGACAAGGTGCGGCTCGAGGAGTTGATCTGCGACGGCGTGATGGTGGCGACCCCGGCCGGCTCGACTGCCTATAATCTCTCAGCGCACGGCCCCATCCTGCCGCTGGACGCACCACTTCTCGCCCTGACCCCCGTCAGCCCGTTCCGTCCGCGCCGCTGGCGCGGTGCGCTGCTGCCCAAGACCGCAGTGGTGCGCTTCGACATTCTCGAGGAAAAGAAGCGTCCAGTGAATGCAGTGGCCGACCATACCGAGGTGAAGTCGGTCGTCTCGGTGAAGGTGCAGGAGTCCGCTGTTCACACGGCCACGTTGCTGTTCGATCCAGGCCACTCCTGGAGCGAACGCATCCTGGCAGAGCAGTTCAGGTACTGAGATATCTGCAGTGCCAACAAGTAGATGGCTGCAACTGCCCGTCATTGTGCCAGTTTGAGTTGACAAATCGCATACTTACGCCTATCGCGTTGCGGCATTCACAGGCGGTTTGCGCCTGTCGTGGCGAAACTGCCGCGCCCTTGAACGAGCAAAGACAGCCAACAAACTTGTCCGAAGACACTCAGACCGCTCCAGAAGCGTTGACCTTCGCAGACCTCGGCCTTTCGCCGAAGGTCCTTTCTGCAGTCTCCGACGCGGGCTACACGCAGCCTACGCCGATCCAGGCTGGCGCCATTCCGCATGCGCTCCAGGGCAAGGATGTGCTTGGCATCGCGCAGACGGGTACCGGCAAGACGGCCTCCTTCGTGCTGCCGATGCTGACGCGTCTCGAAAAAGGCCGCGCCCGGGCCCGCATGCCGCGCACGCTGATCCTCGAGCCGACGCGCGAACTCGCAGCACAGGTCGAAGAGAACTTCGTCAAATACGGCAAGAACCATCGCCTCAACATCGCGCTCCTGATCGGCGGCGTTTCCTTCGACGAGCAGGAAAAGAAGCTTGAGCGCGGCGCCGACGTCCTGATCGCAACGCCTGGCCGCATGCTCGACCATTTCGAGCGCGGCAAGCTGCTGCTCACCGGTGTCGAGATCCTCGTCATCGATGAGGCCGACCGCATGCTCGACATGGGTTTCATCCCCGACATCGAGCGCATCTGCAAGCTGATCCCGTTCACGCGCCAGACGCTGTTCTTCTCGGCGACGATGCCGCCCGAAATCACCAAGCTGACCGAGCAGTTCCTGCACGCGCCGGTGCGCGTCGAGGTCGCCAAGGCATCGTCAACGGCATCGACCGTCACCCAGCGGCTCGCCAAGTCCGGCCCCAAGCCCTGGGACAAGCGCGAGACGCTGCGCCGCCTGATCAAAGCGGAAGGCGATGAGATCAAGAACGCGATCATCTTCTGCAACCGCAAGGTCGATGTCTCGGAGCTGTTCCGCTCGCTGGTCAAGCATGACTTCAATGCCGGCGCGCTGCATGGCGACATGGACCAGCGCGCGCGCATGACCATGCTGTCCAACTTCCGCGACGGCAAACTGCAGTTGCTCGTCGCCTCGGATGTTGCCGCACGCGGCCTTGATATCCCCGACGTCAGCCACGTCTTCAACTACGATGTGCCGATCCACGCCGAGGACTATGTCCACCGCATCGGCCGAACCGGCCGTGCTGGCCGGTCGGGCAAGTCGTTCACGATCGCGACGCGCTCCGACACCAAATATGTCGATGCCATCGAAAAGCTGATTAACCAGAAGATCGAATGGCACGACGGCGACCTGTCGACGGTGGTTGCCAGCGAGGGCGACGACGAGGCGCCGCGCCACGGCCGCAGCCAGTCGCGCCGCGGCGGCAAGGAGCGGCACCCCCGCGACCGCAAGCCTCGTCGTGAGGACGCCCCGCTCGCCCAGGAAGCAGCTACGGTCGAAGTGGTGGCCGACACCAATGTGGTCTCCGACATCGACGAGCGCCGCGCCCGCAAGGATGCCATCCGCAACGGCAATACCGAGCGCAAGGGCGGCCGTCCGGACCACGAAGACAGGAACCGACGGGACGATCGCAATCGCCGCCATGGGCGTGAACGCGACGACGACGACGACCGGGTCGTCGGTTTCGGCGACGACATGCCTGCCTTCATGCTGATTGCAACCAACGTTTGACGACAGACGCTTCGCAATTGCCTCAATGAAAAACGGCCCCTTTCGGGGCCGTTTTCTTTTTGCCTGCGGTGATCGCCGCTCAGGTGAGCGGCGACAACTGGATTTCGACGCGACGGTTCTGAGCCCGGCCTTCGGCCGTGGCATTCGAAGCAATCGGGCGGGTCGCACCGAAGCCGGTGACGGCAAAGCGGCGCGAATCGACGCCCTGGGCGCCAAGGTAGTTCGCCACCGACAGCGCACGGCGCTGCGACAGGTCGAAATTGTGCTGGTCGCCGCCGGTCGAGTCGGTGTGGCCGAACACGTCGACAGTCGTCTGGTTGAACTTCTTCAGCACCAGCGCCACGGAATTGAGCGTCTGGTAGAAGCCCGCCTTGACCGCATCCTGGTCGGTGTTGAAGGTGATGTTGGACGGCATGTTCAGGATGATCTGGTCGCCGGCGCGGGTAACGCTGACACCGGTCCCCTGAAGCTGGGCACGGAGTTCAGATTCCTGCCTGTCCATGTAACCACCAGCCAGGCCACCGGCGAGTGCGCCGACGCCAGCACCGATCAACGCGTTGCGACGGTCATTGCCGCCGGCCAGCAAACCAAGCCCGGCACCGGCAAGCGCGCCGATACCGGCACCTGCTGCGGCATTGGAAACCTTCTGCTGACCCGTGTAGGGGTCGGTCGTGCAGGCACCGACAAACATGCTGCCAGCCAGCGCGAGAATCACTGTCTTTTTCATTCTGGGATGTCCCTCTCCGTACCGCGAAACGCAACGGCGCTTCGCGCAAAGCCCTTCCCCGGCCTTGTAGCATGAAATACGGCGAAAAGCGGAACGGAAGCAGCAACAAGCGAGCAAACTCGGCGCCGCCAGCATGAGAAATTTTGCCTGTTACCAGAGGTTCTTGCCGTCGATGACGACAACCTCGATCTGATCAAGGTCAAAGTCGTCGAACAGGCGCGAATTCACGCTGATCTTGGGATTGTCGAAATCCGGCTCGCCGGTCGACCAGTCGGGCGTTTCGGTGAAGGTGCCGCAGCCGCAGACAGCGCAGAAGCCGTGCTTGACCGTCTTCGAACCCCATTCATAGACGGTGACGTTCTCCGCCGGGCTCGTCAGCTTGAACTGAGCCGGGCTGTAGTAGGCCCACAAGGAGCCGCGCTTGGAGCAGAAGGAGCAGGTGCAGAATGTCACCGCGGCCGGCGCCTCCGTCACCTCGAAAGTCGTTGCCTTGCAATGGCAGCTTGCCTTGATGACCATGAGCACTCTCTTCGCTTGCTTGAGCCGCCCCGCTGGCGACAGCACTTCATATCGGACGTCTGCTGACACGCTGGTGGCAGGAATGCAGCAAGCCGGCGCTCATTCAATAGGATTTCGGCGGCACGAAGAGGCAGATGGTGCGGGTGTTGTCTGCGCCATCGACCGAGCACCAGTGATACTCGCCGTCGGGCGAATCGTGCAGGCGAACATCCTTGTATGGAACGACCTCACCGGTGCCTTCGATGACGTAGCCCTTCGGGCTTTCGCCGATCGCCTTTTTCGGCACCTCACGGCAATCGTAGCCCGAGCAGCAGGCGAAGGGGTAGGCCCAGCCTTTGGGCGCATCGTGCCCTTCAGCTGGTGGCATGCCGAAAGCGATCAGAACAAGGATGGAAAAGGCCGGCCCTACTCGGCGCGGCAGGCGTTGTTCCGGGCACAGCATTCCGCTCTCCCTGAGACCAAGCATTGCCAGCACCCGCACGATTAACGGGCTCTCGCGCAGATTGTTCCGGCGCTGCCTTACGCCTGCCAGAAAATGCTTCGGCCCGGGCGCTTGCGGGCGCCCGGGCCGAACAATGTCTCTAAGCTCGCGAGCCATACGCCCGCGTTTGCGGCCGTGTCAGTCGATATCGGCCACAGCCTGCCCTACGCCGCCTTCGATGCGGTTGGCGAGCGAGGCTTCCATGAACTCGTCGAGGTCGCCGTCCAGCACGTCGGACGGGCTGGTGCTCTCGACGCCGGTGCGCAGGTCCTTGACCAGTTGGTAGGGCTGCAGCACGTAGGAGCGAATCTGATGCCCCCAGCCGATGTCGGTCTTGGACGCGGCCTCGGCGTTGGCCGCAGCTTCGCGCTTCTCGAGCTCGACCTCATAGAGGCGCGAGCGCAGCATTTCCCACGCCTTGGCGCGGTTCTGGTGCTGCGAGCGGCCCGCCTGGCAGGCAACGGCGATGCCGGTCGGGATATGCGTGATACGCACCGCCGAGTCGGTGGTGTTGACGTGCTGGCCGCCGGCGCCCGACGAACGATAGGTGTCGATGCGGACTTCCGATTCCGGAATGTCGATCTGGATCGTGTCGTCTACAACGGGATAGACCCAGGCGCTTGAGAAGGACGTGTGCCGGCGGGCGTTGGAATCGTAGGGCGAAATGCGCACCAGACGATGCACGCCGGATTCGGTCTTCAGCCAGCCATAGGCGTTGTGGCCCTTGATCAGCAGCGTCGCCGACTTGATGCCGGCTTCTTCGCCATCGTGCATTTCCAGCACCTCGACCTTGAATCCGCGGCGTTCGGCCCAGCGGGTGTACATGCGCAGCAGCATGTTCGCCCAATCCTGGCTCTCGGTACCGCCGGCGCCGGCATGGACTTCGAGATAGGTGTCGTTGGAGTCGGCCTCGCCAGACAGCATGGTCTCGATCTGGCGCTCGCGCACCTCGGCGGCCATGGCCTTGATGCCGGCCTCGGCATCGCTGATGATGCTCTGGTCGCCCTCGGCCTCGCCCATTTCGATGAGTTCGAGATTGTCGGACAGCGTCTGCTCAAGGCGCTTCACGCCGTTGACGCCGTCGTCCAGCGACTGGCGCTCGCGCATCAGCTTCTGCGCTTCCTGCGGGTCGTTCCAGAGGGTTGGATCCTCTGACCGCATGTTCAGGTAATCAAGCCGCTTTACCGCCTGATCCCAGTCAAAGATGCCTCCTCAGCAGGCTTATGGCCTGCTTGATTTCGTCGACAATGTTCTGCGTTTCCGCGCGCATGATATCTTGCTTCTTCTTGCTGGTTTCGGCCCCAAAAGGCCTATTGAATCGGCGCGGACCATAGGGAGGAGCCTGTCGCCTGTAAAGTAAAATGGGCAGGCGCGGCCGCACCTGCCCATCAGACTGGCTGTTGTCGCAGAGGTCTAGCCGGCGGAGGCGGCCTCGAGCTTGGCCACCTCAATCCTGGTCATCTGCAACATCGCCTGCATGACGCGGCCGGCCTTTGCCCCGTCGGGGTCGCTCAGCAGGCGCGGCAGCGCCTCGGGCACGATCTGCCACGACAGGCCGAACTTGTCCTTCAGCCAACCGCACTGCCCCGGCTGACCGCCCTCCGACAGCGCATACCAGTAGTGATCGACCTCGGCCTGGTCGTTGCAGTCGACCACCATCGATATCGCTTCGGTGAACTTGAACATGGGACCGCCGTTGAGCGCGGTGAACCGAAGTCCTTCCAGCTCGAATTGCGCCACCATCACGCTGCCTGCCGGCGCCGGCCCGGCCTCGCCGTAGCGCGTAACCGAGCCAATCCTCGAGTTCCTGAAGATCGACGTATAGAAATTCACGGCCTCCTCAGCCTGGGTGTCGAACCACAGGAACGGGCTGATCTTCTGCATCTGCATCACATGCTCCCTTGGCATTGAATTCGAGCGGGACCGGCGTTTGCCGCTCCCTGTTCAAATGACGCCGGGCGGTCACGGTTCCCAAGGAACCTCAACAGGCAAGTAGCTCGGCACCAATTAATAACCAAAAAGCTATATAACTTCACAGGAATGCGCAAGGCATCATATATGGCCGAACAAACAAAAATGCGCGCGGCCTTGCCGCGCGCATTGTTTTGTTCTCGTCAGGCTGGCGGCGCTTAGTACAGACCGCCGCCGCCTTCGCTGATGGCCTTGCTGGCCTGTGGCGAGAGTGCCTCGCCGTAGCCGTTGCTGCCGTCCTCGCCCATGCCGATGACCCAGTAGCTGTCGGCCGGGCCAGTGCCGGGCTTGAAGGCTTCCATGATGGTTCCAGGCGCGCCCTGGGCTGCCTGCATGCCTGTCTTGCGGTCGATCGAGATCAGGCTCATGCCCTCGGGAACCACGAAATCGACCTTTGGCGTACCGTCGAGCGCGACCTTCATGAAATCCTTGAACACGGGGGCAGCGAGACCGCCGCCGGTCGTGCCCTTGCCCAGCGACTGCGGCTTGTCGAAGCCGAGATAGAGGCCGACAACCAGGTTGGGCGTATAGCCGACGAACCAGGCGTCCTTCTCGTCGTTGGTGGTGCCGGTCTTGCCGGCCATCGGACGATTGAGTTCGAGCAGCGTGGTCGCCGTGCCGCGCAGAATGACGCCTTCCATCATCGAGGTGATCTGGTAGGCGGTCATTGGGTCGAGCACCTGCTCGGAATTGTCGACCAGCTCAGGCTCGGCCTGGTTGGCCCATTCGGTGGCGTTGCAGCCCTCACAGCCACGCTCGTCATGCTTGAACACGGTCTTGCCGTAGCGATCCTGGATGCGGTCGATCAGCGACGGCTTGATCTGGCGTCCGCCATTGGCCATCACCGAATAGGCCGAAACCATGCGCATAACCGTGGTTTCGCCCGAACCGAGCGACATCGCCAGCACCGGCAGCATCTTGTCGTAGACGCCGAAACGCTCGGCATATTCGGCGACCGTTTTCATGCCCATGTCGTTGGCCAGACGAACCGTCATCAGGTTGCGCGAGCGCTCGATGCCGGCGCGCAGGGTCGAAGGACCGGCGGCCTTGCCGTCATAGTTCTTCGGCGTCCAGCTGGTGGAGCCGGTCTGGATGGTGATCGGGCCGTCCATGATGACCGACGCCGGCGTGTAGCCGTTGTCGAGTGCTGCTGCGTAGACGAACGGCTTGAAGGCCGAGCCCGGCTGACGCATCGCCTGGGTGGCGCGGTTGAACTCCGACTGCGAGAAGGAGAAGCCGCCGACCATAGCCAGCACGCGGCCGGTGTGCGGGTCCATGGCGACGAGGCCGCCGGAGACTTCAGGTGGCTGCTGCAGTGAGTAGCCGTCACCCTTGTCATTCTTGAGCACGAAGACGACGTCGCCTGGCTTCAGCACTTCGGCCGGGGAATTGGCCTTGACGCGCTTGCCGTCGACAACGTGGCGCATGGCAAAGGCCATGTCGTCCTTGGAGACGGTGGACTCTTCGCGATCCTTCGACAGGGCGCCGGAGACCTCGCGCTTGGGCTGCAGGCCGATGGTCAAGCCGCTCTTGTCGCTGGCGAGCACGACGGCGAGACGCCATTCGGGAACGTCGTCGAGGCTCTTGACCTCGCCCAGCGGCACGCCCCAATCGCCTGAAACATCGATGTTCTTGACCGGGCCGCGATAGCCACGCAGGCGGTCGTATTTGAGCAGGCCCGCCTGCATGGACTTGCGGGCCATGGCCTGCAGCTTGGGATCGAGCGTCGTGCGCACCGAAAGACCGCCCTCGTAGAGCGCATTCTGGCCATAGCGGGCGATCAGCTCGCGGCGCACTTCCTCGGTGAAATATTCGCTTGCAAACACGTAGCTGCCGGTGCGGCGCGGGGTGACGCCCAGCGGCGAGGCCTTGGCCTTGTCGCCTTCCTCACGCGAGACGTAGCCATTCTGCACCATCTGATCGATGACCCAGTTGCGGCGTTCGATCGCGCGCTCGGGGAAACGGAACGGGTGGTAGTTCGACGGGCCTTTGGGCAGCGAGGCGAGATAGGCGGCTTCGGCGACTGTCAGCTCGTTGACCGACTTGTCGTAATAGGTCAGTGCCGCGCCGGCGATGCCATAGGCGCCGAGACCGAAGAAGATTTCGTTGAGGTAAAGCTCGAGGATGCGATCCTTCGAGTAGGCCTGCTCGATGCGGAAGGCCAGGATCATCTCCTTGATCTTGCGCTCGTAGGTCTGGTCGGCTGTGAGAAGGAAATTCTTCGCCACCTGCTGGGTGATGGTCGAGGCGCCGACCTGACGGCGGCCGGAACCGAAATTCTGGAAATTCGTCAGCACGGCGCGGCCGAGGCCGGTCACGTCGATGCCGGGATGATTGTAGAAATTCTTGTCCTCAGCCGACAGGAAGGCTGCCTTGACCCGGTCGGGGATCGCCTGGCTCGGCAGATAGAGGCGGCGCTCACGTGCGAACTCACCCATCAGCGCGCCGTCGGAGGCGTGGATGCGCGTCGTCACCGGAGGCTCGTACTTGGCCAGCACTTCGTAGTCGGGCAGCTCCTTGTTGAGCTTGCCGACATAAAGCGCCACGCCTGCCGCGACCATCAGCGCAAGCGTCGTGCCGATGCCGAAGAAATAGCCGATAAGACGAATCATGCCCGCTCCAGTACAAGGTTCGGGGATTCCCTAAACAAACCCGCCATCATCGCAAGCTGTCGGAACCGTCCCGATCCGCAATCGGCCACCCATGTCGCGTGGTTGTGGGCAAAATACGGCAATCGCCGCCAAGCGCCAAAGAATTTGGCCGCAAAAGCTACAAAGGCGACCGACGTGGCCTCGACGCAACGCCGCAAAACGGCGGAGCGCCTGCTAGCCGCCCGCCCCGCCGCGCTCGGCCACGAATGCAGCCACGGCCTTGGAAATGCTTGTTGCCGCCTTGTCGCGCCATTCGGCACTTTGCAGCAACTCTTCATCCTTGGCATTGGACAGGTAACCGAGTTCGACGAGCACCGAAGGCACATCGGGGGCCTTGAGCACCCGGAAGCCGGCCGAGCGATGCGGATTGTTGATCATGCCGACAGTGGGCGACAGCTCGCCGACAAGCGAGCGTGCGAAACGCGTCGAAAAGCCATGGGTCTCGCGGCGGATCAGGTCGACGAGAATGTCCGATACCTCGTGGTTCTCCTCGACGACATCGACGCCGGCCAACTGGTCGGAGAGGTTTTCGCGATCGGCGAGCGCCTGGGCTTCGGCGTCGGATGCCTTGTCGGAGACGGTGTAGACGGTTGCGCCACGAATGCCCTTAAGCCTGATCGTGTCGGCATGGATCGAGATGAACAGATCGGCCTCGTTCTGGCGGGCGATGCGCACACGGTCGTCGAGACGCAGGAAGTCGTCGCCCTCGCGGGTCAACACGACCTTGTAGCTGCCGCCAGCGTCGAGCTTGGCCTTCAGTTCCTTGGCGAAGGCGAGCGTCACTGCCTTCTCGACTGTGCCGTTCAAACCCTCGGCGCCGCCGTCGATGCCGCCATGGCCGGGGTCGACGACGATCGTGAAGGGATGGTTGCCACGCTGGGCGACCTTGCCGATGCGGTCGGTCTTGGGCGTGGACACCGTCGAACTGGTCGTTTCAGCCTGGATAGCCAGCGCGGCATCGAACTCACGGTCGGAAGCAGCAGTAATGTCGGCAACCAGGCGGTAGCCTTTGCCGTCGTCATTCTCGATGACGTCGATTTTCTCGACTGCGAACGGCCCCTTGGAGGTCACAACCAGCCTGGAAGCGCCCTCGCCCGAAGCACCGTAGCGCACGCTCTTGATCAGGCCGCGCGGCTTCAGGTCCTTGGCATCGAAGGCGAGCGCCGTATCGGGCAGATCGATGACCAGGCGATGGGGGCCGCGCAGCAACAGCCATTTCGGCTCCGGCTCGCGGTCGAAATTCATGACAATGCGCATGCGGGTCGCGTCGCCTGCCATCTTGTAGTCGAGTGCCTTGGCGACATCGGTGGCACAGGCGGGGCTGCATTCGAACACGGCAAAGGCGAACATCAGCGCCAGCAGCCCGAAGATCGAACGGCAGGTCCAGCTCCTCGGCCGGGTGCCTCCAAACAGGAAGCTCTTGCCAGTCAAAGCCGCCGACCCCATCTCACTAACGCCGCTCCAAAATGCAGGCGCTCAGGCGGCGCCCGTCAAAGTCTGCAACGGCGCGCATAGGCGACCGCTTCGATTAACGACTGGTAACCAGAGAAGGTTAACCGAGTCTTGTCTGGAGTGCATCTTCGATACCGCGGAAACGGTCTTTGCCGGCATCGGAAATCAGGGTTGCGCTCATCCTCGCCAAATCATAAAAGCGACGTTGGATCACTGCAATCCAGGGCCGCGCCCTCAGCGCCTTCCGCTAGGGAACAACGCTACGGGCGATGGCCCTCATTGCAACAGAGATAAGTTCTCGGTGATCGAGTCGATTTTCGCAGGCGCCGGCTCGTGGCGGGGCCGTACCTGCGTCAGGAAAACGGCCGGACCTTCAGTTCCGCGCCGGCTCTGTAAGAGCAAAGTAGCTGGTCCGGATGTCCGGGCTTAGATTTGAAACAAGGTTCCGCAAGGTCACGCATTGGCCACATACGCAATCATGGACAGGTCCGCAGGTAACCGCGCCATCACGGCAGCGGGCGGCACCGCCATAGCGTTTCGGCAGCGACCGGCGGGCGCAAAATCATCCGGCACCCTTTCCTCAGCGCACTCACGGCGGCGGACGAGTTCCCGCACGCCGCGGCTGACGGTCGCCGGGAGGACACCAAATAATGCCCAACAAGATGCTAATAGACGCCTCCCACCCGGAGGAAACACGGGTTGTCGTAGTTCGCGGTAACCGTATCGAAGAATTCGATTTCGAATCGCAGGACAAGAAGCAGCTAAAAGGAAATATCTACCTCGCTCGCGTGACGCGGGTCGAACCTTCGCTTCAGGCCGCGTTCGTCGAATATGGCGGGAACCGTCACGGCTTCCTCGCTTTCAGTGAAATCCATCCCGACTACTACCAGATCCCGGTTGCCGACCGGCAGGCGCTGCTGCGCGCCGAGGCTGAAGAGGCCGAGGACGAAGACGACGACGAAAACGAAGGCGACGACAGCAAGGGCCAGGACCGCAACCGCGGCCGCCGCAGGCGCCGTGGCGGAAAGAATCGGCGTAACGGCGACGAGCAGAAGGCCGAAGGCGGCGAGGACAATGCCGTCGCCTCCAGCGAGGATGGCGAATCGCACGCGTCGGACGACGAAGCTCATGACGACGCCGCCGACGCGGGCCAGGCCGTTGCCAACGACGACGGCAGCGAGCCCGACTCGATTGCAGCTTCGGTCGATGCCGACGTGATCTCCGAGCCTGCGCCCGAGGCCGCCACCGAAAACGAGGATCGCGGCACGGTCGAGGAAGTCCATTCGGGACACCACGACGACCACGAAATCGAGTCGGTCGGCGCCGAAGATGCGATCGAGGAAGCGCGCGACCGCCGCAAGCCTGTGCGTCGTCACTACAAGATCCAGGAAGTCATCAAGCGTCGCCAGATCCTTCTGGTGCAGGTGGTCAAGGAAGAGCGCGGCAACAAGGGCGCTGCGCTGACGACCTATCTGTCGCTTGCCGGCCGCTATTCCGTGCTCATGCCGAACACCGCCCGCGGCGGTGGCATCTCGCGCAAGATCACCAATGCCCAGGATCGCAAGCGCCTCAAGGAAGTCGTTGCCGACCTCGAGGTGCCAAAGGGCATGGGCGTCATCCTGCGCACCGCAGGCGAGAGCCGCACCAAGGCCGAGATCAAGCGCGACTACGAATACCTGATGCGCCTGTGGGAAAATGTGCGGTCGCTGACCCTGCAGTCCACGGCCCCTGCCCTCGTCTATGAAGAAGGTAGCCTGATCAAACGTTCGGTGCGCGATCTCTACAACAAGGAGATCGACGAGATTCTCGTCGCCGGCGAGGACGGCTATCGCGAGGCCAAGGACTTCATGCGCATGCTCATGCCGAGCCATGCCAAGTCCGTGCAGCCCTATCGCGACAGCACGCCGATCTTCGCCCGCAACGGCATCGAGGCCCAGCTCGACAAGATGCTGCAGCCGCAGGTGACGCTGAAGTCCGGCGGCTACATCATCATCAATCAGACCGAGGCGCTGGTTTCGATCGACGTCAACTCCGGGCGCTCCACCAAGGAGCACTCGATCGAGGAGACGGCGCTCCACACCAATCTGGAAGCTGCCGAGGAAGTCGCACGCCAGCTCAGGCTGCGCGACCTTGCCGGCCTGATCGTCATCGACTTCATCGACATGGAGGAGAACCGCAACAACCGTGCGGTCGAGAAGAAGCTCAAGGATTGCCTGAAGAACGACCGCGCCCGGATCCAAGTCGGCCGTATCTCGCATTTCGGTCTGATGGAGATGTCGCGCCAGCGCATCCGCGCCAGCGTGCTCGAATCGACGATGAAGCCGTGCCCGCATTGCGGCGGCACCGGCCATGTCCGGTCGGATTCGTCCATCGGCCTGCAGGTCGTCCGCGCCATCGAAGAATTCCTGCTCAAGGACTCGCGCAGCCACATCACCGTCAAGACGCCGATGGCGACCGCGCTCTACGTGCTCAACCACAAGCGCGCGACGCTGGTCGAGCTTGAAACCCGTTTCGGCGTGACGATCACGCTCGAGGCGGACGAAAGCGTCGGCTCGCAGAACTACGCAATCTTCCGCGGCGCGATCGCCGAAAAGCCCGCCAACTTCGCTCTCCCCGTGATCGCACCGGCCTATGAGGAGCCGGAAGAGATCGAGGACGAGATCGTCGTCGAGGAGGAAGAGGAAGAAGAGGTCGTCGAGGCAGAGCCACAGCCGGCCCGTCAGCAGCAGCAGCCTTCCGCGCCTGCCGGAGAAGGCCACGACCGCAAGCGCCGCAAGCGCCGCCGCCGTCGCGGTGGCCGCGACCGCGATCAGGCAGCGCCGGCCGAGGCCGGCGCTGACAACGTTGTTGCAGTCGCAGCCGAAGGCGAAGCCGAGATCGTTGCGGACGCAGTTGCGGCCGACGAGCCTGCAGAGGCATCCGAAGCGGCTGCCGCCGAAGACAGCGGATCGAAGAAGCGTCGTCGCGGCAAGCGCGGCGGCAAGCGCAACCGCAAGGAAGACGGCGACGAGTTGAACGCTGCCGATGGCGACGAGGCCGAGACTTCGGAAGCGAGCGCCGAAGCAGTTGTCGTCGAAGCCGTGACGGTGGACGCCGTCGCGGAGGAAGCGGCAGCCGAACCGGTCGCAGAGGCGAAAGCCAAGAAGCCGCGCCGCACCGCCAAGGCGAAGAAGGCTGCCGAAGAAACCGTGGAGGCGCCGGCAACGGACGCTGCAAGCGACGCTGAACCGGAAGCCGACGCCAAGCCTGCGAAAAAGGCGGCCAAGCCGCGTGCACCGCGCCGCAAGGCAGCCGCGGCTCCGGCCGAAGCGCCTGTGGTGACGGACGAAGCACCGGCTGTGGCTGAAGAAGCGCCGGTTGCACCCAAGAAGGAGCCGGCAGTTGCGAAGGCTCCGGCCGAACCGGTCGTCACCTCGGCGGTCGAAGCCGACGCTGACGGCGAAGCCAAGCCCAAGAAGGGCGGCTGGTGGCAGCGTAAAAGCTTCTTCTGAACTAGCTAATATACTGAGATAAAAGACCCCGGCAGACAATTGTCTGACCGGGGTCACTAGTTTTTGAGATTATCTATCTTGCCGTCTGCTTGCTTTGCGCCGATATACGGCGCGGCGCATGAAAAGACTCATATATTACGGCACAATGCTAAAGAGGGACGGCCGATGACGAACGATAGCAAGATCGACATTTTAGGACTGACTGCCCACATCGTCAGCGCCTACGTGGAAAACAACAAAGTACCGGCCACCGGTCTTCCCGACCTCATCGCCAGCGTCAACAACTCGATCCTCGCGCTCGACAAGCCGGCTGCGGAACCGGTCGAGGCACAGCAGCCGGCCGTGAACCCGAAGCGCTCGGTTTTCCCAGATTACATCATCTGTCTCGAAGACGGTAAGAAGTTCAAGTCGCTGAAGCGGCATCTGTCCGTCGACTTCGGCCTCTCGCCCGAAGAGTATCGCGCCAAGTGGGGCCTGCCGGCAGACTATCCGATGGTTGCGCCAAACTATGCGGCTGCCCGTTCACAGCTGGCCCGTACCCTCGGCCTCGGCCGCAAAGCCGGCGAAACCCAGGCAAAGCCGCGCGGTCGCGCCAAGAAGGCCTGAACTTTCCGGTGAATTCTGCCGCTCCGGCGTTGCCGGAGCGTGCTCTTATCCCGCAGCAACCACATCGGCCGAAAAGCGCAGCTCGCGCATCGGCCTGACGCGCAAAGTCGTCTGGTTGTAGAGCGGATGGGCCTTGTAGGCCGCCAATGCTTCCTGGTCTGGAAATTCCGCGTAGACGACGATATCGATCTCGTCGCCGAATGGATCGACCTTGGTGTTGATCGTCACTTCGAAGACGGTCGAGTGCGGAATGCCGCCAAGTGCCGAGAGTTCCTCGCGGATCGTCTCGATTTCCTCTTTCCGCCGCGCACTGAAGAACACGATGTGCCGGATCAAGCCGCGATTCCTTCTGCTGTCTTGCAGCCGCCTTTTGGTTCGGCTTTTTGCCGCCGTCAATCGGGCAAAAGGAAGCGCAGGCGACAGAAAGGCGTCAGCCGGTCACCATCCGCACGACGCGGTGGACCTCGCGCACCGTCGTGCCCACCGCCCGGCTCTGGTTGTAGAGCACGTCCCAGATCAGGAACAGGGTGATGCTCATGATCACGACGACATAACGCATGGCAGGGCCTCCAGGCAGGTCAGGGAATGAATGCCGGCTGGCGGTCGGCACCATCCGGCAACATTAGGTCTCACTAACATTTACGAAAGATGACCGCCCTGGCCGAAATGTCAGCAGCGTCCCGCTGGCATATCGGAGCATGCCAGATGTCCCTTGAAGTTCGCGATTTTGCCGGTGAAGATCAGCACAGGATTTCATCGCGGTGGACGGCAGTCTTGGCGAAAGGAGGCCAAGTCTAAGCCCTTCCCGGTTGGCGGCGTGACCGGCGGCACGTCTCATCCGGCACAGGCACTCGATGGAGAGGCTTGCAACAGTGGCCCGACAGCGCTGAGCCGGGCAATTGGATTTGGGACGTCGAGATGGCCCAGAACAAATCGGATGGACCTGGCAGCGGCGTGACGCGGCTGCATGAAGGCAATATCGCCGACTTCGCCCGCGGCCTGCCGGCGCGCGTACGCATGGCTCTTTCGGCGGCGCTGCATCTGCCGCGCGGCACGCTGAAGGTAAAGATGCCCGACGGGCGCAGCGTGCTCGTCGGCGGCAAGGCGCCCGGCCCGCAGGCCGAAATCGTGCTGCACAACTGGAACCTGCCCGGCCGCGCCTTCAGCGGCGGGACCATCGGCCTGGCCGAATCCTACATGGACGGAGACTGGGAAAGCCCCGATGTCACCAGCTTCCTCGAACTGTTCGTGGTCAATTCCGAGGCAGGCGAGAAGATCGCGGGCGGCGCAAACTGGCTGCTGACGACGATCCAGCGCGTCCGTCACTGGCTCAACGACAACACACGCAAGGGATCGAAGCGCAACATTTCGGCCCACTATGACCTCGGCAACAATTTCTATCGCCAGTGGCTCGACCCGAGCATGACCTATTCGTCCGCGCTTTATGCTACCGGCGCCAACGACCTCGCCGGCGCCCAGGCGGAAAAATACCGGGCACTGGCGCGCGACACCGGCATCGGCGCAAACGACCACGTGCTTGAGATCGGCTGCGGCTGGGGCGGCTTTGCCGAGTTCGTCGCCCGCGAGATCGGCTGCAAGGTCACCGGGCTGACGATCAGCCGCGAGCAATTCGACTTTGCCCAGAAGCGCATCCAGGAGGCAGGCCTCGCCGACAAGGTGACGCTCAAGCTGCAGGATTATCGCGACGAGGCGGGCAGATATGACCGCATCGCCTCGATCGAGATGTTCGAAGCGGTGGGCGAGAAACACTGGCCAACCTTCTTCGCCAAGATGAAGGACAGCCTGCGTCCGGGAGGCACAGCGGGGCTGCAGATCATCACCATAAACGAGGCCGCCTATCCGATTTACCGCAAGCGCCCCGACTTCATCCAGCGCTACGTGTTTCCGGGCGGCATGCTGCCCACGCCGGCACTGCTCAAGTCGCTGGGTGCCGACCATGGGCTCGACTTCCTGCGCGAGCGGGTCTTTGCGCAGGACTATGCGCGCACCCTGGCGGAGTGGCGGGCCCGTTTCTGGTCGTCCTGGGAGCGCATCGTGCCGCTCGGCTTCGACGAACGCTTCAAGAAGCTCTGGGAGTTTTATCTCCACTATTGCGAGGCAGGCTTCCGCGCCGAATACATCGACGTGCGGCAGGTGGTATATAAGGCTTAGGCGATCCACACACGCCGCCGGTCTTGGCTACAGGAGGCTGCGATGCGCGTCCTTTGGGCTTGTTGCATAACGCTGGCACTGACGACAGGCGCCTACGCCAAAATGGGCCTGTCGTTCGAGTGGGGACCGACACAAAAGTGCTTCGATCCCAAGTCGCCGCCAATGTCGCTCTCAGGCGTGCCAAAGGACACGGAAAGCCTCGACATCCGCATGGTCGACCTCGACGCCACAGGCTACCCACATGGCGGCGGCAAGGTGGCATACCAGGGGCGGAAATCCCTTGCCTATGGCGCATTCACCTACAAGGGCCCCTGCCCGCCCAGGCCGCATCGCTACCAGTTCACGGCGAAGGCGATCGACGCCTCGGGCAAAGTGCTGGCCACAGCCACCGCACGCCGCAAATTTCCGGAATAGTCTTTCCGCCGGCTGTGCTTGCTCTCAACCGTCACCTGGCTTCGCCCGCCGAATTGTTCTTGGAATAGACTTCATCCTGCTCATTTTAGCCGTGAAAAAGCCTGCTCGCCGTTCTGTATGTCTCTCGGGCCGGGCATCGGAGCGAATCGAGACATGCGCAAACGCAGTATTTTCCTGCTCCTGGCCGTGGCGGCCACCGGGGCCATCTACCTCAACAACACGTCGCTGCTCTCAAGCCGAGCCGCCGGAAAGCCGGTGATTCTCGCCCATCGCGGCTTGTCGCAGGAGTTCGACAGTGTCGGCCTGGAACGCGACACATGCACCGCCGAGCGCATCCGCCCGCCGCGGCACGATTATCTCGAAAACACACTCCGCTCGATGAAAGCGGCCTTCGAACGCGGCGCCGATGTGCTTGAGTTCGACATCCACCCGACGACCGACGGCAAGTTCGCAGTGTTCCACGACTGGACCGTTGACTGCCGTACCGAGGGTACGGGCGAGACGCGATCGCATTCGATGGCCGAGCTCAAGAAACTCGACGTCGGCTACGGCTACACGGCAGACGGCGGCAAGACTTATCCGTTCCGGGGCCTGGGCGTCGGCTTGATGCCGTCGCTAAACGAGGTTCTGGCCGAGTTTCCGGACAAGCGTTTCCACATCAACGTCAAGAGCAATGACGCCCAGGAGGGCGAGCGCCTCGCGGCCTTCATCGCGACCCTGCCGCCCGACCGCCAGGACGACCTGGCGGTGCTTGGCGGCGACCGGCCGGTGCAGGCGGTCAAGCAGGCCTTGCCCGGTATCAGGACGCTGTCCAAGCAGTCCCTGAAGCGCTGCCTGATCCGGTACCAGGCGCTTGGCTGGAGCGGCTACGTGCCCGACGAGTGCCGCAACCGGGCAATGCTGTTGCCAACGAACTTTGCGCCCTGGCTGTGGGGATGGCCCAACCGGTTCCTGGACCGGATGGCAGCGAGCGGTACCGAGGTCTTCCTCATCGCGCCCTATCATGGCAGCGGCTTCTCGGAAGGCATGAACGACCCCGAGATGATCGACGCCCTGCCCGAGGGCTATTCCGGCGGCATCTCGACCGACGCCCTCGACATGATCGCTCCAGCCCTCCAGCGGCAGGCGCTCTGATCGCACAAATGCAAAAGCGGCCGGGTCACTCCGGCCGCTCCCCTAGCCAGTTCCAACGATCAGAGAGTGATGCGGTATTTGGCGAAACCTTCGGCACCCTCGCCAGCCGGCTCGATCTTGACGGCCTTGACCTCCGATATGTGGTCCTTGGCCTTGGGACCGGTCTCGAAGATCACCGAGGCACCTGCAACCGGTGCGAACGACCAGTTGGCGTCGGCCGACGGATTGATCGTGCCCTGGTCGACGATGTAGCGCACGATCACGTCGCGGTTGGTATCAGGCGCCTCGAAAACCAGCTTGGACGCGTTGATCTCTGGGAAATTTCCGCCACCGCCGGCGCGATAGTTGTTGGTGGCGACGACGAACCTGGCGGCCGGATCGATCGGCTTGCCGTCGAACATCAGATCGACGATGCGGTTCGAACCGGCGTTGAGCACGGCACCCTTGGGATCGTATTTCGGCGGCTGGGCCAGGTCGATCTTGTAGGTCACGCCGTCGATGACGTCGAAATTGTAGGACGGGAAGTCGGCGTTGATCAGCACCTGGTCGGCCTTATCAGGCCCGACCTTGTTGAAGATGCCGGCCGACATCTCCAGCCACTCCTTCACCTGCGCGCCCGTAATCGCCACGGCCTGCACGGTGTTGGGGTAGAGATAGAGGTCGGCCACGTTCTTGATGGCGACGTCGCCCGCCGGCACGTCGGTGTAATAGTCCGGACCACCGCGGCCGCCCGACTTGAACGGAGCGGCTGCCGAGAGCACCGGCAGATCCTTGTGCTCGGTCGCCTTCAGCATATCCTTGATGTACCAGATCTGCGCCTGGCTCACGATCTGTACCGACGGATCGTCGGCAACGAGCGCGAAATAGGAATAGAGCGGAGCAGACGTCTTGCCGACAGGTGTGCGCACATAGGCGAGCGTCGCCTCATGTTCTTCCTTGGCTGCGGCCTCGACCGCGGCCTTGCTCTCGACATTGGGCACGACCTTCTTGTCAACACGCTTGAAGATCGGCCGCGCTTCGCTTGAGAATTTCACCACCTTCCAGGTTTTGCCGTCGCGTTCGAGCAGCAGGTCGATCAGGCCGAGATGCGAGCCCCAGAAGCCGCCCATGACACCGGGCTTGCCGTTGATGGTGCCCTTGGCGTTGTCGAGGCCCTCGATCTTGTCGAATTTCGGACCGGGGAAATCGAGATGGCTGTGGCCGGTGACAATGGCGTCGATGCCGTCGACGCCGGCAAGCAGGATGGAGGCGTTTTCGAGATTTTCGCCCTGTTCGAGCGTGCCCATGCCCGAATGCGAAAGCGCAATGACGATGTCGGCGCCCTCTTCCCTGATCTGCGGCACCCAGGCCTGGGCGGCCTTGACGATGTCGCGGGTCATCGCCTTGCCGTCGAGATGGCGCGAATCCCAGGTCATGACCTGCGGCGGGACGAAGCCGATCAGGCCGATGCGGATCGGATGCTCGGCGCCGGAGCCGTCCTTCACCTTCCTGTCGAGGATCACATAGGGCTTGAGGAACAATTCGTCCTTGGTGGCGTCGCCTGCCAGCTGGCCCTTGGTCAGGTTGGCGCAGACGAACGGGAAATTGGCGCCGTTCAGCACCTTGAACATGTAGTCGAGGCCGTAGTTGAACTCGTGGTTGCCAAGCGTCGAGCAATCGTAGCCCAGCGTGTTCATTGCCTTGATGATCGGGTGGACGTCGCCGTCCTTCATGCCGCGCTGATAGGCCATGTAGTCGCCCATCGGGTTGCCCTGGAGGAAGTCGCCATTGTCGACAAGCACGGAATTGGCGGCCTCGGCGCGGATGGCGTCAATGATCGAGGCGGTGCGGGCCAGGCCCATCGTGTCGTTCGGCTTGTCGGCGTAGTAGTCGTAAGGAAAGACGTGGACGTGCAGGTCGGTCGTTTCCATGATGCGAAGATGGGCCTGGTTGGCCTGGGCGCGCGCCGCGAACGGGTGCAGCATCACGAGTGCGCCCGCGGCAGCTGAGCCCGCGAGAAAGGAACGACGAGAAATCGGATGAAGCGTGGTGGACATTTCATTCTCCAGGGAAATGAAGTGACAGTATTTAGCCGGCGTCCGAAAGATCAAATCTTGCGCCAAAATCCCCTGAAGTCCAGCCGACTCGCATGACAGGTTCGCGACAAGTTGTGAGGAATGCATTGGTCCAGGAAATTTGCGACCTCTTGGGCCATGGCATGTCGCCGATTGACCACAAGCATGGTGCGTGCAGGACTAGGCTTCCGCAGTGTTTGAAATCCCGATGCATCGCCCGGAACGCGTTTTCGGAAAGCGCGATGCGCAGATACAGCCAGCTAGAGCGTCCTCGTGCGTTCATCCGGACACAGGCGCTTCAGGAGGTCCTGACATGGGCGATCTCGACGACGACGGTCCGGCGCAATACGCCTCACCTCCCTGTTTCATGCATGAGCTTGATCCGGAGTTCCGTGCCCCGTCGCCGCCCGATTGGGCCGAGGTGCGGCGCTGGCGCAAAGCTGAACGCGCCCGGCTGATCGAACACAGGCTGGAGGTTTCGGTCGACGCACGGACGGCCATGGCCGGACTGATCGCGCAAGGTCTCGACCAGGTCATCGGAGACGTTGCCGGCAGGCTGGTCAGCCTCTACTGGCCCTTCCGAGGCGAGCCAGACCTCAGGCCTTGGCTCGCCTCGGTCAATGCTCGTGGCGGCAAGACCGCGCTGCCAATCGCCATCCAGCTGGGTCGACCGCTTACCTTCAAGACCTACGCGCCGGGCGACAAGCTGGAGCGCGGTGTCTGGAACATTCCGGTGCCGGTCGCCGGACCGGAGGTCATTCCCGACATCGTCATCGCCCCACTCGTCGGTTTTGACGGATCGGGCTATCGGCTCGGCTATGGCGGTGGGTTCTTCGACCGCACTTTGGCGGCGCTGCCGCGCAAGGCGCTGGTCATCGGCATAGGTTATGAGCTGGCGCGCCTGCCAACGATCTACCCGCAACCCCACGACATCCCCATGGACAGGATCGTCACCGAGGCCGGCGTCATCCGGTGAGGGCTCACCTCAGGCGAGTTCGGGACGCATACCCATTGCCGTGCGATCGACGACCTCGCGCAGCGCAAAGGACGAGTTGATCTTGGTGACATGCGGCATGGCCGACAGCCATTCCTTGTGGATGCGCTCGTAATCAGGCAGGTCGCGCGCGGCGATACGCAGGATGTAGTCGTATTCGCCCGACATCAGGTGACAGGACAGGATGTTGGGGCAGCGTTTCACCGCGATCTCGAATTCGGTCAGCGTCTTTTCGAACTGCCCCGACAGCGAAATGTGCACGATGACGGTCATCTGGTGACCGAGGGCCGCGTTGGACAGCCGGGCGTGGTAGCCGGCGATGACGCCCGACTTCTCGAGATTGTCGAGGCGGCGCGAACAGGCGGACTGCGACAAGCCGACCTTCTCTGCCAATGCCGCGTTCGGCATGCGGCCATCCTTCTGCAACGCATCGAGGATGGCGATATCGATCCTGTCCAACGGCATTCTTCGAATTTCCTTCGACTATCTGCCAATCATGCGCAAGAAATATCGATCTGGCCTCCCAAACACAATTCATTTCGCAAACATATTCGGGCCGATTCGTGATTCACTTTCTCCCCTAAGGGAACATGACCGGAAAGGCTGCGGAGGAGCAGGAAATGCGCGTAGGTTGCCCAAAGGAAATCAAGAACCATGAGTATCGCGTCGGCCTGACGCCGGGTGCGGTGCGCGAATATGTGGCGCATGGCCACGAAGTGCTGGTCGAGACCGGCGCAGGCGCGGGCATCGGTGCCGACGACAATGCCTATCGTGCCGCCGGTGCGCAGATCGCCAGGACGGCTGAAGAGGTGTTCACCCGCTCGGATATGATCGTGAAGGTCAAGGAGCCGCAGCCGAACGAATGGGTGCAGCTGCGCGAAGGCCAGATCCTCTACACCTACCTGCACCTGGCTCCGGATCCGGACCAGACCAAGGGCCTGCTGGCCTCTGGCGTCACGGCGGTTGCCTATGAGACGGTGACCGACGATCGCGGCGGCCTGCCGCTGCTGGCGCCGATGTCGGAAGTTGCCGGCCGCCTGTCGATCCAGGCTGGCGCAACCGCACTGCAGAAGGCCAATGGCGGGCGCGGCGTGCTGCTCGGGGGCGTACCGGGCGTGCTGCCGGGCAAGGTCGCCGTCATCGGCGGCGGCGTGGTCGGCCTGCATGCAGCGCGCATGGCGGCCGGCCTCGGTGCCGACGTCTCCATCATCGACCGCTCGATCCCGCGGCTGCGCCAGCTCGACGACCTGTTCGCCGGTCGCGTGCACACGCGTTATTCGACCGTCGAAGCGCTCGAGGAAGAATGCTTCTCGGCCGACATCGTCGTCGGTGCCGTCCTGATCCCCGGTGCTGCAGCACCCAAGCTGGTCAGCCGCGAGATGCTGTCGGGCATGAAGAAGGGTGCGGTGCTCGTCGATGTCGCAATCGACCAGGGCGGCTGCTTCGAGACCTCGCATGCGACCACTCATGCCGATCCGACCTATGAGGTCGACGGCATCATCCACTATTGCGTCGCCAACATGCCGGGCGCAGTGCCGGTGACCTCGGCGCATGCGCTCAACAATGCCACGCTGCACTACGGCCTGGCGCTGGCCGATCGCGGGCTGAAGGCGCTTGCCGACGAGCCGCATCTGCGCAACGGCCTCAACGTCCACCGTGGTCGCATCACCAACCGTGCAGTCGCCGAGGCGCTCGGTTACGAGATGATCGAAGCCAAGGCTGCACTGGCTGCCTGAGTCGGCTTCAACAGCCGAAACGCCCGTCGCAGCAATGCGGCGGGCGCTTTCATTTCGGCATTTAAGGTATTGATCTGTTTTATTCTCTCTAACATTCGCCGGATACACCCAAAAATGTTTCCGACTAAATGTGCATTGACCCGATCTGTGACATTTTAGCTGCATCGCACGCAACGTAAGCGTGCCAAAACTGCCTGCACTGGTAGTGGGGTAGTAACATGAAATTTTTGAAGACCTTCGCAGCGCTGCTTCTCAGCGCAAGCTCAATGACGGCGCTGGCATCGGCGGCACACGCAGCTGATGCGGTGGCAACCGAGGCACCGGCCGCCGGCTTCAACTGGAGCGGCGTATATGTCGGCTTTGGCGGCGGCGTGGGTGCGGTCGTAAGAGGCACCGAGGTAGTTGCCCCGGGTGGTAGCCCCACCCAAGGCCTTATGGATCTTGGTGGAGATGGCGTATTTGCAGAGGTGAGCGCAGGCTACGACTACTTGGTTTCGGAACGAGTGCTGGTTGGCGGCTTCATCGACGCTCACGCGGGCAACATCGCGTTCTCTGTCGAGAACATGCTGGGCGCCGGTGAACTATCGCTTAAGAACAAGTACGGCTTCGACGTTGCCGCCAGGGCGGGCTATCTGCTTACCCCTACGACCTTGGGATATGTGCTCGGCGGCTATACTTGGCAGCACATCGAGCTAGATGCACCTGGAGCCTTGCCTTTCGATACTGACAAGAATCGTAGCGGATATGTGCTCGGGGTCGGCATGGAAACCGCAATTAGCGGCAACTGGACCCTCAAATCCGAGTATCGCTACGCCAACTATGGCAACAACATCGCTATTGAGGACCTTGGGGGTGGAGCGCTCAAATTTGAGCCCACAACACATACTTTCCACATCGGTGCCAACTATCGCTTTGGCGCACAGAATGGTGGCGGCACATCTTTTGCAGCCCCAGCCTACAGCTGGACCGGTTTCTACGTTGGAGGCGCGCTCGGTGCTGGGGCCATTGTAGATGAACTAAGGGATCCGAGCCGAACCACCAGCATCCAGGGCATAGGCGGTGAAGGCCTGTTTGGTGAATTGAACGTAGGTTACGATCACGAATTCAATGGCATTTGGGTGGCCGGCCTGCAACTCGGAGGCCGATATTCCGGCATGACCACGCAATTGTTCGACGCCTCTGCGTTCGGTGGTCCGAAGTATGAGGGCAAGGCCGACTACGGCTTTGACTTGCTCGCCCGAGTCGGCGCCAAGCTGAACGAGACTACCCTGGCCTATGTGCTTGGCGGTTACAGCTGGCAGCACGTTGAGGAAGAAATATCAGTTCCCGGCTTTAGCCAGACGAGGGATTGGAGCGTGAACGGATTTTCAGTGGGTGGCGGACTCGAAACGGCTGTAACGAACAATGTTGCCGTCAACCTTGAGTATCGTTTTTCGCAGTACAACGGTCACGACAATGAAGATGGGTCAGAAACGATCCCTGCCTTCCACACTGTCCGTGTCGGCGCGAAGTACAAGTTCAACTAAGCCACGGGCTTAGCCAGATGAGACAAGGCCCGTGGCAGCGATGCCGCGGGCTTTTTCATTGGCGAAATCAGGCGACAAATTCCCGAGCGTCCGCTTCAGCCAGCTCGATCCGGCACTGGTAGCAATTGTTCCTGGCTGAGCGCATGTGGACATAGGCGACGTCGGGACGCCGCAGCAGCACCGCAGCCGTGTCCACGATCTCCGGTGTTTCCGTCACCATTCCCGTGCCGTAGACGATACGGTTATCTGCGCTGTAGCCACGCAGGATGTAGTCGCGCGTTCTGCTGAAGAGTTCGGGGAGTTCTGCACTCTCCTGGGCGCGCGAGCATTCTTCCGCATGAAGGAAGATTGGCCCCGTCTCGGCATAGGGCTGCAGTTCCGGAAACGGCCTGTAGGCAATTATCAGATATGGCTCGCCTGCCTCGACGTTTTTCAGGCAGTGGCGGCAGGGTACGCCGACACCGTCTGAAATCTTGCGTTCCGGCCGCATGCCATAGGCATCCGGCGCGCCCTTTTGAAGCGCCCTCACCTCTTGGGACGGCAGTGCCTGGAAACGAACGGTCATGACGACGATCTCCTTGTGACCTTCTTGCTGGATTGCCGCAAGCTAGGCTTGGAGGAGCATGCCGCCCACCCGATTTGCTACACTGACAGTGTTTCGTCCATCAGCGCATCTAGCACCCGCACCAACCCCGTAAATTCACGCACACGCCTGATCGCGAGCAGCGTGCCGGCAACATAGGGCACAGCCGATGTACCCGCATCGTGGCGGATGACCAGGCGCTCCTCGGGCAGGCCGAACACGGTCTCGCAGGACAATTGATAAGACGGCAACCGCAGCGAATGAACCTGCACAGCCGTGCCCTCACCCAGCGTCGCACCGCGCGCCTCGGGGTGACCGTAGATTTCCGACTTCGGTAACGCCGTCGGCGCGCCCCTGATCTCCGACAGGGTCTCAGCCAGTTCGAGTGCCGTGCCCGACGGCGCGTCCGGCTTGCGGGCGCTGGCGTAGTCGATGATCTCGACGTCGGGAATGTATTGCGCGGCCATCAACGCGAACTTCTTCATCAGCGTCGCCGTGATGGAATAGTTCCCAGCCGCGACCACACCAACGCCATTGGCACGTGCCGCAGCATTGATCTCGCGATAGTCGGCCGCGCCGAGACCGGAGGTGCCGATGATGACATGCCGGCCTCGTTCGATTGCCTGCATGACATGGCCTTTGACGGCCACCGGCTTGGTATAGTCGACGACGACGTCGGACGGCACGTCGAGCGCTTCGGTCAGGGACGCCCGGATGGCGAGGCCGATCGGCTGGCCGTTGGCGGCAACACCGGCATCGTGACCAGCCGCGCGACGAGCCACCGCACCGACCAGCTGCATGTCGCCCTGCGCCAGTATCGCCGGAACCAGCGCCCTGCCGACCCACCCCGTGGCGCCGGCCATCACTACCTTGGTCGTCATCTCCCCTCCACGATATCGCCCCTCATTTGGTATACTGTATACCACACGGGTTGACATGAATAAAGCCCGGCTTTTCGGGCCGGGCTCTGGGGTATCGCAGCGGTCGCTAACCAAGATGCCGAATCGACTACCGGATAAAGGCGTCGTAGCGGCGCAATGTGACGCGGCGGTTCTGCCAGTTCTCGTTCTGGGTCGGCACCAGCAGGAATTCCTCGCCGTAGCCGACGGTTTCCAGCGCATAACGCGGAAGGCCGAATTCGCGAACCAGCGTCTGCTTGAGCGCGGCGGCGCGCCGCTCCGACAGCGCCTGATTGGACGCGTAGGAGCCGACCGCATCGGTGTGGCCCTCGATCAGCACGCGCGCGCCGGGATCGCGGCGCAGGATGCGCTCGAGCGCATTGGCGATATTTTCGACCTTGCCATATTGCGAATAGGGAACCTCGGCCGAGCCGAAGGCAAAATTAATTGACTGGATGTCGATCGACGGGGCCATGCGGCGCAGGTCCGGCCGGCGCTTGAATTCGCGCACGGTGACCCGCTGGTTCGGCTTGAGCTTGACCGTCGGCGCGGCTTGCAGCTGGCGCTCGATCTGCGCAGCCGAGGGCGTCGTCGCCTGGGCAGCGGCGAAGGAAGGGGCTGCGATCAGGGCAATCAGTGCGGCAGCAACGGTACGGCGGTTCAGCATCTACATTCTCCTTTCACTTCGACTTCGCAGTCGAACCTGTTGGCGCGGAAAATGCCTGAATCAACCTGAAGATGGGATGAACGGGCCATTCACACGCGTACTGCCGATATCTGGCACCGGGCAACCGGCTCTTTTCAGTTCTACTAGCGCATAACGCTGGCGGAGCGCTCGGCAAAAGTCATGGTGCGTACTGTCTCGCCCTTCTGCGCGACGGGCGAAAAACCCAGCTTCTGATAAAGCGAAAGGGCGGCGGGATGATCGAGCGTGCAGGTCTGCACTGTCACCTTGCGTGGCTTGTACGACCATGCTGCCGCGATGGCTGCGCCCAGAAACCAGCGGCCCAGCCCCTGCCCCGTCGCATGCTCCATCATGCCGAAATAAGCGAGCTCAACCTCGTCGGGCAGATGCGGCTTGAGATCGAAGAAGCCGGCGGGCGCGCCGTCGAGGTAAAGCACCCTGATGTCGCGATCCTCCCGATGGAGACCTGCCGCAAGTTCCTCGTCGTTGAGTCTCAGGATATTGACCCAGTGCCATTTTCGGCCGACGCGGTCGGCGAGGTAACGATAAAAGTGCAGCGGTATGTCGCGCGTCCTCAGCAGCGCGATCTGTTTGTTGACAGGCAGCGGCGGCGAATAGGCCGGCGGCACCTGCATCTCGAGAAAGGTCACTGTGACCGGGATGGTTTCGCTGCGGTCCGCGCCCATGCTCAGGCTTTTCCCGTAACCACAGGTGTATCCGACAGCCCGCCCCATTCGGTCCATGACCCGTCATAGAGCCTGACGTCGCCATGGCCAAGCGACTGCAGCGCGAGCGTGATGACGGCGGCGGTGACGCCGGAGCCGCAGGTGGTGACGACTGGTCTGGAGAGGTCGAGCCCCGCGTCTTCGAGCTTGGCCTTCAGGCGATCGAGCGGCAGGAATTCGCCATTTTCCGACAAGGTGACCGAAGGCACGTTGCGCGCACCCGGCATATGGCCGGAGCGCAAGCCCTGACGCGGCTCCGGGTCGGTGCCCTCGAACCGTCCGGCAGAACGCGCGTCGGCGATCTGGGCGCTGCCCGACTGGACGATGTCGCGCATCTCCGTCAGCGAGACGACCTTGGAAGCATCGTAGTCAACATGGAAGACATTCGGCGCAGTCCTGGTGGGCTCAGCGGTCACCGGCCGGCCATCGGCCTTCCAGCGCCCGAAACCACCATCCAGGATGTAGACCTGGAAGACGCCCATGATGCGGAACATCCACCAGACGCGTGGCGCCGACTGGAAGCCAGGACCATCATAGATGACGATGGTGTCGTCAGCCGAAATGCCCATCGAACCGGCATGGCGCGCAAACAGCGACGCCGACGGCATCGTGTGCGGCAAGGTCGAATCGGGATCGACAACCAGATCCTGATCAAAGAACACCGCGCCCGGAATATGGGCGGCGTCATACTCCTTGCGCGCATCCCGGTTCTGCGCCGGCATGTACCAGGACGCATCGACGATCGACAGTCCGGGCGTTCTCAGCCGCTGTTCGAGCCAGTCAGCGTCGATGACGAAGGCGCTTTTGTCGCCCATGGCAGTTCTCCGGTTCAGTTGGCGAGCATCGCGCCGAAGCGGATGCGGAAGCGGCGGTTCTCGCGCCCTTTCTTCTCGATCTTGCCGATATGGATCTCGCCGATCTCGGCAGTGCTGGCAACATGGGTGCCGCCACAGGGCTGGCTGTCGATCGAGGCATTGTCGCCGATGCAGACGAGCCTGATGCGGCCGGTGCCGGAAGGCGGACGAACGTTCTTCGACTTCACCAGCGTGGGATTGGCGGCAAGCTCATCCTCCGAAATCCAGCGCGTGTAGATCGGATGGTTGGCCTGCACGAGTTCCATCAGCCTGATGGTGACGTCTTCCTTGGTGAAGCCGGCATCGGGGATATCGAAATCGACGCGCGAATCCTCCTCGCCGACGGCTGCACCTGTTATCGGATAGGGGCAGACCACCGTAAGCAGGTGGCAGGCTGCGTGCATGCGCATCAGCAACAGCCGCCGCGGCCAGTCGATGGCAAGCCTCAGCTTTTCTCCGACCTGGGGCACAGCCTGCTCAAGCGCCGGCACATGGATGATCTCGTCCTTGTGCTCGCCGGTGATGGTGGCGGCCACCGCAATCGGGCTACCATCGGGGCGCAACATCACACCGGTGTCGCCTGGCTGGCCGCCTGAAGTGGCGTAGAAGATCGTGCGGTCGAGAATGATGCCGCCACGGTCATTGATGCCAACGACAGTGGCTTCGGTCTCACGCAGATAGGCGTCGTCGCGAAAAACCGCTTCGGTCGAAAATGCCATCACGCCACCTGCTCGAACGGAACCTCGATCTCGACCGGACGCTCCATCCAGTTGGGCACGGGCAGGTTCTTTTCGCGCAGGAATGTTGGATTGAACAGCTTGGACTGGTAGCGAGTACCGAAATCGGCGAGCACGGTGACGATGGTGTGGCCCGGTCCGAGTTCGCGCGCCAGGCGAATGGCACCAGCAATGTTGATGCCCGAGGAGCCGCCGACGCAGATGCCCTCCTCTTGGATCAGGTCGAAGACAATGGGCAACGCCTCCTCATCCGGAACCTGGTAGGAGAAGTCGGGCGTGAAGCCATCGAGATTTGCGGTGATGCGCCCCTGTCCGATGCCCTCGGTGATCGAACTGCCTTCGGACTTCAGTTCGCCCGAGGTGTAGTAGCTGTAGAGGGCAGCACCCAGAGGGTCTGCAAGCGCGATCCTTACGCCGGCGTTCTTGCCCTTGAGGCCCATGGCGACGCCGGCCAGAGTGCCGCCAGTACCGACAGCGGAAACAAAGCCATCGACCTTGCCCGACGTCTGCTGCCAGATCTCTTCGGCCGTCGTGCGGATATGCCCTTCCCTGTTCGCGACATTGTCGAACTGGTTGGCCCAGATCGCGCCATTGGGCTCGGTCCTTGCCAATTGCTCGGCCAGCCGCCCGGAAATCTTCACATAGTTGTTCGGGTTCTTGTAGGGCACCGCCGGAACCTCGATCAGCTCGGCCCCAAGCAGGCGCAGCGCGTCCTTCTTCTCCTGGCTTTGCGTATCGGGAATGACGATGACGGTGCGATAGCCGAGCGCCTTGGCGACAACGGTCAGGCCAATTCCGGTGTTGCCGGCGGTGCCTTCGACGATCACGCCGCCGGGCCGCAACAGGCCTCGGTTTTCAGCATCGCGGATAATGAACAGGCCAGCGCGATCCTTGACCGACTGGCCGGGGTTCATGAACTCGGCCTTGCCGAAGATTTCGCAGCCCGTCTCCTCCGAGGCCCGCCTCAGGCGGATAAGAGGCGTATTACCGATGGCATCGATCACCGAGCGCATGAAGATTCCTTCCCAATTCGCCGGAGAACCCTAGCGCATCGGCCCGAAAATCGGAATCGATTTTCGGAAAGCACGAAGCGCAGATTCAATACTTTAGAGCGTCCTTTATGCGTCCGTTCGGACGCATGGCGCTCTATAAAATGTGAGCCTCGGCTTTCAAGGGAAGAAATTCTCTGAACCATCGGCATCACAGGGTCAGCATTCTACTGCAGGCAAAGCGGGCACGGTCCTGAGCGGACCATGCAGCCCTAAAACAGCCCTTGCATATGAACGCCGTGCCGTTAGACCTACATCGAAACTCTGCCCAGGGGACTTGATTGAGCACATACCGGGCTGACCCCAAGGACGGGGTAGCGTGGATAACCGGTGGCAGCACCGGGATCGGCCGTTCGGTCGCGCGCCTGCTGGCCCAGCAGGGCTATACGGTTGCTGTGACCGTGCGCCCAAACGACCCGCTGGACACGCTGATCGCCGAAACCAAGGACATGCCGGGCCGCGTGCTGTCCTTTCCGTCAGACGTCACCGACGAAGCCGGCATGGCGGCTGCGGTTGCAGCAATCGAGGCCCAGGCCGGACCAATCGTGCTCGCGGTGCTCAATGCCGGCGCCTACATGCCCGTGACCGGCGACAACCTTTGCATGAAAGCGTTCCGGCAGAGCTTTGCCGTCAATGTCTTCGGCGTGCTTCATGGCCTCGGTCCGGTCATCGATCGCATGCGCAACCGCGGACGCGGGCACATCGTGTTCATGGGCTCGATCAGCGCCTATTTCGGCTGGCCGACCACCGCCGCCTATGGCTCGACCAAGGCCGCGGTCAACATCATCGCCGAGGCGCTGAAGTTCGATCTCGACAAGATGAACATCCGGACCCAGGTGATGAACCCCGGCTTCATCGATACTCCGCTGACGGAAAAGGCCTCGTTCTCGATGCCGGCCATGATGCCGGTCGAACGGGCGGCCGAACGCATCTGCAAGGCAATCCGCAGCAGTGGTTTCGAGGTCACCTTCCCGCGCCGGCTGACCTGGGGCATGAAGCTGCTTTTCCTGCTGCCGCGGCCTATCCGCGAGAAGGCGCTGGTTGCCTCGACCAGATGGAAGCGCGAGCCGCTCGTCTATCTTCGTCGCAACAGCTTCGACTGATCAGTCTGCGCCCCGAGCAAAACAAAAGGCGGCCGGAGCATCTCCGACCGCCTTTTTTGTTCAAGCATTCCTGCCGAACAGAACGCTGATTATGCCGCGCGCGTGTTCGGCTTGCGGTTGCCAAAGCCACGACGCTTGCCGCGGAACGGCTTGCCGCCTTCGGGCCTCTCGCCCTTCGGTGCACCGGAGCCGCCACGCTCGCCACCCTTGGCGAATTTCGGCTTGCCGCCATTACCGCCATTGCCACCGTTGCCACGGCCGCGCTGGCCGTTCGGACGACCCTGGCGACGCTCGCCGGCATCGTCATTGGCCGGCTCGAAGCGCGGCTCACCAGCGGGCCGCTGCGGATCGGGCTGGCCAAGATGGTCGGCATCGACGGTCAGCTTCATGCGGATGATGCGCTCGACCTGCTTGAGCTTGGCGTTTTCCGACGGATCGACAAGCGTGACGGCGACACCATCGGCACCGTTGCGGCCGGTACGGCCGATACGGTGGACGTAGCTTTCAGCCTCGTCCGGCAGGTCGAAATTGACGACGTGGCTTATGCCGGGAACGTCGATACCGCGCGCGGCAATATCGGTCGCCACCAGGATGCGCACCGACCCGTCGCGGAAGCCGTTGAGCGCCTTCTGGCGGGCATTCTGCGACTTGTTGCCGTGAATGACCGCAGCCTCGAAGCCATCGCGCTCGAGATCGCGGGTGACGCGATCGGCGCCGTGCTTGGTACGGGCGAAGACGATCACGGAACGCATCTTCTCGTCGGCAAGCATGTCGGAAAGGATTTTGCGCTTCTGCTTGGTGCGGGCGAGCACGACGCTCTGGCGGATTTCAGCCGCCGTCGTGCCCTGCGGCGCCACTTCGACACGAACCGGATCCCTGAGCAAGCCCTGCGCCAGTTCGGCGATTTCCGCCGGCATGGTCGCCGAGAACAGCGCCGTCTGACGGAACTTGGCGGTCGCCTTGGCGATGCGCTTGACGTCGTTGATGAAGCCCATGTCGAGCATGCGGTCGGCTTCGTCGAGAACCAGCCACTGGGTATCGGCCAGGATCAGGTCGCCCTCGCGCACCAGGTCGGTCAGACGGCCGGGCGTTGCGATCAGGACGTCGACACCGGGTCCGATCTTCTTGACCTGCGAGAAGCGCGACACGCCACCCAGCACGAGTGCGGTCGAGATATGCGCGCCCTTGGCCAGGATCTTGATGGTGTCCTCGATCTGCACGGCGAGTTCGCGCGTCGGCGCAAGGATAAGGGCGCGGGCGGTCTTGGGCCTGCGCTTGGTACCGAGAGCGATGATCTTGGACAGGATCGGCAAAGCGAAGGCTGCGGTCTTGCCGGAGCCGGTCTGCGCGATGCCGAGAATGTCGCGGCCTTCCAGCTGCGCCGGGATCGCCTCAACCTGGATCGGCTTGGGCTCAGTGAACCCGGCAGCGATCGTCGCCTTGAGCAGCGCGCCCGTAATGCCGAGTTTGGCGAAGCCGTTCAGCTCCGCGTTGTTTTCAATGGTCAATATCTTCTTCTTTCATGCGACGACAATCGTCGCAAACATCAATGGCGGCAGGGCGCAACCTACCGGCCTGAATCTTTCATGAAACGACAAGGCGGCGGACGCTCGTCCGCTCGGCTGCGCTGTCGTGCCCGCATGCCTCATGCCGCGGGTCTTTTTCGCCCGCTAACCGTTGCCGGAAATGGGAGAAATCAGACGCAACCAGTCTCCCCGTGGAGAAAGCCGTAAGCCCGGCTCAAGCGCCTATGCCGCCGCATATGGACGATCTGGCACGAAATTGCAACCCTCCGATGCTGCATCGCAACATAGGCATGCACTTCCGACTTCTCCCGAATCTCAGTGCCGGCGCATGACCTCATTCAGGGTATCGAGATCGACGTAGAAGATTCTGGTGATTGCGACGAACAGCTCGTCGCCCCAATAACCGTGCGATTTCAGGATGTTGATGGCGGTGATCATATCGACCGGCTCGATCAGACGCCTCTTCATGCTTTCCTCGACAAACTGCTCCATCGGGCTGTCCCTCTGTCCGAATGTACAGACGCAGTGAACACACACCGTAACGCTCGATCAGCGTATGGAGCTTCGCTTGCGTGGAACTTGCCGGCGCTTCCATCGACGATCAGGGGACGCGGGAAAAAGCGGCGACTCACAAAGCCTTGGAAAGATTACCACGAACAAAACCAGCGACCAGATGCCTCGTCACCGGACCTCCGACCGCATCGAGGCGACGACGTCCAGTGCCAGCCGGCTCATGTCACGGAAAAGCTCCTGCCGCTCGGATGCGTCGGTCTCTTCACCGTTGACCATGCTGTCGACCACGGTACAGATCGACAGGGCCTTGGCGCCGAAGCGCGCGGCGATTGTGTAGAGCGCACTGGTTTCCATATCGACGGACAGCGCGCCATGCGCGCGCACACCGGCAAAGCGGCCGAGCGTATCGGGATGATAAAAGACATCATTGGAAGCGGTCTGGCCGATATGGTGATCAAGGCCGAGCTCGGCCGCACGCTCGGCCGTGCGCCGCAAAAGATCGAAATCCGCGCTCGGGGCATAGTCATAGAGGCCGAAGAGCTGGCGGTTAACGTGACTGTCGGTGCTTGCCGACTGGGAAATGACCAGGCTGCGCAGCCTGACATGTTCGGCAAGCGCCCCGCATGTGCCGACGCGGATCAACGTCTTGGCGCCGTAGACGTCGAGCAGTTCGTGGGCGTAGATCGACATGGAGGGTGCACCGATGCCAGTCGTCTGGACACTGACCGGAACCCCGCGATAACGCCCTGTATAGCCAAGCGCGCCGCGCACCTGGTTCACCCGGCGCATATCATCCAGGAAGGTGCGCGCTATCCATTCTACGCGTTGCGGATCACCTGCCAGCAGGACCGCCTCTGCATAGTCTCCGCGTCGAGCCTCATTATGTGGCGTCGTCTGCATGCCTTACCCCAGGACGATGCGCTTTACCCATGATGGCACTACATTAGCCACGGGGAAAGCTAACCAAACGATTGGGCAGAGCGGTACAGATGCCTGATGGCGTCTGCTAACTTTCGAGAACTTCCTTGACGACAGTCGCCAGTTGCTTGAGCGAGAATGGCTTGGGCAGGAAGCCGAACTGTGCGTCCGCCGGCAGATTCTTGGCGAATGCATCCTCAGCATAACCGGAGACGAAGATGAACTTGATGTCGGGCTGACGCTTGCGCAGCTCGCCAAGCAGTGTCGGCCCATCCATCTCGGGCATCACCACGTCGGAGACGACGACGTCGATCTTGCCGCCGAGCTCCTCGAAGACTTCGAGCGCCTCGACGCCTGAAGATGCTTCATGGACGGTATAGCCGCGCGATGTCAGCGCCCGCATGCCGCCCATGCGCACCGCATCCTCGTCCTCGACCAGCAGAACGGTTGCCGAACCGGAGAGATCCTTGGGCTGGGCCGGCTCAGCCGCCTTGGCAGCGGCAGGCACCGGCGCATCGGCTGCCGGTTTGCCGTCTGCCTCGACCAGGACTGGTGCAGCCTTGGCAACATGACGCGGCAGGAAGATGCGGAACACCGTTCCCTTGCCAACCTCAGAATCGCAATAGATGAAGCCGCCGGTCTGCTTGATGATGCCGTAGACCATCGACAGGCCGAGACCCGTGCCCTTACCCACTTCCTTGGTCGTGAAGAACGGCTCGAAGATCTTCTTGAGCACTTCAGGCGGAATGCCGGTGCCGCTGTCCTCGACTTCGACCAGCACATAGTCGGCCGGCACCAGCTCGCGGTAGCCATAGGCCTTGCACTCTTCGAGCGGCACATTCTTGGTGCGCACCATCAGGTCGCCACCTTGCGGCATGGCATCGCGGGCGTTGACCGCGAGGTTGACGACGACCTGCTCGAACTGGCCGATGTCGGCGCGGATCGGCCAGAGGTCGCGGCCGTGATCGACCTTGAGCTTGATGCTGTTGCCGACCAGGCGGGCGAGCAGCGTCCTGAGGTCGGCCAGCACATCGGTCAGGTTGAGCACTTCGGGGCGAAGCGTCTGCTTGCGCGAGAACGCCAGCAACTGCCGGACCAGCGAGGCGGCGCGGTTGGCATTCTGCTTGATATTCATGATGTCGGGGAAAGAAGGGTCCGACGGACGATGATTGGTCAGCAGCAGGTCCGACGCCATGATGATGGCGGTCAGTACGTTGTTGAAGTCGTGCGCGATGCCGCCGGCGAGCTGGCCGACGGCCTGCATCTTCTGGCTCTGGGCCATCTGGCTTTCGAGCGCCTTCTGCTCGGTGGTTTCGACCGCATAGACGATCGCCGCCTCTTCGGCTCCCTCGGCGTCGGCAACTGCATTGACGTAGAAACGCATGTGGCGCTCCTCATTGTCGGGCAGGACAGTATCGATCGGGGCGATGTCGGCCTGGCGCTGGTGCGCCCTTTCGAGCGCCGCTGCAAACGCCGCGCGGTCGCGCTCGTGAATGACGGTGTCGAGGCGCACGCGCCGGTCGACGGCATCGCGATCGACCACTGTCGAAAACAGCGACAGGAACGGCGCATTGGTGCGCAGGATGCGGCCGCTCTGGTCGACGCCGGCAATCGCCATCGGCGTCGAATTGAAGAAGCGGGTGAAACGCACCTCGGAGGCCCGCAGCTGGGCCGACGAATCCTCGCCCTCGGTGCGGTTCAACACGATGGTGCGCGTCGCACCATTGACGCCCTCGCGGCTGGCCGAGACACGGTGCATGAAGCGCACAGGCAACACCGCACCCTTGACGGTCGCCAGATCGAGATCGATTACGGCGTTGCGGGTCGTGCCGGCGTCGGCTTTAACCGAACGGACCAGCGCCATGCCATCGCCGGCAACGATCTCGTCAAGGGTGATGGCGCCGGGCGTGAAGCTTGCCAGGTCGATGCCGAGCCAGTCGGCCAGCGTGGCGTTGACATAGGTGATGCGACCGTCTTGGTCGGCCGAGAAGAAACCCGCAGGCGCGTGGTCGAGATGGTCGATTGCCTGCTGCAAGTCGAGGAAGAAGCGTTCCTGCTCGGCTCTCTCAGGCGAGATATCGGCAAGTTGCCACGCATTCAGCGGCTGGCGCTGTCCCGGTACATTGAAGGCGCGCGAGCGGACGCGGTACCAGCGTGCGCCGGGAGCTGCACCGGGACGGATGGACTGGGCAAGGCGGAACTCGCCGTCACCGGCCTGACCGTCGCGCAGGCCGGAAGCAAGCTGCGAGATGGTCGCCGAAGCTTCCGGCAGGTCCGAGAGCAGGCTTTCAACGGTCTTGAGTTCAGCGGCAGCGGCAGCGCCCGTCATGTCGGCGTAGGCGCGGTTGGCATAGACGATGCGGCCCTTGGCATCGGTCACGACCAGCCCCTGCGACATTGAATCGACAAATGCCTTGGACAGGCCGTCGGCCGGCGAGCGCGGCGCGATCTGCACGAAGCCGATCGCTGTGGCAAACAGATAGCCGACACCGATCATGGCGAGCACGCCGAGCATGCCCATCAGGAACGGGTCGCCCAGGCGTTCCCGGAACAGGCCGAACAGGATCGCCGCCCCCGTCAACACCACGATGAAGATGACCAGTCGGGTGATGGCATCCGGGCGCGCCGCCTGATCTACGATCGGCATCGGATAAAAGTCGTTGCGCGTTTCCTTGGCCATTCCCTTGCGAGTCTCTCCGGCTCGTTGTCCGCAGCGGTTGAATCACATTCTTAAGACCGGGAAAAGGCCCCACGAGAAGGCGACGCAAGTTCGAGGCAAGATCAGGCGCTTAGTCACGGCTCTACCTGCGAAGCTCGAATGGCAACTTGCCGTACGTACTTGCATGGAGTTAGTGTCGCCGCGGCTCGAAGACGGGGGTAGAAATGTTTGATTGGCTGGATAGCGTGGCGGGCCCCGGTTACGCGGCTGCGGTGTTGTGGACCTTCGCAGCGCTCGTACTGCTCGTCATCGTCCTTGTCATCGTCAAGCTGATCCGCAGCCTGACATTCGGCACGTTCGTCGCCGGCGGCCGCAACAGGAAAACGCGGCTCGCGGTGATGGATGCCACGGCCGTCGACAGCCACCGCCGCCTGGTTCTGGTACGCCGTGACGATGTCGAACATCTGCTCCTCATTGGCGGACCGACCGATGTGGTGGTTGAAACCGACATCCGCATGGCTGCCCCGCGCCGCCCGGCGCTGACCGCAGCCGACAATGGTCACGAAGCAGTTCCCGCAGCACAACGTCCGGCCGCACCTTCCGCCCCGCAGACACCACGACAGCAGCCACCGGCGCCTGCGCGCGCACAGCAGCCTGCCCCGACGCAACAGCAAGCGCCTCGACCGACCCCGGTGCAAGCTGTACCTGCGACGCCCGTCATGCCGGCTGCAGCATCGCGGCCTGCGGTGACGCCGACCTATGTGACTCCAGCCAGACCTGCCCCGACACCTCCGGCGCCGCAGCCGCGCCGAGACGAGATCGACGACACGCTGATGAAGGAACTCGAGGTTTCACTCGATGACAAGCCGGCCAAGAAGGCGGCTGCGCCGGATCTGTCGCTCGACGACGAGATGGCCCGCCTGCTCGGCGAATTCGCTCCGAAGAAATAAGCAGCGCCAGCGACTGACTGGAGCACAAATGAAAAAGGCGGCCGAAGCCGCCTTTTTCCGTGCCTGCGAAGTGGTCAGTCGTCGCGATAGACTTTCTCGCGGCGCTCGTGACGTTCCTGAGCTTCGATCGACAGCGTGGCGATCGGACGGGCGTCCAAGCGCTTCAGCGAGATCGGTTCGCCGGTTTCTTCACAGTATCCGTAGGTGCCTTCGTCGATCCTCTGCAGCGCAGAGTCGATCTTGGAGATCAGCTTGCGTTGACGGTCGCGCGCCCTCAGTTCGATGGCACGGTCCGTCTCCGACGAAGCACGATCGGCGAGATCGGGATGGTTGGCGTTTTCCTGCTGCAGAATTTCGAGCGTTTCACGAGCTTCGCGCAGGATGTCATTCTTCCAGGCGATCAACTTAGCTCTGAAGTACGATTTTTGCCGCTCATTCATGAACGGCTCCTCCTCGGAGGGCACGTAGCCAAGTACAACGGTATCGTTCATTAGACTCACCCGACAACCCCGTTTTGGCGCCTATATATTCGCGGGCCAACCCTCACACAAGCGTATTCAGCGAAAAGTTCACACATGCGCGGACACCCAATGATTCGCAGTGGCAGACCTGCAACTCTCTTCCCAAGAAACGCTTTCACGCACCGTCCGGTTGCAAGGCGACAGGGGCTTGGTTACATGCTGAACTGAAACTATGCGCAGGCTCGTCGGGGGCTTGAGCTTCCGGGAGCGAGATTTGAGCAGGCTTCTTCTACTCAGACACGCCAAAGCAGGTTGGGCCCTCCCCGGGATGCGCGATTTCGACCGGCCGCTCGATGCGACCGGAGTGGCCGATGCGGAAGCCACCGGAGCCGCGATGCGGGCATCCGGCTACGTTCCCGAACTGACGCTCTGCTCGAATGCGAGGCGTGCCCGCGAAACGCTGGAAGGCATCGCCGGCAGCACCGATACCGGCCGCGTGATCTTCACCGACGATCTCTACAGTTCTGACGCCGCCGGCTATCTCGACAAGATCCGCGAGAATGGCCGCCACAGCTCGATCCTCGTCATCGGCCACAATCCAATGATGGAGGACCTGGCGATGGCCGTCACCGGCGACGGCGAGGAACAGGCGCTGCATACGCTGCACACCGGCTTTCCAACTGCAGGACTGGCCGTGATCCGTTTCGAACAGGAGCTGTCGGCGGCAGAGCTCGGAAAAGGTTACCTGGAAGCGTTCCTAACCCCGGCCGATCTTTGAAGTCGCCAGCCATTTCAAAGCCCCGTCACGACACCTATATGCAGCCGGACCTTCAGGGGCCGGACCTTCAGGGGAATGACGATTGGCGTCTCTGACCACCTTTACCGACGAGGCGCGCATTGCCCTCGACACGCTTTCCGGCCGCGCGACAGGGATGTTTTCGCCGTCACTAAGACTTGGCGTCACCGGCCTTTCGCGTGCCGGCAAGACCGTCTTCATCACCGCCCTCGTCCACAATCTGATCCATGGCGGCCGCCTGCCACTGTTCGAAGCGCAGAAATCGGGACGCATTTCGCGTGCCTTGCTTGAAGAGCAGCCCGATGACGCGGTGCCACGTTTCCAGTACGAGGATCATGTCGCGGCCCTCGTCGACAAACGCGCCTGGCCTGACTCGACGCGCGCCATCTCCGAGCTCCGCCTGACCGTGGAATTCGAGTCAGCTTCAGGCTGGAACCGCATGTTTTCAGCCGGAAAACTGTCGATCGACATCATCGACTATCCCGGCGAATGGCTGCTCGACCTGCCCCTGCTCGGCAAGAGCTATGCAGACTTCTCACGCGAGGCTTTCGAACTAGCTCGCCTGCCCGTCCGCTCGGATCTGTCGGAGGCCTGGCGGGCGCTTTCGGCAACGGTGAAGCCGGAAGCAGCCGCACATGAGATGACGGCGCGCGGTCTTGCAGAGAGCTTCGCCGCCTATCTTAAGGCCTGTAAGGACGACGAGCGGGCGCTGTCGACGTTGCCGCCCGGGCGCTTCCTGATGCCCGGCGACCTCGACGGCTCACCGGCCCTGACCTTTGCGCCGCTGCCCGACCTTGGCGAGACCAGGGCAAAGCCAGGCTCACTGCATGCGATGATGGAGCGCCGCTACGAGGCCTACAAGACTTATGTGGTCAAGCCATTCTTCCGCGAACACATAGCACGTCTCGACCGCCAGATCGTGCTGATCGACGCGCTGCAGGCGCTCAACGCCGGTCCAGGCGCGCTTGCCGACCTCGAGCGGGCGGTAACGGAAATCCTCGCTTGCTTCCGCCCGGGTCGCGGCAACATTCTGACCGACCTTTTCTCCCGGCGCATCGACCGCATTCTGGTTGCAGCGACAAAGGCAGACCACCTGCATCATGAAAGCCACGACCGGCTACAGTCGATCGTACGGCGCCTGACCGACCGCGCCGTCGCCCGCGCCAATCTCTCCGGCGCCGAGGTCGACGTACTGGCGCTTGCCGCCGTGCGCGCCACCCGCGAAGGCACGGTCAAGCAGGGGCGCGAGACGCTTCAGGTCATCATCGGCACGCCGATCGAGGGCGAGCGGATCGGTAAGGAACGTTTCGACGGAAATGCCGAAACAGCCATATTTCCCGGTGACTTGCCGGAAAAGGCGGATGTCGTCTTTCAGGACTTTGGCACCAATCATCGGCAGGACGCCAACGATCCGACGATCCGCTTCGTGCGTTTCCGCCCGCCCCGCCTCGAACGCACCGCCGAAGGCGTGACGCTGTCGTTGCCGCATATCCGGCTCGACCGCGCGTTGCAGTTCCTGATCGGAGATCATCTCGCATGAGCCGAAAGCCCGCTGCATTCCGTCTCGAGCCCGAAGTTGCCGTAAACTCACCGACGAAACCCGAGGCGCCAGACCGCTCCGAACGCAAGCCTCGCGCATTGGCCGTCGAGGCCGTCGCGGTCACGCCGGCCGAGATCGACGTCTTTGACGAGGCGGACCTGGCGTCGGCAGCACCGCCACCCGCCACGGCGCCGAAGCGCAAGTCATGGCTCGGAACTGTCTTCCTGGGTGCCGCGAGCATCCTCGTCTCGCTCGGCGTCGGCCTGTGGACCGATCGCCTGATCCGCGACCTGTTCAGCCGCGCCGACTGGCTCGGCTGGCTTGCGACAGGAGCAGCTGCTGTGGCGCTGCTGGCCTTGGTCGTCATTCTTTGCCGCGAACTCTTTGCCCTGGTCAGGCTCGCCTCGGTCGAGCGCCTGCGCAATCGCGCAACCGACGCCATCGAACGCAACGATCCGCACCAGGCGCGCGCCGTCGTTGACGAATTGGCGAAGTTCGTTGCCGCCCGCCCCGAAACCGCAGCCGGTCGGCGGATGCTCGACGCGCAGCGCCACGAGGTAATCGACGGTGCTGATCTGGTCAGGCTGGCCGAGACCGAAATTCTGACGCCGCTCGACGCGCAGGCCAAGATTCTGATCCTCGATGCCGCCAAGCGCGTGTCGCTGGTGACGGCGATCAGCCCCCGCGCGCTGGTCGACATCGCCTATGTGGTGTTCGAGGCCGGCCGTCTCATCCGCAGGCTTGCCGAACTCTATGGTGGTCGTCCCGGCACTCTCGGCTTCTTCAGGCTGGCCCGCAGCGCGCTGGCGCATCTGGCGGTCACCGGTTCAATCGCCGTCGGCGACAGCTTTGTCCAGCAGATCGTCGGTCACGGGCTGGCTGCCAAACTGTCGGCAAAGCTCGGCGAAGGTGTGGTCAACGGCATGATGACGGCGCGCATCGGCATTGCAGCGATGGAGACGGCGCGGCCCCTGCCCTTCGATGCCGTCAAGCGGCCGGGCATGGGTGATTTCCTCTCTGCGCTCACCACTTTTGCGACCAAAGACAAGGCCGCCGACAAGTCTAAATAGACGAAGCATTAACCATTTTTCGCCATGGTCCCTGCAACAAATCGTTCCAGTTTTCTGTTGCCGGGTGTGCCTATGAAGCGCTTGTTCCTGTCCGCCGTCCTGCCCGTCATGGCGGTTTCGCTGTCGGGCGCGGCGCACGCCGAAGCCGTCAAGTCGCCCGAACGCGACAAGAAGTTCTTCAAGTCGGTGGAAGGCGCCTGGACCGGCCCCGGCGAGATCGTCGCCGGCAAGTACAAGGGCACCAAGTTCAACTGCAACTTCACCGGTTCGACGCCCGATGGCAAGGTCGGCATGTCGCTCGATGGTGGCTGCCGCGTGGGCGTTTTTACCCAGAAAATGTCGGCGACGATTGAACAGGCCGGTCGCGCTGGCTATCGCGGCACGTTCCTCGACGGCTCCGAGGGCAAAGGCCTCGACATCGTCTCAGGCAATGTGGTCGACGGTCGCAAGGTCATCCTGTCGATCAACCGCAACCAACTGAACGGCGTCATGCAGGCGCGCGTGTCAGATGAGAACTCCATGCACGTCACCATTTCGGTGCGTGTCGACAAGCAGCTGGTGCCGGTCATCGGCATGAAGCTCATGCGTGTCGACGACACCGCGGTCGGCGCCATCGCCAAGAACTGAATTTTTTGCGTCCAAACAAAAAAGGGCGGTGCCTTAGGCGCCGCCCTTTTTCGATTCTCGCCGCGAAAATCAGCCCTTGATGGCGGTCAGCAGCTCGTCATAGGCCTTGCAGGCATCCGCCGACGTGGTCGCGCCGGTGTACTTGGAAGCGACTTCCTGCACCTTGGTTGCCAGTTCGGCCGCCTTGGTCGGGTCCTTGGTCACGGCTTCCTGGACGGCTGCCGCAACTTCCTGGCTCTTCTTGGTCAGGGTTTCGGCCGTGCATTCCGGCGCCTTGGAACAGGCCGACAGGCCCAGTGCGGCAACGCCGAGCACGGCAAACACTACATTCTTCATCAAAAAGTCCTCTCCTCGTAGCCGGCGACGTGCCGGCGGCAGTTCAGCCCCACGCTGGCCGAAACCAAGTCCGCCTTAGCGTCATGGCCTGTCACACGCAATGGTGGGTTGTGGGGCCAAGGAAACGAGGACCTGACAAGCAGTGATTCTGCCATGTCGTCATTCGACGGCCGAGTGGACTGTTCGCGAGGCTCCGAAGCACCTATCTTTGCCTATCCTCCTGCGGCCCATGCCGCACAATCACTGATAATACGGATACACGCATGGCAGCTGAAGCATCGGGCAGCGAACTGGTTCAGGTGGTGGCGCTGCTTGCGGCCGGCGTCATCGCCGTTCCCATTTTCAAGCGGCTCGGGCTCGGGTCCATCCTCGGCTATCTGTCCGCGGGCGTCGTCATCGGCCCATTCGGCATCGGCGTCTTCTCCGAAGCTGCAACCATCCTGCATGTCGCCGAACTCGGCGTGGTGATGTTCCTGTTCATCATCGGCCTTGAAATGCAACCATCCCGGCTCTGGGGGCTGAGGCGCGAGATCTTCGGCCTCGGTGCGCTGCAGGTCGGTCTTTGCGCTGTATTGCTCACCGCCGTCGGACTGGCCACAGGCTTCCCCATATCCCAGTCCTTTGTCGCAGGTGCGGGCTTCGTGCTGACGTCGACGGCGATCGTCATGCAGCTGCTCGAGGAACGCGGCGAGCTCGGCACACCAAAGGGCCAGCGCATGGTCTCGATCCTGCTGCTCGAGGACCTTGCCATCGTTCCGCTGCTGGCGCTCGTCGCCTTCCTCGCACCAGTCGCCGCCTCCGACCACGGCACCGGCTGGGCCGAGCGCTTTACCGAGATAGGCATCGGCGTCGGCGCAATCGTCGGCCTGGTCTTCGCCGGGCGCTACCTGCTTAACCCGCTGTTTCGCATCCTTGCCGAATCGCGCGCCCGCGAAGTGATGACTGCAGCTGCCCTGCTTGTCGTTCTGGGGTCGGCGCTCGCCATGCAGCTCAGCGGCCTGTCGATGGCGATGGGTGCGTTCCTCGCCGGCGTGCTGCTCTCCGAATCGACCTTCCGCCACCAGCTCGAGGCCGACGTCGAACCCTTCCGCGGCATCCTGCTCGGCATGTTCTTCATTGCCGTCGGCATGTCGCTCGACCTCGGCGTGGTCGCCGCCAACTGGCAGATGATCGCTGCCTATGTCGTCATCTACATGTTCATGAAGGGGCTCGGCATCTATGTCGTCGCGCGCTTCCTGCGCTCAGGCCATCGCGAGGCGCTGGAGCGCGCCGTCGTCATGGCGCAGGGTGGCGAGTTCGCCTTCGTGCTCTATTCCTCGGCGCTAGCGGTCGGCATCATCGACGGCGAGGCCAACGCCATACTGACGGCCATCATCATCATCTCGATGGTGCTGACGCCGTTGGCCATCGCTGTTCTGCGCCGGATCACGCCTCCGGTCGAACAGTCGCTGGAAGGCGTGGACGTCGCCGCCGAACTCAGCGGCACGGTGCTGATCATCGGCTTCGGCCGCTTCGGCCAGATCGTCAGCCAGCCATTGCTGCTACGCGGAATCGACGTCTCGATCATCGACAACGACGTCGAGATGATCCAGGCGGCCGGCGACTTCGGCTTCAAGATCTATTATGGCGATGGCACCCGGCTCGACATCCTCCATGCCGCCGGCGCAGGCCGGGCACGCGCCGTACTCATCTGCGTCGACAAGGAAGAGGTTGCCGTGCGCATTGCCGAGCAGATGCGAGCCGAGTTCCCGTTGGTGCCGGTACTGGCGCGCGCCTATGACCGCGGCACCGCGATCCAGCTGATCCGTGCCGGCGTAGACTACCAGCTGCTCGAGACTTTCGAATCGGCGCTGATGTTTGGCGGTGCCACGTTGCAGCGCCTCGGAGAAGACCCCGATGACGTCGCCGAAGTGATCGAAGAGGTACGCGTGCGCGACGCCGCCCGCCTGGACCTGCAGATCGCCGGCGACATCCAGTCAGGGGGCGACTACCTCCAGGGCAACATACCGGAACCGGTGCCGACGCCGCTGACGCAGCCACGCCGCAGCGCCAAGGCTCTGAACGAGGAAGCGGCGGACGCGCTCAGCAAGAAAACCGGCGAGAAGGCGGAGAGGATCTGACAATGACACAAGTGGACAGGAAGCGGGCGAGCGAGGTCGTCGCATTCTGGCGTGAGGCAGGCCTTGAACGATGGTTCGGCAAGGACGATGTCTTCGACAGCCATTTCCGCGAGCGCCTGGGCGACCTGCATATGGCGGCGGCAAAGCGGCAGTGCGACCACTGGGCGGCCGATGCCGAAGGCGCGCTGGCCTTGATGATCCTGCTTGACCAGTTTCCGCGCAACTGCTTCCGCGGCTCGGGCCACATGTACGCCACCGACCCGCTGGCTCGGCACTTCGCCCGCCAGGCCATTGGCGATGGCCACGACATGGCCACCGATGGGCCGATTCGGGTGTTCTTCTACCTGCCCTTCTCGCATTCGGAGACGCTGGCCGACCACGACATCCCGCTGGAGCGGTCGACGAAGCTCGGCGGAGACTTCACCAAGCATGCCATCGGCCATCGCGACATCGTTGCCCGTTTCGGCCGTTTCCCGCACCGCAACTTCCTGCTTGGACGCGAATCCACACCGCAGGAAATCGCGTTTCTGGAAAGCGGCGGGTTCTCAGGCTAGCCGGGCTCAGAGCTCCAGCCGCATCAGCGGACGGCCCGGCTTGCGCTCGGCCGCCCTGATGAAGCCTGCTTTTTCGAAGACCCTGCTCGAGCCGACATAAAGGCCGACCGAGCGCGAATCCTTGGACTGGTCCATAGGGCACGCCTCCAGCACCTTCGCACCGGAGCTGCGCGCGAACGCGATACCCGCATCGACAAGCTGGTGGGTCAGGCCCTGGCCGCGCGCCTTGTTGCGAATGAAGAAACACGAGATCGCCCAGACGGCGGCGTCCTTGGCATCTTCGGGCGAAAATGGCGCGGACGCCCTGCCGGAATTGTTGAACTCGGGCACGTCGGCGCGCGGACCGACCTGCATCCAGCCAACCGCTTGACCACCCTCGAAAGCGAGCAGGCCAGGCGGTGGACCGGCCTCGATGCGCGCCTTGATGTGATCCTTGTTGCGCTCGCGCGTGCTCTCGCGGCGCGCGGCCGGCGGCAGCCGGAAATAGGTGCACCAGCAGCCGTAGCACGCGCCCTGCTTGCCAAACAGGTCCTCGAAATGTGGCCACATGTCAGGGGTCAACGGTGAGATGACATCAGTCACGGCATAACTCCCTCACCCCGGCTTGTCGTCGCAGGTCGGCTGGCATAAAATCCGATTTGTTCTCTTTATGTTCGCAGCGATGACGATGCCTGTCAACGACCCCAGCCACGGTTTCTGCCGCGACTGCCTGAGCCTTCAGCGTGGCTCGGGACCACGTTGCCATGCCTGCGGCAGCCCGCGACTGCTGCGTCACCCCGAGCTCTACCGGCTGCAGATCGCCCATATCGACTGCGACGCCTTTTATGCGGCGGTGGAGAAGCGCGACAATCCCGCGCTCAAGGACAGGCCGGTCATCATCGGCGGCGGCAAGCGCGGCGTGGTGTCGACGGCCTGCTACATCGCCCGCATCCATGGGGTGCGTTCGGCAATGCCGATGTTCAAGGCACTGGAGGCGTGCCCCGAGGCAGTCGTCATCACGCCTGACATGGAAAAATATGTCCGCGTCGGCCGCGAAGTCCGGGCGATGATGCAGGCGCTGACGCCAATGGTCGAGCCGCTGTCGATCGACGAGGCCTTCCTCGACCTCGCCGGCACCGAGCAACTGCACGCCCTGCCGCCAGCGCTGGTGCTGGCGCGCTTCACCGCCGCGGTGGAAAAGGAAATCGGCATCACAGTCTCGGCCGGGCTCTCCTACTGCAAGTTCCTCGCAAAGATCGCCTCGGATTTCCGCAAGCCGCGCGGCTTTGCCCTCATCGGCGAAGCCGAGGCGCCTGCTTTCCTTGCTCAGCAGCCAGTGACGATGATCTGGGGCGTCGGCAAGGCATTTGCGGCGACGCTGGAACGCGACGGCATCCGCAGCATCGGCCAGCTCCAACGGATGGAGCTCAACGAGCTGATGCGGCGCTACGGCACGATGGGCAGCAGGCTCTATCACCTGTCGCGCGGCCAGGACGACCGCAAGGTGTCGCCCGATCAGGAAGCCAAGAGCGTGTCGGCGGAAACGACCTTCGACACGGATCTCGCCTCGTCGGACGAGCTGGTGCCGGTGCTGCGGGCATTGTCCGAAAAAGTCTCGGCGCGGCTCAAGAAGGCGGGCATTGCCGGCCGTACCGTGGTGCTGAAGCTCAAATCGCAGGACTTCAAGCTGCGCACCCGCAACCGCCAGCTCGCCGACCCGACCAAGCTTGCCCACCGCATCTTCCAGACCGGGCTGCAACTGCTGGAAAAGGAAACCGACGGCACCAAGTATCGCCTGCTCGGCATCGGCGTCAGCGATCTCTCGGACGACCAGCGCGCCGATCCGCCCGATCTCGTCGACCTTCTATCTCGCAAGCGCGCCCTGGCCGAGGGCGCCATCGACTCGCTGCGCGACAAGTTCGGCCGCAAGGCGGTCGAGACCGGCTATACCTTCGGCAAGGGCAGGAACGCGCACCCGCCGGAACCGCTTGACGATTGAGCCAGGCAGTTTGACCTAGGCGGCCTTCTGGACCGAAGACACGGTGCCCATATTGTCGACCACGCAGATATAGCGTTGGCCCGAGGCGTTTACCTCCACCTGATAGCGGTTGGCGTCGAGTTGCGACGAGCCGATCGGCAACGCCTTGTCGGCGGCGACGCCGGCAGACTGCGCTGCCGCGCTGGCGCAGATCAGCTGCAGGTCGGCGGGCGCGGTCTGGACCGTGGTGCGGGCCATATCCTGCGGCTCGGGTGCGGTGGAACTGCATCCGCTAGAAATGACAGCGGCAAACAGGCCTGCAGTGGCAGCAATGATCGTTCGCATTTCATCCCCTCGTCGAATGCGCCTGACTGTCAAAACGGCCCCGCCTACACTCCCTTGTAGAGGGCAGCACCCTGCATCAGCACCACGACCTTTGCTCCCACCTGGACCTGGGCGTGCAGGTCGACGATGTCGTCGTTGTTCATGCGAATGCAGCCCGAGGACACATCGAGGCCTATGGTCCATGGCTCCGGCGTGCCGTGGATGCGATAGATCGTGTCCTGGTCGCCCTGGTAGAGATAGAGCGCCCGTGCGCCCAGCGGGTTATCGGGCCCTCCCGGCATGCCGCCGGCAAACTTCACCGCGTTGGGATCGCGCGCGACCATCTCGGCCGGCGGCGTCCAGGTCGGCCATTCGGCGGTACGGCCGACGCGCACGATGCCCGCCCAGCCAAAACCTTCGCGGCCGACGCCGATGCCGTAGCGCACCGCCTTCAGGCCGGGCAGCACCAGATAGAGAAAATGCTGGTTGCCATCGATGATGATGGTTCCGGGCTTTTCAGCCGTGCGGAAAGTGACGATCTGCCGGCGAAAAGCCTCGGGAACCTGGCCATGGGCCGCGTAATATTGGCGGGCCTTCTTGCGGTCGTAGTTGACCCATTTGTGCGTCTTGGGGTCGAAGACCTGCGTGGCAGAGCCTACCTGGGCCAGGGCCGCGCCAAGCCCCAAGGCAGTCGCGGCAAAGAACACCCAGGAAAGCCGTGTCCGGCGACACTTGGCCACGCCACGTCCGATGTCTGCGTTCGAACCGGATCTCATTGAAGCCATCCCTTCACGCGATCCTTGTGCTCGGCCACCCATTTCAGCGCATAACTTGCCGGATCCTGCTGCTCGACCTCGATGGCGTAGCTCATTGCCGTGATCTCCTCGGGCTCGAGATCCATCTTGTCGAGGAAGCTGGCAGCTGCCGGCAAGCGCTTCGCAAGCGACGTGGCATAGGCGAGACTGAAACTCGAAGGCTTCCACGCCACCGGCGCATCGGATTTGGAAAGCCACATCGGATCGTCGGCCTGCAGCACGACGTTCCATTTGGCCGGATCATAGGCGGGCTCGCTCAGCCGCTTGATGTCGTGAAGCTCGAAGACGTGGTGCGGACTGTAGCAATAGAAGGCAATCGGCCTGTCGGTCGCCACGGCCGCGTCGATGCCCGACATGGCGACCTCCTCCGGCATCTCGAGCAGCGTCATCGTGTCGGCATAACCATAACTCTTGGCCCTGATGCGCTCGACGTCGGTCGACAGCCAGCCGCGGGCGCCGATCCACATCTCGCCCTTGCCGTCGCCGTCGGTGTCGAACAGCTTTGCCTTTTCCGGATCCTTCAGATCGGCAACGTCGCGAACGCCTTGGTCATAGGCCTTTTGCGTGACACACAGGCCTTGGGTGGCAGCGACATCGTGCTTGCTCAGATGCACGGTGCCTCGTTCGTCGACATATTTCTTCACTAGGGGATCGAAGTTCGGCCGCCAAACCTCGGGATAGACGTCGATTCCGCCGTCATCCAGCCCGGTGAACGCAATAAGCGTCCCCATCTCCTGGACATCGACCTTGATCTTCAGCGCATCTTCGAGCGCGGTCTTGATGATGTTGGCAGTGGCCTGTCCCGAAGGCCAGCTCGGCATCGCCACGACCATGTCGGCAGCCTGGGCGGAAGCGCTCCCGCCACCAAGCAAAGCCGCAACGCAGATACCACGCAACAGGGTCTTCATCTTGACCGCCAGCCTCGTTTCCGCTGTCCGGCAGGATTTATTTATAAGATGATTAAGTCAAGCGGCGTTGTGTTGTTGAGGCCGGCAACAATCTTACGAGAAAATCAGGCCGGTCGCGCTTCGATGACATCGATACGACCGGCCGGCATCACCCTGGCGAGGCTGAATCCCGCTGCTTGAAACAGGCGCGCAAACTCGTCTTCGGTCCGTTCCTGACCGCCTGGAACGGCCAGCATGTTGAGGTCGGCGAACTTGGCGCGCGCGCCTTCGTTTGGCGGCGCCAACACCGCTTCCAGCACAACCAGCTTGCCGCCCGGCCTGATGGCCCGGCGGCAGCTTTTGAGGATGGCGATCGAGCGCTCGTCGTCCCAGTCGTGCAAGATCCATTTCAGCACATGCGCATCAGCGCCTTCTGGAACCGCCACAAAGAAATCGCCGCCAACCGATGTGCAGCGATCGGCCAGCGATGCCGACCGAAGCAAGGGCCCCGCCCTCTCCACGACTTGCGGCTGGTCGAACAGAATGCCCCGTTGCGACTGATTGTGCGCCAAGATCGCCGCGAGAAGCGCACCTTGGCCGCCGCCGACATCCATGACGAGTTCGAAGCCGCTGAAGTCGTAGGCCGCAAGCACGGCAGCAGCCAGCGCGGGCACGAAGGACGACATCGCCCGATCGAAGATCACCGACTCCTCGGGATGGTCGATGCGGTATTGCCAGACGCCTGTTCCGTGCGCATGGGCGAATGCATTCTCGCCGGTGCGCACGCTGTGCAGCAATTCGCCCCACGCGTCGCGATAATAGGCGCGACCGACCATCCGCGCCCATGGGGCGACGGAATGTTCCGCGTCGGACCGCAGGCCCTGGCCGAGAGGCGTCAGCGAGAATTGTCGCGCTCCCCCTTCATGCAACACGCCGACTGCAGCCAGCGCCCGCAGGAGCCGGTAAAGCGACTGCGGGTGGGCGTCCACCAAGGCGGCGAGCTCGTCGCTCGAACACGCTCCTTTGGAAAGGTGATCGGCGATGCCGAGAGTTGCGGCGACACAGATCGCCTGTGACAGCTGGTACCCGTTCACCATCTGCATGAGGTCTGCTGCGGCGGCCTTCTCGTCCATGACGACGCCCTATCATTGGCTGGCCAAGCAAGTTGCCAAGATACCAGCGGCTGTTGGCTGCCGCAACGAAGCGTGGACTTTGGTAGCTGAAGAAAATCCGGCTGCAGTGTCGATTCTGCGGCCTTCTGCTCGTCGTGTTGGCAGAGTAGGCTCGGACAATGGAGTCCGGCCTCAAGTTTCGGGAGCGAAATCAATGCGTTTCATGTTCGTGGTCAAGGCTAGCAAGGACTCCGAAGCCGGCGTCATGCCGCCGGCGGAAATGATCTCCGCCATGGCCGACTATCATGGGGAATTGGCCAAGGCCGGCGTGCTGCTCGACGGCAGCGGCTTACAGCCGAGCTCCAAGGGATGGCGGATCACCTGGGCGGGCGGCAAGAAGACGATTACCGATGGACCTTTCGCGGAAACCAAGGAGCTGATCGCGGGCTACACCATCATCCAGGTGAAGACACGCGAGGAAGCCATGGAATGGGCGAACCGCTTCCCCAACCCGCAGATCGAGAACGGGCAGATCGAGGTACGCCAGATGTTCGACCTCGAAGATTTCGAACCCAGCGAGGGCATCGACCGTTTCCGTGACATGGGCATCGCCCAAGACAGGAAGTAGATGGCTGCGACCGATAGCCATTCGTCCGAGCCGATGCCGTCTCTCGACGGGAAAGCCGAAGACAGCGTTGCCAGAAGCCGCGCGACACACCGGACCATCGAAACCGTGTTCCGCATGGAGCGGGCACGGATCCTGGCAGCGCTTGCCCGCTTCACGCGCAGTGTCGACCTGGCCGAGGAATTCGCCCAGGACGCGCTGATCGCAGCGCTTCGCAACTGGCCGGAGGCAGGCATTCCCGACAAGCCGGGCGCATGGCTGATCGCCTCCGCCAAGCGGCGGGCCATCGACCATTTCCGTCGGGCCAAGATGGCTGAAGGAAAGCTCGCCCTGCTCGGTATAGATTCCGAGGCGGAGGTGACTGTCGAGCCGCTTGAGATCGACGACAATCTGGGCGACGAACTGCTCGCGCTGATGTTCGTGTCCTGCCACCCGGTGCTTTCGACCGAAGCGCGGGTGGCCTTGACCTTGCGGCTGGTCGGCGGCCTGAGCACGGAAGAAATCGCCCGCGCCTACCTCGTCTCCGAAACCGCGATGGCGCAGCGCATTGTCCGCGCCAAGCGCACCCTGTCGGACGCCGGCGTGCCGTTCGAAATGCCTGGCTACCCCGATCGCGGCGAGCGCCTGGGCTCTGTTCTGGAGGTGCTCTATCTGGTCTTTAACGAGGGGTACTCCGCCACCAAGGGCGACGACTGGATGCGGCCGCAGCTGTGCCAGGAGGCGATGCGGCTCGGGCGCATGCTTGCCGGGCTCGCGCCCGACGAGCCCGAGGTCCACGGCCTGATCGCGCTGATGGAGATCCAGGCGTCGCGGCTGCCGGCGCGCAGTGATGCCGAAGGGCGGCCGATCCTGCTGCTCGACCAGAACCGCGCGCGCTGGGACCATCTGCTGATAAACCGCGGGCTCGCCGCCCTTGCCAGGGCACAAGCCCTGCCCCGTCACGGTCCGTATACACTTCAGGCGGCCATTGCCGCCTGCCACGCCCGGGCGCATACGGCCGAAGAGACCGACTGGCCGCGCATCGCCGCTCTCTATGCCGCACTGGCCGAGCTTGCGCCATCGCCCGTCATCGAGTTGAACCGGGCCATGGCGCTATCGATGGCATTCGGGCCGGCGGCCGGGCTGGAGCTTGCCGACCAGCTTGTCCACGAACCGGCACTGCGCAACTACCACCTGCTGCCAAGCGTGCGTGCCGATCTGCTGATGAAGCTCGGCCGTTTCCGGGAAGCGCTCGGCGAGTTCGAACGGGCGGCGGCGCTGACCCAGAACGAACGCGAGCGAACCATGCTCATGGAGCGCGCGCACAGCTGCCGCGATGAGTTGGCCCGCAAGGACGGGAAAGGCCGCGGATCAGCAGTTCAACGGTCCTAGACCAGCTCGACCTCGACCACTCCCGGCACGGCGCGCATCGCAGAGGCGATCGACGGCGTGATGCGGTAGCGTTCGCGCAACTCGATCTCGATCTCGCCTTGCGCCTCGCCCTTGAGCACGATGAAGCTGACCTCGCCCTCGCCACGCGTCGTCAGGTGATTGGACAGCGTGTTGAGGGGGGCTGCATCGCGCACGAAGATGCGCAGGGTCTTTTGCACCCGGCTCGCCTCATCCTCCAGCGACTGCACCGTCTGGATACGCAAACTGACGCCCTCCGGCCGGTCTTCGGCAGCCACCGTTATGACCACCGATTTGCCGGGCTCACAGAAGTCGCGGTACTGCGCCAGCGTCTCGGAGAACATGACGGCCTCATACTGGCCAGACACGTCCGAGAACTGCACGATGCCCATCTTGTTGCCGGTCTTGGTCTTGCGCTCCTGCTTGGTGGTGACGGTGCCCGCCAGTCGCCCGGCGGTGGCCCCGCGTTTCACCGCCGCTGCAAAGTCCCCCCAGTTCTGGACACGCATCTTTTCGAGCGCCGACTTGTATTCGTCGAGCGGATGGGCCGAGAGATAGAAGCCGACCACCTGGAACTCGCGGTGCAGCCTGTCGGCTGCCAGCCAGGCGTCGGTCTGTGGCAGGTGCAGCACCGGCGCCTGGCCGGAGAAGGCGCTGCCGAAGATGTCGGACTGGCCGAGCGTCGCGTTTTCATGGGCCAGCGATGCCAGGCCCATCATGCGCTCGATGCCAGCCATCATGGCGGCCCGCTCGTGACCGAAGCAATCGAGCGCGCCGGCCATGATCAGGCTTTCGAATACGCGCTTGCCCACCACCTTCGGATCGATGCGCTCGCAGAAATCGGCGAGGCTCGCGAAGGGCTTTTCCGCGCGCTTGGCGACGATGTGATGGACGGCCGCTTCGCCCACGCCCTTGATGGCGGCGAGCGAGTAGAAAATCTTCTTTTCGCCGACCTCGAAATCGCGATAGCTGGTCATGACCGACGGCGGCACGACCTCGATGCCAAGGCGCATCGCGTCCTGGCGGAAATCGTTCAGCTTGTCGGTGTTGGACATATCGTAGGTCATCGACCCGGCGAGGAACTCGACCGGGTAATGCGCCTTGAGATAGGCCGTCTGGTAGGAAACGATGGCGTAGGCGGCTGCGTGCGACTTGTTGAAGCCATAGTCGGCGAACTTTGCCAGAAGGTCGAAAATGAAGTTGGCCTGCGGCTTGGAGACGCCGCCTTCCATCGCACCGGTGACGAAGCGCTCGCGCTGCTTGTCCATTTCGGCGCGAATCTTCTTGCCCATGGCGCGGCGCAGAAGGTCGGCTTCGCCGAGCGAATAGCCCGACAGAACCTGGGCGATCTGCATGACCTGCTCCTGGTAGACGATAACCCCTTGGGTCTCCTTCACCAGGTAGTCGATCTTCGGATGGATCGACTCGATCTCCTCCTCGCCGTGCTTGCGGGCGTTGTAGGTCGGGATGTTTTCCATCGGGCCCGGGCGGTAGAGCGCCACGAGCGCGATGATGTCCTCGATGCGATCGGGCTTCATGCCGATCAGCGCCTTGCGCATGCCGGCACTTTCAACCTGGAAGATGCCGACCGTCTCGCCGCGCGACAGCATGGCGTAAGTCTCGGGGTCGTCGAGGGGGATCAACGCAAGGTCGATGTCGACGCCGCGGCGGCTGATGAACTGCACCGCCTTCTGCAGCACCGTCAGCGTCTTCAGGCCGAGGAAGTCGAACTTCACCAGGCCGGCCTGTTCGACATATTTCATGTTGAACTGGGTAACCGGCATGTCCGAGCGCGGGTCTCGGTACATCGGCACCAGCTCGGACAGCGGACGGTCGCCGATGACAATGCCGGCAGCATGGGTCGAGGCGTGGCGGTACAGGCCCTCCAGCTTCTGAGCCATTTCGAGCAGCGTCTGCACGATCGGCTCGCGCTCGGCCTCCTCGGCAAAACGCGGCTCGCCCTCGATCGCCTGCGCCAGCGTCACCGGGTTGGCCGGATTCTGCGGCACCATCTTGGTGAGCTTGTCGACCTGGCCGTAGGGCATCTGCAGCACGCGGCCGACGTCGCGCAGCACCGCGCGCGCCTGCAGCGTTCCGAAGGTGATGATCTGGCCGACCTGGTCGCGACCGTACTTGTCCACCACATAGCGGATCACCTCTTCGCGGCGATCTTGGCAGAAGTCGATGTCGAAGTCGGGCATCGAGACGCGGTCGGGGTTGAGGAAGCGCTCGAACAGCAGCGAGAAACGCAGCGGGTCGACGTCGGTGATGGTCAGCGCATAGGCGACAAGCGAACCTGCGCCCGAACCACGACCGGGTCCGACGGGGATGCCCTGCAGCTTGCCCCATTTGATGAAGTCGGCAACGATCAGGAAGTAGCCGGGGAACTTCATCCGCTGGATGATGCCGATCTCGAACTCGAGACGTTCCCGATACTGCTCTTCGGTAAAGCCCGGATAGATGCCGCGCGTCGCGATGCGCTCGGCCAGGCCTTCGCGAGCCTGGCGAGCAAGCTCGTCGCCCTCGGCACGCTCGGCAGCTTCCGCGTCGGCAACTTCGGCGCCGGCGAAACGCGGCAGGATCGGCTTGCGGTTCTTGGGATAGTAGGAGCAGCGCCGGGCGATCTCGACCGTGTTGTCAATCGCTTCGGGCAGATCGGCAAAAATCTCTGCCATCTCCTTCTGAGACTTGAGGAAATTGTCCGGGGTCAGGCGCCGGCGATTGTCCTCCGCGACCACCGATCCCTCGGCGATCGCGATCAACGCGTCATGCGCCTCGAAGTCCGCGCGGGACGGAAAGAAAGCCTCGTTGGTGGCGACCAGCGGCAAGTGGTGGCGATAGGCAAGATCGATGGTGGCCGCCTCGATGAGACGGTCATAACCAGCGAGGCGCTCGATCTCGACATAGAGCCGATCGCCGTAAATCTCCCGCAGCCCGAGCAGCCGGCTTTCGGCCTGAGCATGATGATCGTTTTTGATGGCTGTGCCGATCGGCCCGCGCGGCCCACCGCTAAGACAGATGATGCCATCCGACAGCGCACTCAGCCATTCGAGCTTGGCATGAATGGGTTCACCGTTCGGCGTCGAAAGATACATGCGGCTGATGATGCGGACGAGGTTGGCGTAGCCGTCTTCCGTCGCTGCAATCAGCACAATCGGGTAGAGCTCGTGCGCCTGCTTCCAGACGGGACCGCGCTGGCCGTTATCTGCCGTCTCAGCGAAGTCGACGTCTACCTGGCAGCCGATGATGGGCTGCACGCCGTCCTTGGTCGCCTTCTGGGCAAACTCCAGCGCACCGAACAGATTGTTGCTGTCGGCGACCGCGATGGCGGGCGCATCGTCCTTGACGGCGTGGCCGACGACCTTGCCAAGCGGCAACGCACCTTCGAGCAGAGAATAGGCCGAATGGACGCGAAGATGGATGAAAGTCCGCGGCGAAGCCTCTGGTTTTGCTTCCGCTTTCAGCGCTTCACGCTTGAGCGGATCGCGCGGCAGCCTGTCACTCGACATCGAATCGTCTATCCTTCGGGGAATATTGCAACTGTCATGTTCGGCCAGCGCGGCGGTCGTGTCCACCCTGCCCAGCGACGCACCGGCAGAGGCTTGTGGAATTCGAACGCAAACGCCGCTTTGCGACCGCGGGGTGTCGCGTTGCCGGTTGATCGATGCGGCAAAACCTGAAACCCTGAGGCCAACATTTTTTCCCCTGATTACGCATAAAGGATGACCGTCATGAAAACCCGCGCCGCCGTAGCCGTTGGAGCAGGCAAGCCGCTCGAGATCATGGAGGTGGACCTCGAAGGCCCACGCGAGGGCGAAGTTCTGGTCGAGATCAAGGCGACCGGCATCTGCCACACCGACGAGTTCACGCTGTCGGGTGCAGATCCCGAAGGCATCTTCCCGGCCATCCTCGGCCATGAGGGTGCCGGCGTCGTGGTCGATGTCGGCAAGGGCGTGACCTCGCTCAAGAAGGGTGATCATGTCATCCCGCTCTACACGCCCGAATGCCGCTCGTGCCCATCCTGCCTTTCGCGCAAGACCAACCTCTGCACCGCGATCCGCTCGACGCAGGGGCAAGGCGTGATGCCTGACGGTTCGAGTCGCTTCTCGATCGGCAAGGACAAGATTTTCCACTACATGGGCTGCTCGACCTTCTCGAACTTCACCGTGCTGCCCGAGATCGCATTGGCCAAGGTCAACCCGGACGCGCCCTTCGACAAGATCTGCTACATCGGCTGCGGGGTGACGACCGGTATTGGTGCGGTCATCAACACCGCCAAGGTCGAGATCGGTGCAACGGCCATCGTCTTCGGCCTCGGCGGCATCGGCCTCAACGTCATCCAGGGCCTGCGCCTCGCCGGCGCCGACATGATCATCGGCGTCGACCTCAACAACGACAAGAAGGCCTGGGGTGAGCGCTTCGGTATGACCCACTTCGTCAATCCGAAGGAAGTCGACGGCGACATCGTTCCCTATCTCGTCAACATGACCAAGCGCGGCGCCGACCAGATCGGTGGCGCCGACTACACCTTCGACTGCACCGGCAACGTCAAGGTCATGCGTCAGGCGCTCGAGGCCAGCCATCGCGGCTGGGGCGAGAGCATCGTCATCGGCGTGGCGGGCGCTGGCCAAGAGATCTCGACGCGTCCGTTCCAGCTGGTCACCGGCCGGACCTGGAAAGGCACCGCCTTCGGCGGCGCGCGCGGCCGCACCGATGTTCCCAAGATCGTCGACTGGTACATGGAGGGCAAGATCCAGATCGACCCGATGATCACCCACACCCTCAAGCTCGAAGACATCAACAAGGGCTTTGACCTTATGCATGCCGGCGAGAGCATCCGGAGCGTCGTGGTCTACTGATGAGCGGGATCGCATACGAGGTCGACGTCAGAGGCTTGGACGACCTGTCTCCACGCGACCTCTATGCGATGCTGAAGATGCGTCTCGACGTCTTTGTCGTCGAGCAGCAATGCGCATTTCCCGAAATGGACGGCAAGGATCCCGAAGCCCTTCACCTCAGGCTGCTTGCCGGCAAGGAGTTGCTGGCGAGCACGCGCATTATCGCCCCTTCCGGCATTGACGATCCGGCCTATATCGGCCGGGTCGTGGTATCTCCCGACCATCGGGGCAAGCGCCTTGGCGACAAGCTGATGGTGGAATCCATCGCTGCCTGCGAGCGGCTGTTTCCGGGCCGGCCGATCGCCTTGTCGGCGCAGAGCCATCTCGAGAAATTCTACGTGTCCTTCGGCTTCGCCACCGTGTCGGAGGAATATCTTGAAGACAATATTCCGCATATCGACATGCTGCGCGCCCTGCCTGCCTGAGGTTCACGAATGCAAGGTGAAACGATGGACAGCAAGCCGATCATCTATGTCGACGCCGATGCCTGTCCGGTAAAGGACGAGGTGGTGAAGGTCGCCGAGAGGCTGGATCTCGTCGTCACCTTCGTCTCCAACGGCGGGATGAGGCCATCACGCGATCCGATGATCCGCAACGTCGTGGTGTCCAAGAGCGCGGACGCGGCCGATGACTGGATCGTCGACAATGCCAGGACCAACGACATCGTCGTCACCGCCGACATCCCACTGGCTGCCAGAGCCGTCGCCCTTGGCGCACACGTGCTGGGACCGACCGGCCGACCTTTCACGCCGGAAAGCATCGGCATGGCGGTTGCCATGCGCGACCTCAAGCAGCATCTGCGCGAGACCGGTGAGAGCAAGGGCTACAACGCCTCCTTTGCACCGCAGGATCGCTCGCGTTTTCTAGGGGCACTTGACCAGATGGCGCGACGAGCGCTGAAATCGGCGCAGGCATGATCAAACCCTTCAAGCGCCACCTCATCTTCAAGATCAGCCTCGGCGTCGGCGCCCTGGCCCTTGCCGCAGCATTGCTGGCCAAAATCCCGCTGGCTTATGCCATCGGCGCAAATGTGTTCTTTGTCGTTTTCATCGGCCTGGTGCTGAGGCAGATGCCGGCGCTCACAGCCGACTATCTGAGCCGGCGGGCGCAGGAAGCCGACGAGCCGGTCAGCATCATCTTTGCGGCCATCATCGCCATCGTCGCGGTCGCAGTCGGCTCGCTCTTCGTGCTGATGAACGCCAAGGGGGCAGCCAACTGGATCGCGCTGACCTTCTCGCTGCTGTCGCTGCCTTTGGGCTGGGCGACCATCCATGCCATGGCAGCCCTGCACTACGCCCATCTCTACTGGAAGGGCGACAAGAAGACGGAGTCGACTTCTACACGCAGCCGCAAGCCCGTGGGCGGATTGATCTTTCCGGGCACTGAACGCCCCTGCGGCTGGGACTTCCTCTACTTTTCCATCGTCATCGGCATGACCGCCCAGACGGCGGATACCAACATCTCATCGACATCGATGCGTCAGGCGGCGATGGCCCACTCGGTGCTGTCGTTCTTCTTCAACACCATCATCGTCGCCGCTGCCGTCAACCTGGTGGTTTCGCTCGCCAGTTGACTTCACGTCGAAGTCATCGCCTGCAACGAAACCCTGACCTTGCCACATCCGTAATTCGACCGAGATAAGCGCTCAGCGGGCAACATCCCGTAGCGCCCGACGGAGGTCAGCTACGATGGAAAGCCAGGCTCTCATGGAACACGACGTGGACGGCCAGCCAGCCGACGCGACGGCGGGCGAACTGGTCTATCGCCAGACGCGGTGGACACGCTTGACGCATTGGATCTGGGCACTGTGCCTGTTCTTCCTGCTGCTCAGCGGCCTGCAGATCTTCAACGCGCATCCTGCACTCTATATCGGCAGGCAATCCGGCTTCCAGTTTTCGAACAGCGTCCTCGTCATCGACGCGGCCGATACGGCTACGGGAACAACGGGTTACACCGAGATATTCGGAAATAGATTCAACACGTCCGGCGTGCTTGGCCTGTCCGGCCCGGCAGACAATCCAAGTGTGCGCGCGTTTCCCGCGTGGGCGACGATCCCCTCGAGCCAGGACCTGGCTACCGGGCGCGTGGTGCATTTCTTCTTCGCCTGGCTTTTGTCCTTCACGCTGCTTGCCTGGCTGATCGGCAGCATCTGGAACGGCCACCTGCGCCGCGATCTGGTGCCGACCGCTACCGATCTGCGCAACCTGCCCAAGGACATCTCCGACCATGCCAGGCTGCGCTTTAACCACCGGCGGGAATACAACACACTGCAGAAGCTGACCTATGGCGGCGTGCTGTTTGTGCTGCTGCCACTGATGATCCTGACCGGGCTCGCCATGTCGCCGAGCATGAATGCGGCCGTGCCGTTCCTGACCGACATGCTGGGCGGCCGGCAAACGGCACGCACCATCCACTTCGCCACCATGCTGCTGCTGGTTGCCTTCTTCTTCGTCCACATACTGATGATCCTGGCTGCAGGCCCGATCAACGAACTGCGTTCGATCATCACCGGCTGGTACCGCACCGATCCGCCCGCACATGACGGCAAGCCTGCCGAGGGGAGCGACTGACATGGCCAAGTTCCAGCTCAACCGCCGCCGCTTCCTCACCGCCGCCTCGCTCGGCCTGTCAGGCGCGGCATTGTCCGGCTGCGACGCATTCGACTTCCTCGTCGATCGCGACAACAAGGTCCGCAATTTCCTCGGCGGAGCAAACGACCTGACCTATCGCGCGCAGCGGCTGGTCGCCGGGCGCAACAGTATGGCGCAGGAATACCGCGAGGCCGACATACGCCAACCGCAGCGGCCGAACGGGGTAACCTCCCCCGACGACGCGACTTACAAAGCGCTTCTCGCTAACGACTTCGCCGACTGGCGGCTGGAGGTGACGGGACTGGTCGAAAAGCCGATGTCGCTGAGCCGGCAACAGCTCATGAACATGCCGGCACGCACCCAGATCACCCGCCACGACTGCGTCGAGGGCTGGAGTTGCATTGCCAAATGGACCGGCGTGCCGCTGTCTCTGGTGCTCGACGCGGCCATGGTGAAACCCAGCGCCCGTTACGTCGTTTTCCACTGCCTCGACACCATCGAAAACAGCCTCTCGGGCGAGGTGAAATATTACGGCTCGATCGACCTGGTCGATGCCCGCCACCCACAGACGATCCTGGCCTATGGCGTCAACGGCAAGCCGCTGCCGGTCGAGAACGGCGCGCCGCTCAGGGCCCGTGTCGAGCGCCAACTCGGCTACAAGATGCCGAAATACCTCAAGGGTATAGAACTGGTCGACAGCTTCGGCGCGATGGGGCTGGGCAAGGGCGGTTATTGGGAAGACCGCGGCTACGACTGGTATGGCGGCATCTGACGCCGGCCTCCACGCAGCCATGCAAGCAAGACTACCCGAACGGGTGAATCGTCACCATCTATCAGGTGAATAAGCACTGCGCGGAGAGGTGACAAAGTGTCGTCGTTGGGATATTGACGACTCGTCTGGGGCCTTTGCGGGCTCCACCTGTTTGCGGGAGAGAGCAGCGAAAGCTGACGCCGAAGGGGAAATCGCCCGAAATCTCTCAGGCAAAAGAACCGTAAGCAGGAAGGACACTCTGGAAAGTCGGGACCCTGGTCCCGCGCCGAAGGTGTAAGCGCTGCCGACAGAGTTCCGGAGCGCGAGTCTCTCAGGCTTCAGACAGAGGGGCACGGAATGGCCGCCACAGCGGCTGGACACGTGCGACTCTGGAGAAGACATGACGGGCGACCATACCAACCAACTACCCCTTGCAGACCTGCATACAGCAGCTGGTGCGCGCTTTGGCGCGTTCGCCGGCTGGAACATGCCGCTGACCTATCCCGCCGGCGTGATGAAGGAACACCTTCACACCCGTGAGCATGTCGGCCTGTTCGACATCTCCCACATGAAGCTGTTCCTGGTCACGGGAACGGGTGCTGCCGACCTCATCAACCGCGCCTGCCCGCTCGATGCGCGCGCGCTTGAGACAAGGCAGTCGAAATACACCTTCTTCCTGACCGAGGCCGCCGGCATCATCGACGACCTGATCATCACCCGCCTCGGCGACGAGCGCTTCATGGTGGTGGCAAATGCCGGCAATGCGGCGACCGACGAGGCGCATCTGCGCGCGCTGGCCAAGGATTTCGATGCCAACATCGAGCCGCTCGACCGCGTCTTCATCGCGATTCAAGGCCCGGAAGCAACTGCCGTGCTCGAAAAGGTCGGCATCGCCACCGACGAGCTGTTCTTCATGCAGGGCTTCGAGCCACGCGCCAACTGGTTCATGAGCCGCTCGGGCTACACCGGCGAGGACGGTTTCGAGATCGGCCTGCCGGAAGCAGATGCCCGCGAGTTGCTCTCCAAGCTTCTCGCCGACGAGCGCGCCATGTGGATCGGCCTTGCCGCCCGCGACAGCCTGCGTCTTGAAGCCGGGCTGTGCCTGCATGGCAACGACATCACGCCCGACAACGATCCGGCAAGTGCCGGCCTGATGTGGGCGATCCCCAAGGACCTGCGCGCTGAAGGCAATTTCATCGGCCGCGCGGCCCTTGCAACAATCCTCGCCGAAGGCGCCAAGCAAAAGCGTGTCGGACTGAAGCCCGAGGGGCGCCAGCCGGTGCGCTCGGGCGCTGAACTGTTCGACGCCGACGGCGCCCTGGTCGGCCGTGTCACTTCGGGTGGCTTCGGCCCGTCCGCCGGCTTCCCGGTCGCAATGGGCTATGTCTCCGCTTCGCTGGTCAAGGCCGGCACCCGAGTCTTCGCCGATGTCCGCGGCACAAAAGTGCCTGTCGACGTCCATTCCCTTCCCTTCACGCAGCATCGCTACCGCAAAGGATAATTTCATGACCAAGACCTATTTCACCGAAGATCACGAGTGGATCCGCGTTGAAGGCGACATCGCCACCGTCGGCATCACCGACTACGCCCAGGAACAGCTCGGCGATCTGGTCTTCGTCGACCTGCCGGAAGCCGGCCGCAAGCTCGCCAAGGGCGACGTCGCCGTGGTCGTCGAGTCGGTCAAAGCCGCTTCGGACGTCTATGCGCCGATCGACGGCGACATCACCGAAGCCAATGCCACGCTCTCTTCCGACCCGGCACTCGTCAATTCGGCTGCCTCCGGCGACGGCTGGCTGTGGAAGATGAAGATCGCCAATGCGGGCCAGCTCGACGGCCTGATGGATGAAGCGGGCTACAAAGCCCATATCGGTTGACAGGATCGCCTGAGATGACCACTGCACCTTATCCCTTTTCGGCCCGTCACATCGGGCCCGGCGCGGCCGATACCCGCGCCATGCTCGCCGCCATCGGCGTGCCCTCGGTGGAAACGCTGATCTCGCAGGCCGTGCCGAAGTCGATCCGTCTCGACCGCGCGCTCAACCTGCCCGCGCCAGCATCCGAGCATGAAGCGCTCGCCGAACTCGGCGAGAAGATGGGCCGCAACAAGGTGCTGAAGAGCTTCATCGGCGCCGGCTATCACGGCGTCAACGTGCCGCCGGTCATCCAGCGTAACCTGTTCGAAAACCCGGCCTGGTACACCGCCTACACGCCTTACCAGGCCGAGATCAGCCAAGGCCGCCTGGAACTGCTGTTCCACTTCCAGACCCTGGTTGCCGAACTCACCGGCCTGCCGGTGGCGTCCGCTTCTCTGCTCGACGAAGCGACTGCGGTTGCCGAGGCCGTGGGCATTGCGCTGCGCCATCATCGCGACAAGCGCAGCCGCGTCGCCCTCGCCGGCACCCCTCATCCGCAGACGCTCGACGTCGTGCGCACCCGCGCCGAGCCGCTGGGCACTGAGATCGACGACGAGACCATCGACGACAACACTGCAGCCCTCATCGTCTCCTGGCCAGACACCAACGGTGTCTATGGCGACCACAAGGCCGCGATCGAGAAGGCCAAGGCCGTCGGCGCCATCGTCATCTTCGTCTCCGACCCGCTCAGCCTCACCGTCACCGACGCGCCTGCCAGCCTCGGCGCCGACATCGCTGTCGGAACGATGCAGCGCTTCGGCGTGCCAATGGGCTTCGGCGGCCCGCACGCTGCCTATTGCGCCGTTTCCGACAAGCTGACCCGCCTGATGCCGGGCCGCCTCGTCGGCCAGTCGGTCGACAGCAAGGGCCGTCCCGGCTACCGCCTGGCGCTGCAGACGCGTGAGCAGCACATCCGCCGCGACAAGGCGACGTCGAACATCTGCACGGCGCAGGCCCTGCTCGCCAACATGGCCGCATCCTTCGCCATCTGGCACGGCCCGGCCGGACTGCAGGCGATTGCCGAGCGCATCCATGGCCTGGCCAGCCGTCTGGCTGAAGGCCTGAAGGCTGCTGGCGTGACCGTCTCTGGCACTGAGCGTTTCGACGCGGTGACCGTCGAAGCCAAGGGCAAAGCCGAAGCGATAGCAACCGAAGCCGAGAATATCGGCCGCCTGCTGCGCGTCATCGACGCCGACCACGTGTCGGTCGCCTTCGACGAGACCTCGACCGAAGCTGACCTCGAGGCCGTTGCCGCCCTGTTCGGCGCCAAGGCACCGAAGGACGCTAAGCGCACCCTGCCCGGCAAGCCGCGCGGCAAGGACTTCCTGACCCAGCCGGTGTTCCACGAAAACCGCTCGGAAACGGAAATGATGCGCTTCCTGCGCAGGCTCGCCGACAAGGACCTGGCGCTCGACCGCGCCATGATCCCGCTCGGCTCCTGCACCATGAAGCTCAACGCAGCCGCCGAGATGATGCCGGTCAGCTGGCCGACGGTCGCCAACCTCCATCCCTTCGCGCCGACGAGCCATTCGCTCGGCTATCGCGCGATGACCGACGACCTCGAGGCATGGCTGTGCGAAATCACCGGCTTCGACGCCGTCAGCCTGCAGCCGAACGCCGGCAGCCAGGGTGAATATGCCGGCTTGCTGGCGATCCGCCGCTATCACCACTCGCGTGGCGAGACGCAGCGCAACATCTGCCTGATCCCGTCCTCGGCGCATGGCACCAACCCGGCAAGTGCTGCGATGGCAGGCATGGAAGTGGTGGTCGTGCACTGCCTCGAAGACGGCGACATCGACGTCACCGACCTCAAGGTCAAGGCCGAGCAGCACGCCGACAAGCTGGCTGCGCTGATGTTCACCTACCCCTCGACGCATGGCGTGTTCGAGGAAGGCGCCCGCGATATCTGCGAGATCGTGCACGCCCACGGTGGCCAGGTCTATTTCGACGGCGCCAACCTGAACGCGATGGTCGCACTTTCGCGGCCCGCCGACATCGGCGCCGACGTCTGCCACATGAACCTGCACAAGACGTTCTGCATTCCGCACGGCGGCGGCGGCCCCGGCGTCGGCCCGATCGGTGTGAAGGCGCATCTTGCGCCCTTCGTGCCGGGCCATGTCGAAGCCGGCAGCGACCATGCGGTCTCGGCTGCTCCCTTCGGCAGCGCCTCGATCCTGCCGATCACCTGGATGTACATCCGGATGATGGGCGCTTCGGGCCTGAAGCAGGCGACCGAGCAGGCGATCCTCAACGCCAACTACATCGCGACCAAGCTCGAAGCGCACTATCCGGTGCTGTTCAAGGGCAAGAATGGTCGCGTGGCGCATGAGTGCATCCTCGACACCCGCGTGCTCAAGGAGCGTGCAGGCATCTCTGTCGAGGACATCGCCAAGCGCCTGATCGACTACGGCTTCCATGCGCCAACCATGTCGTGGCCGGTTGCCGGCACGCTGATGGTCGAGCCGACCGAATCCGAGCCGAAGCGCGAGATCGACCGCTTCATCGAGGCGATGGCGGCGATCGCGGCAGAAGCTGCCAAGGTCGAAAAGGGCGAATGGCCTAGGGATGACAATCCGCTGATCAACGCCCCGCACACGGCAACCGAGACGCTAGCAGGCGAATGGAAGCACCCCTATTCGCGTCTCGAAGCGGCCTACCCCGGCGGCGATCCCGACACGACTGCCAAGTACTGGTCTCCAGTGTCGCGCATCGACAACGTCGCCGGTGACCGCAACCTGGTCTGCTCGTGCCCGCCGCTGACGGAATATCTCGGCGCCGCCGAGTAATTTCGACGGCAAACACTTTATCGGCGGCGTTCCTCACGGGCGCCGCCGATTTGATTCATGACGTTGCCGGACAGGTTTTGGACGGGACACGATCGGCGGCGGCTCAGCGCAAACATCTATGATCAATGCGGCCGCAGCCTGCGCCTTCCAGGTCGTTAGGCCTAAGCCAGCCTGTCGGAACTGCCCCATCGCAGACCGGCGATCTGGCAGCCCCCCCGGGGTTGGTCCGACTGTGATCCCAAGTGGGACGGAGAACACTTGGCTCTCCGACGAGAAAACAGCCTTAGGCGAACAAAAGTTCCGGCTCGCGGTAACCTTCACTGTCGGCGGTCTCGGCTGTTGCAACGCGGTTGCGGCCGGCGCGTTTTGCAGCGTAGAGCGCCGCGTCTGCGCCAAGCAGCATCTGCTCAACCGTCCGCATCTCGCCGTCGCCGAAACAGACGCCGACGCTGACCGTGCTGCGGAGCGGGCCGAGCTTGGTGCCGACGACCTCTGCGCCGAAGGACGCGCCGACCTTGCGGAGGATTTCGTAGGCCTCCAGCGCGCTCATTCCGGACATGACGATCGCGAACTCCTCGCCACCAAGCCTGAAGACCTCGACGTCGTCATTCGCGTAGCGCCTGACGACATCGGCGAAACGCTGCAAAACCCGGTCGCCCACGGCATGGCCGAAAACATCATTGGTGCGCTTGAAGTGGTCGAGGTCGACCATGGCCAGCGCCATGTGCTGCCCAAAGCTGGTGTCACCATGCAGCGAATTGAGTGCCCGGCGGTTCATCAACCCCGTCAGCGGATCGGTTAGCGTTTCCTCGGTCAGCCTGCTCTGGGTGCGCAGATGATGGAAAGAGATCGTGAGTGCCCCAAGGGCCGTCATGCAGGCGACGACGACGACAGTGTTCACGTCCTCGGCCCAGTTATGAGGCACGCTGCCAAGTGTCCATTGCTTCTGCTGGATGATGACGAAGGCACACAGTGCGAAGGATATGGCGCTGCTGCCGGTGAGCAGCGACACCGGCGCGAGCACGCGGCGGTCGACATCCTTGCAGGTCCAGAATGCGGTCGCCGTCATGATCAGGATACCAGTGACCGCCGAATAGGCGATGATAAAGCCGATGCCATCAAGGCCGAACGCTGTCGCCACGACCGTCAGCGCGATGATCGCAGCGATCGGCAGCGCCGCGGGTTTCGACCAGCCGCGCTCGATGTATTGGTCGGCGGCAGCGAAGACGACAAAGAAGCCGGCGACGAGCAACGCCAGCATTGCCGGCCCGAGCCAGGGTGAGGCATCGCGTCCGTAAAGCCAAAAGGCGATGACATGGGTGACGAGAAGTAGTATTCCGACCGCCATCGTGAGAACGAAACGGGACTGACGCGCCGTCAGCCAGATCGCGACGAGCGTTCCGCTCAGACACGCACCGGACAGGGCCGTGGCGAGCAACAAGGAACCGAAGTCAAGCACGGGGGCGCGGCCTTCCTGATGTCCGAATGTTCGGGCAGCAGTTATTGGGCAATACAGGTTAGCCGCAACCTTACAAACCCGCTTCCGTCGCCGCCCAACCGCGGCGATTTCGGATAGCGTTTACGAATGGTTGCACCCTCACGGCCAATTCGGGCATATCGAACGGGCCGGGGACGAACAGATCAGGAACTATTGCCAGACCGTCAAAACTGGCAAACTCGACCAAGTGATTCGCAGCTCGGAAAAATCGTATTGAGCATGGACGACAACAGCGACCTTTTCGGCAATCTCGGCAATCAGCCCGCACGTCCCGTGTCCCGTCCGGCCGACCCGCTGGTCGCAGCCGCTGCGGCGGCAAAGCGCCCTGCTCCGGTCAAGGATGCCAGCGACAGCTACAGCGCGGCCGACATCGAGGTTCTCGAAGGGCTGGAGCCGGTGCGTCGCCGTCCGGGCATGTATATCGGCGGCACCGACGAAAAGGCGCTGCACCATCTTTTCGCTGAGGTCATCGACAACTCGATGGACGAGGCCGTGGCCGGCCACGCGACCTTCATTGAGGTCGAGCTCGACGCCGAGGGCTTTCTCACGGTCACCGACAACGGCCGCGGCATCCCCGTCGATCCGCATCCGAAGTTCAAGGACAAGTCGGCGCTCGAGGTCATCATGACCACGCTGCATGCCGGCGGCAAGTTCGATTCCAAGGTCTACGAAACCTCGGGCGGTCTGCACGGCGTCGGCGTCTCCGTGGTCAACGCGCTGTCCGACCAACTCGAAGTCGAGGTGGCGCGCAACCGCAAACTGTTCCGTCAGCGTTTTTCGCGCGGCGTCCCGCAGGGCGGATTGGAAAGTCTCGGCGACGTCCAAAACAGGCGCGGCACCAAAGTACGCTTCCACCCCGATCCCGACATTTTCGGCAAGGGTGCGCATTTCGAGCCGGCCCGCATCTGCAAGATGGCCCGCTCCAAGGCCTATCTGTTCGGTGGCGTCGAAATCCGCTGGAGCTGCGATCCGGCACTCATCAAGGAAAAGGACGAAACGCCGACCAAAGCGGTGTTCCATTTCCCCGGTGGCCTCGGCGACTATCTCAAGGCTTCTCTCGGCAACGAGATGCAGGTCACGCGCGAGATCTTCGCGGGCAAGAGCGACAAGCAGAGCGGCCACGGTTCGGTCGAATGGGCCGTCACCTGGTTTGGCGGCGACGGTTTCGTCAATTCCTACTGCAACACCATCCCGACCGGCGACGGCGGCACCCATGAGATGGGCTTCCGCAACGTGCTGACGCGCGGCCTGCGCGCCTATGCCGACCTCGTTGGCAACAAGCGCGCCTCGATCGTCACCAGTGAAGACGTGATGATCTCGGCGGCCGGCATGCTGTCGGTGTTCATCCGCGAGCCTGAGTTCGTCGGCCAGACCAAGGACAAGCTGGCGACAGTCGAGGCCATGCGCATCGTCGAGACAGCGCTCCGCGATCCGTTCGACCACTGGCTTGCCGACAATCCCCAGGAAGCCTCGAAGCTGCTCGACTGGGTGATCGCGCGCGCCGACGAGCGCGTGCGCCGCCGCCAGGAAAAGGAAGTGTCGCGCAAGAGCGCCGTGCGCAAGCTGCGCCTGCCCGGCAAGCTGGCCGACTGTACACAGAACGCGGCAGCGGGCGCAGAGCTGTTCATCGTCGAGGGTGACTCGGCAGGCGGATCGGCCAAGCAGGCGCGCGACCGCTCGATGCAGGCGATCCTGCCGCTGCGTGGCAAGATCCTCAACGTCGCCAGCGCCGGCAACGACAAGCTGGCGTCCAACCAGCTGATCGGCGACCTGATCCAGGCGCTCGGCTGCGGCACGCGCTCGAAGTACCGCGAAGAAGACCTGCGCTACGACCGCGTCATCATCATGACCGACGCCGATGTTGACGGCGCCCACATCGCCTCGCTGCTGATCACCTTCTTCTATCAGGAGATGCCCGAGCTGGTCCGTGGCGGACACCTCTATATGGCGGTGCCGCCGCTCTATTCGATCCGCCAGGGCGGCAAGGTGGCTTACGCCCGCGACGACGCCCATAAGGACGAATTGCTGAAGACCGAATTCACCGGGCGCGGCAAGGTCGAGATCGGCCGTTTCAAGGGCCTTGGCGAGATGATGGCCTCGCAGCTCAAGGAAACGACGATGGACCCGAAGAAGCGCACGCTGCTGCAGGTCGAGGTCAATGAAAGCGAAGACGACACCAAGAATGCCGTCGATGCACTGATGGGCACCAAGCCGGAATTGCGCTTCCGCTTCATCCAGGAACGCGCCGAGTTTGCAGCTGCGGACGCTCTCGATATCTGATCGAGGGCGAACCGTCCGTCGTCAGGCGGCCGCTATCGCCAAGGCGTGACCCCTGGCGTTTTCGCGCAGGGCGTCGAGATGGATCGACTTGACCAGGCTGGCCAGTTCGCCTTCCGCGCCCTGGCCGCCAAGCTCTTTCAGCATCAGCCAACTGACTTCCTGTGCACCGGCAACGCGGCGGCCGTTGGCTACCTCGCGCCAGACTTTCAGCGCGCGCAAGATGATCGCGTGCGTCGCGTCGGCCAGGCCGGCGACGCGGAACAATGCCGTCAGGGCGACGTCCTGCCCGCTCGAGAGCAGCGCCCTCACCCGCTGTTCATCGCGTCCGGTGAGCACAACCAGCGCCGCACCAAAGAAATCGACCTTGCCGTGCGCCAGCACACGGATGATGAAGCTCGCGGTCAGATCGCCGCGCAGGCGCAGATGTTCGACCAGTGCCGCCTGCTCCTTGGCACTTGTACCTTCGATCAGGGTCAGCGAAGCCTTGACGCAGGCGTCGCGCATCACCCGGTCGGCGCGGGCAGTGCCCATCAGCGCCATGACCAGCGGCGACGCCTTGAGCGCCTCACCCAGCTTGACCAGCAGCAGGTGCCGACAATCGGACGGCAGGCGCGGATCGGCGACAAGCGCCTCGCGCAGGCTTGCGTCATGGCCGAAGCGCTCGGCCATGCGGCGGAAGCTCAGCGAGGCGATTTCGGCACCATAGTTGCGGACCAGGGTCACGCAAGCCCTGGCTTCCCCCACCTCGGCGATGGCCGCCGCGAGCGACATGGAGACGTAAGGTCGGTCGGCAATGAGGTTCTGGACCGCCGGCGAACCGGCAGCGACACGATCGATCAGGTCGGAATCGGTAAGCAGCGGCGACCGCGCCAACACCATGGCGGCAACATCAGGCTGGTCGGAAGCAAGTGCCGATATGATCTGCAGGGGCGCGTTGGCGCTCATCGACAGTGCTTCGGCGAGCGCCTGACGAACCTTCGGCGATGGATCGTCAAGCAGCAACGTGAGGGCGGCCTCGGCGGCACAGCGGTCCTCGAACGGCAGTTCGCGCCCCACATAAGCGCTGGCAAGCGCAGCGGCGGCAGCGGCGCGTTCGCCCACCTTCGCCGTATCGATCCATTTGAGGAAATGCGAAACGACCATCCGCTCTTCTTCACCCCCGGCAGCATGTGCCCCAACCCAGCATGACCCTAGGAACAAAAGGTTTACGAACGGTTCACCATATCCGTTAACCCGCTTGCCGGCTGTCGTGGCAGCGCCTATCAAGCCGATGATAACAGGAGGATGTGTCGATGGCCGGTCTCTATCTCGAGGAATTCAAAGTCGGCCAACTCATCCGCCACCAACTCACCAAGACCGTCACCGAGAGCGACAACATGCTGTTCTCGACGATGACGCTGAACGCCCAGCCACTGCACATCGATTTCGATTTCGCCGCCAAGAGCGAATGGGGCAAGCCGCTGGTCAATTCGCTGTTCACGCTCGGTCTGATGATCGGCATTTCGGTGCACGACACCACGCTTGGCACCACCATCGGCAATCTCGGTATGACCGAGACGATCTTCCCTCACCCGGTCTTCCACGGCGACACCATCCGCGTCGAGACCGAGGTGCTTTCGGTGCGCGAATCGAAGTCCAAGACCGATCGCGGCATCGTCGAATTCGAACATCGCGCCTACAATCAGGACGGTGCCCTGGTTGCCAAGTGCCGGCGGCAGGCCATGATGAAGAAGGCTGCCTGATGCGGTCGCTGCTGTTTGTTCCTGCTGATTCGGAGAAGAAGCTCGCGCGCGGCTTCGCCTCGGGCGCCGATGTCGTCATCGTCGATCTCGAGGATTCGGTCGCACCGCAGAACAAGGCGCATGCGCGCGCCATTGCCGCCGACTTCATCGCCAACACGCGAAACGATGCCAAGGCGACCATCTATGTCAGGGTCAACGATCTCGGCACCGGTATGACCGACGACGACCTGCGCGCCATCATCCCGGTCGGGCCGCACGGCATCATGCTGCCCAAGTCGAATTCGGGCGTCGACGTTCAGCACCTCTCGGCCAAGCTTCGGGTCCACGAGGCCGAGAGCGGCCTGCCCGACGGGTCGACAAGGATCATACCGATCATCACCGAGACGGCCGCAGGCGTGCTCGCCACCGGCACATATGCCGGTGCAAGTGCCCGCCTTGCCGGCCTGACTTGGGGGGCGGAAGACCTGTCGGCCGCCATCGGCGCACGTGCAGCCCGCGATGAATCGGGCCGCTACACCGATGTCTTCAGGCTGGCGCGCGCGATGACCATCCTTGGGGCTACGGCTGCAGACACCGCCGCCATCGACACCGTGTTCGTCAATTTCCGAGACCCCGCTGCCTTGCGAGTGGAATGCATCGACGCTGAGCGCGACGGTTTTACCGCCAAGATGGCGATCCATCCGGACCAGGTCGCCGTCATCAACGAGGCGTTCACGCCGACATCAGAGGCAGTGGCCCGTGCGGCAGCAGTCGTTGCGGCATTCGAAGAAGCCGGCAATCCCGGGGTCGTCGGCATCGATGGCAAGATGTATGACCGGCCGCATCTCAGGCTCGCCCAGCGGCTGCTGGCCCGGGCGCGCGCCGCTGGCGTCTAGCTATCTTCCCAGCGCGGGCGTCGCATCGAGAAGACGGCATCCACGGTCGAGTAGTCCATGTAGCCAAGGCGGGCGACGTTGCCGGCCTTGACCGCATCGAACAGCCCATCCGTCAGGAACGCCTCGTCGATGTGGATGCCAACCACCTCGCCAATGACCACGATCGGGCCGGCTTCCTTGCCATCGAGCCCCTTGGGCCGGAATATCTCCGTGACCTTGCACTCAAGTGCCGCAGGTGCTTCGGCGACACGAGGCGGCGCCACCAGCCGTGAAGGTGCCGCCGTCAGCCCGGCGTAGTCGAATTCGCTTGTGCCGCGAGGCGCGTTGACCGAACTGCGGTTCATCTTCTCGGAAAGGTCACGCCCGACGATGTTGGCGACGAATTCACGGGTCTCGCCGGCAAAGGTGGCGCTATCCTTCTGGCCCTCGGATGAAAACCACACCAGCGGCGGCTTGCCTGAAAGCGCATTAAAAAAGGAATAGGGCGCGAGGTTCAGCGCCCCATCCTTGGCGACCGTCGAAATCCAGCCGATCGGCCGCGGCGCAACCAGCGCCTTGAACGGATCATGTGGCAGGCCGTGGCCCTTCGACGGTTCATAGAACATCTGCTCAGCCTTCCCAGGGACCGGAATAATCGGCGTAGAGCTTGCTCACATCGGGGCGCGGACGCTCCTGCCCTGCGCCCTCGTAGGAGCCAATGTGGACGAAGCCCACGACGCGCTCATGCGGCGCAAGGCCAAGCAAGGTCCTTCCTTCCTCGGAATCCGAATACCAGTTGGTGATCAGGTTGGTGCCGTAGCCCAGCGCGTTCGCCGCGGTGATCAGGTTCATCGCAGCCATGCCGCCGGACAGGAACATCTCCCACTGCGGGATCTTCGGGTTTTCCTTGGGGCTGGAGACGACGCCGATGACCAGCGGCGCGCGCGAGAAGCGGGCAAGCTCCTGGTTGCGGCGGCCCTCCGGCAGCGGCCCTTCGCGGCGTTCGGCGAGTTCGGCCAGTTGCTTGCCGATCTCGACGCGAACGTCGCCGCGATAGAGGATGAAGCGCCAGGGCTCCAGTCGGCCATGGTCGGGCACGCGGGCGGCGGCGCGCAGCATCGTTTCGATGTCGGCATCCGAGGGCGCTGGCTCACGCAACTCCGGAATGGGAGCGGAATTTCGGGTCAGCAAAAAGTCGATGATCGGCGATGTCACAGCGCGGGCACTCCTGGTTTTCGGGCTGAAGCGCCAACCGGAATGGCGGCTGCTCTGGCAGCGGCGCGTCTCGGGAGATTCCATCGCGCCGGAATAGCCTTGAAATTGCCACCGCCTTGGGCTTCAAACAAGGCATGTTCAGGGGACGCTTCCGATTTTTCGCGCCGATTCTGGGTGCCGCACTGTTTACGGTGCAGCCTCTGGCCGGCCACGCGCAGGATGGTGCCTCTGCCATCAACGGGCTCAGCCTGCCCGGCATCTCGGGATTTGCCCCACCGCGCAGCGACGAGCCGCTGGCAACAAGCGGGCTCGGCGAGATCACACTGACGGCGCAGCTTACCGATAAGAGCAAGGACATCGCGCGCGGGCTGGTCTGGCGCGTCTTCCGTCCCGAGGCCGGGCCTGACGGCAAGCTGCCGCTGGTGGCTTCCGCCCAGGGCGGCACCAGCATGTTCCAGCTGCCGCCCGGCAGCTATCTGGTTCATGCCTCCTATGGCCGCGCCGGCGCCACCAAGCGCATCACCGTCGGCAAGGAAGGCAAACGCGAGAACCTCGTGCTCGACGCCGGCGGACTCAAGCTCGACGCCGTGCTTTCGGGCGGTGTGCGCATCCCCTCGGGCAAGCTCAAGTTTTCCATCTATGAGGCCGAGCCCGGCAGCGACGGAGAACGCGCGCTCATCATCCCCAATGTCGCGCCCAACACGGTGGTGCGGCTGAATTCCGGCACCTATCACGTCGTCTCGACCTATGGCAGCGTCAACGCCGTCATCCGCTCCGACATCCGCGTCGAGGCCGGCAAGCTGACCGAGGCAACCGTCGAGCACCGTGCCGCAGACGTCACCTTCAAGCTGGTGCGCGAGGCCGGAGGCGAGGCGATCGCCGACACCTCGTGGTCGGTGCTGACAGAATCCGGCGACCCGCTGCGCGAAGCCGTGGGCGCCTTCGCCTCCATGGTGCTGTCGGAAGGCGAATACACCATCATCGCCAAGAACCGCGACCGCATCTACCAGCGCGACTTCACGGTCGTTGCCGGCCGCGGCCAGGATGTCGAAGTGGTGGCTTCTGAAGATGCCGCCATAGACCCGACCGAAGGCGCCGACTGACCTCAGCCTGTGGTACGCTTCACGCGGCATTCCAACGGATCAAGCACAAGTATGGCGCAACCTGCGGCAGTGGCGCTTCCATCGCCGGAATCGGGTACCTCGTCGACCCGCATCTCCCCCTTGGCGATAGCGAAACGTCGAGGCTCGGGGCGGGCGACTACGGCTCAGCTAGGCGTCCCGAACAGGCAGTTCATTAGCTGCGAGGCGCAACCTCGCCCCGCTTGAAGCGGAACGCACCCAAGTCGGAGCTCCGTCTGGATCGTGAGGTTTCCCGAAAGCTCTCGTGACAACAGGCGAAGGCCCTCAGGCAGCAAGCCGGCGACGCACGGTCGGCTTCGCCAGGCCAAACACCTTGCCATGAAGAAAAGCCAACAGCGCCTTGCGATCGCCAATGTCGTGCATGTCCTGCCAGGGGATGACGTCGCCAATGCGGACGCCGATGGAACGGCCGGACATGCGGGCGAACTCACGGATCAGCAGCGACGTCCGCAAGGCCAACGACACACCGCCGACGAAACGCACCACGCGCCTTTCGCTTTCCAGCAGCCCCATCGGGCTGCTGACGATGTGGAAAAGCCTGCCATTCTGGCCGGAGAAATGCATCGGCACCACCGATGCCTGCGCTTCCTGAACCAGCCGCGCCGGAAATATCTTCCATGGCAGGTCAACGGCACGACCGAACCCCTTTGGCGCTGTCGCCACGCCGCCGCCAGGAAAGACGACGATGGTCGTGCCTTCGCGCAGCAGCCGCAGCGCTTCGTGGCGCACGGCGAGGTTGTTCTTCAGCGCATCCTTGGTTTCGTTGAAGTCGACCGGCAGCGAGTACGGCGCCATCTCGGGAATCTTCAGCAATTCGGCATTGATCAGCACCTTGAACGGACGGTCGAGCTGTTCGGCGAGCGAAAGCACGGCCACACCGTCGGCGATGCCAAATGGGTGATTGGCGACGATGACCAGCGGGCCATCGGGGAGATTGGCGGGTGGCCAGACGCCGTCGCGCTCGACGCGAACGTCGATCAATTCCAGCATCCGCCCGAAGATGCGGTCGCGCGTCGGCACGATGCTGTCGCGCCAGATTCCGTAAAGCCTGGCATAGCGGTCGCGGCCCGACAGGCCTTCAACCGAGCGGATGAACCAGCGCTTGACGCGCGGCTGCGAGGGATTGGCGTAGGAAAGCTCTGGAAACAGCATGGCCTTGAATCAAGAACGCCTGTCACACCTGCTGATCGCTCAGCTGTGTGACAGGCGTATGAAAGCTTGATCCGCCGGCAGGTTTATCCCCACCGGCATATCTTAATGTCAGGCCGCCTCCGTGCGGCGGCGATCCGGCGTCCTCGCCTCCTCGCGCAGCGAGGCGATAGCCTCGTCGAGGCCCATCGAATGCTGATCGCGCGAACCGAGACGGCGGACGTTGACGGTCGCCTCCTCCGCCTCGCGCTTGCCGCAGACGAGAATGACCGGAACCTTGGCCAGCGAATGCTCGCGGACCTTGTAGTTGATCTTCTCGTTGCGCAGGTCGGCCTCGGCCGAAAGCCCGGCGGCCTTCAGCTTCGCCACGACCTCGCGGGCGTAGTCGTCGGCATCAGAGGTGATGGTTGCCACCACCACCTGCTGCGGTGCGAACCACAGCGGGAAATGGCCCGAATAGTTCTCGATCAGGATTCCAAGGAAGCGCTCCATCGAGCCGCAGATGGCGCGATGGATCATGACCGGCTGCTTCTTCTCCGAATCCGAACCGATATAGAAGGCGCCAAACCGCTCCGGCAGGTTGAAGTCGACCTGGGTCGTGCCGCACTGCCATTCGCGGCCGATGGCGTCCTTCAGCACATATTCGAACTTGGGACCGTAGAAGGCGCCCTCGCCCGGATTGATAGAAGTCTTGATCTTGCCGCCGGACTGCGCCTCGATGGTCTTGAGCACATTGCCCATGATCTCTTCGGCGTGGTCCCAAGCCTCGTCGGAGCCGACGCGCTTGTCTGGCCTTGTCGACAGCTTCACCGAGATCTCGTCGAAGCCGAAATCGGCATAGGTGGTCAGGATCAGGTCATTGATGCGCAGGCACTCGGCAGCGAGCTGCTCCTCAGTGCAGAAGATATGCGCATCGTCCTGCGTGAAGCCACGCACGCGCATCAATCCGTGCAACGCGCCCGACGGCTCGTAACGGTGGACGTTACCGAATTCGGCAAGCTTCACCGGAAGGTCGCGGTACGACTTCAAGCCATGCTTGAAGATCTGCACGTGGCCGGGGCAGTTCATCGGCTTGAGCGCAAAGACGCGGTCGTCGTCGGTGTCGTCGCCGGCAACCGTGACCTTGAACATCGCATCGCGATACCAACCCCAGTGGCCGGACGTCTCCCACAGGCTCTTGTCGAGCACCTGTGGGGCGTTGACCTCCTGGTAGCCTTGCGTATCGAGCCGCCGGCGCATGTAGCTGACGAGGTTCTGGAACATCTTCCAGCCCTTGGCGTGCCAGAAGACGACACCGGGGCCCTCTTCCTGGAAGTGGAACAGGTCCATCTCGCGGCCGAGCTTACGATGGTCGCGCTTCTCTGCCTCTTCCAGCATATGCAGATACTGGTCGAGCTGGGCCTGGTCGACCCAGGCCGTACCGTAGATGCGCGTCAACATCGGATTGTTGGCATCGCCGCGCCAGTAGGCGCCGGCAACCTTCATCAGCTTGAAGGCATTGCCGATCTGGCCAGTCGAGGCCATGTGCGGACCACGACAAAGGTCGAACCACTCGCCCTGGGCGTAGATGTTGAGGTTCTGATCCTCGGGGATCGCGTCGATCAGTTCGAGCTTGTAGGCCTCGCCCTTGTCGCGGAACACCTGCTTGGCCTTGTCGCGCGACCAGACCTCCTTGGTGAAGGGCCTGTTGCGCGCGATGATCTCCCGCATCTTCTTTTCGATGACGGGAAAATCCTCCGGCGTGAAGGGCTCGTTACGGGCAAAGTCGTAATAGAAGCCGTTGTCGATGACGGGGCCGATGGTGACCTGGGTTCCCGGCCAAAGCTCCTGCACGGCTTCCGCCAGTACGTGGGCGGTGTCGTGGCGGATGAGCTCGAGCGCGCGCGGGTCGTCGCGGGTGACAATCTCGACCTTACCGGACTTGCCGAGCGGGTCGGAGAGATCGCGCAGCGTGCCGTCGATCGCGTAGGCCACGGCCTTCTTGGCCAGCGACTTCGAGATCGACTCAGCCAGGCCAGCACCGGTCATCGCCGCGTCGTACTCGCGGACGGAACCATCGGGAAATGTCAGGGAAACGGAATTCAGCAAGGTTCTTCTCCTATCCAGTCCCGCAAACGAACGCGGGTGGTTAATCACCGGATGCGTCCGGCACGAGCGGTCTTTTAGGGGGAGTTTTCGGGCTCGTAAAGCCAGACAGCGGCGCTTGACGCGCCGCTGTCGTCGATTGTGAGACGTTCAGAGCCTAGTTGGCCGGCTTCATCAGCCTGGGCAGGTCGGCAAGGAAGTCGGCGCGCACCTTTGGTCCGAGGAGCACCGGGCTCTTGCCGTCGTTGACGAAGAGCCTGGCAAAGACGATGCGCTGGTCGCCTTTCTCGGCCCAGCCAACGAACCAGCCAAAGGGCCTGTTGCGGTCGACCTTGCCCGACTTGCCGGTCATCCAGCCGGTGCCGGTCTTGCCCTTGACCTTCCAGTCGCCGGCATCAAACGCCGGAATGACGGCGTCGGTCATCTCGAAAGCCTTGGCGGATACGGGCAGGCTGTGGTCGAGGATGCGGCGGACGAAATAGACCTGTTCCTTGGGCGAGATCTGCAGCGACGAGCTCAGCCAGGAATGGGTAAGCCCATCGCGCTTGCCCGGATTGCCAGCAATGTCGCCGTTGCCATAGCCAAAGCGGCCGATATAGGCGGCAAAGCGCTCATTGCCGAGCTTGCGGGTAATCTCTTGCGAGAACCACACGACCGAATCCTTCTCCCAGGCAGTTGGGTCAACGGCGTGGCGGTCGCGCTGTACGGCATTGAATTCCGGCTTGTAGTCCCAAAGCGGCGTTTTTTCGTCCTTGAGAATTCCGGAGTCGTAACCCATCAGCGCCAGCGGGATCTTGAAGGTCGAGGCTGGGCTGACCTGCTGGTCGCAGTTGCCGTCACGGCGAAACGTGGCGCCACTACCGGCGTCGACGATCAGGGTGCACTCCAGCACCGACTTCAGGGCGGCATCTGCCGCATGGGCCTGCGGTGCCGCCAAGGTCCCAGTGGCAAGCATGGCAATTGCAAGGATCGAAAAGAGACTTTTTTGGCCGGGCACTGGCGTGGCATCCTCTATCGGTTGGCCGACAAGGCCTATGAGAGCCAGTTGTCTCGAATATGACCAGATTTGGACAGGACCTGTTTACCCTGAGCAAATCGTAAACCGCGTGCAATTCCCGTTAACGAGGCGGCTTCAGGTCTGCGGCGGATTGTGCCCGATCCGCCAGTAGCGCCACGGCGTGAACCAGCGATAGCGGCCGGCAAGCTGCTCGGGCACGCGGTCGATGCCGTGTGTCCCCCAGGGACCGCAGCGCAAAACACGAAACAGCCCCATCCAGCCGCCGGCCCACAGGCCATGCCGTGCGATCGCCTCATGGGCGTACTCCGAACAGGTCGGCATGTGCCGGCAGGCATTGCCGACAAAGCCGGACAAGGTCAGCTGATAGAAACGGACCAGCGACGTGCCGAGCACACGGCCGGGCGTCTTGCGCCAGGGCCCGGACCAGTTGCGGCCGCGCCCGACCGGTTTGCCGTGACTATGGTCATGGCCGTGGCTCATCGCCCTGGGCGCCTCTGAGTGTTCATCGGCAATAGATGTCAATTTCGACATGCAGACGCAATGTTCAGCGCATAGTACCGCGCGGCTGCGGCGCCGTGTCACGCAAGCCAGCTAAATTTCGCCGGTCGGTGGGGGCATCGACGCTGCGGGATCTCTACTTGTCGCCGATCGGCGCTGCAGCGCCCTGCCGCACGAACGGAATGGCCAGCCTGGAACGTGGCGATGCGGAACACATCCGCATAGGCGGTAATGAGCGTCGGCATGGTCTTGCCTCCTTTTCTGGCAAGATTAGACCTCCCCTAGCCGGTCGCTTCAAACGAGTATAACGTCCTATTTGGATAACCTGAGGTTATGCGTATGAAACGCGGTCGCCTGCCGTTGACCGCCCTGCGGAGCTTCGAGGCTGCCGGACGGCACCTGAGCTTCAGCCGCGCGGCGGAAGAGCTGTTCGTTACCCAAGCTGCCGTGAGCCGGCAGATCCGCGAGCTTGAGAGCTTTCTCCGGCAACCGCTGTTCGTGCGCCACCATCGGCGCGTGGAACTGACGGACGCTGGCCAGAAACTGTTGCGGCAGTTGGTGAAGAGTTTCGACGACATCGACCAGCGCCTGGACGAACTCGTGGCGCGGCCGGCGCAGTCGGTCGTCACAGTCAGCGCCGAACCTTCTCTCGCGGCAAGCTGGCTGGTGCCGAGGCTGAACCGCTTTCGTGAATTGCGGCCGGACATCGATGTCTCGCTCGACGTCGATCCGCGCCTGATCGACTTCCGCAGCGGGCAAGCGGAACTTGCGCTGCGCTTCGGCGCGCAAGCGACCTCCTGGCCGCGCAGCGAGGCCGAAAAGCTGGCCCCAGTCATCGACTCACCGATGTTGTCGCCCGCGCTGCTTGCATCAGGCCCGGTGCTCGACCATCCGGCGCAACTCGCACGCTACACGCTGCTGCACGAAGAAAACCGCAGCGGATGGGCGCGATGGTTCGAAGCCGCTGGTGTGGCCGAGGAGCTGGCACCTGATCGTGGCCCGCTGCTCGCGGACGCGTCGCTGTCCAAGCAGGCGGCGCTGCTCGGCCACGGCGTGGCACTTGGCGACCTTTTGCTGGTGCGTGACGAACTGGCCTCGGGGGCGCTGATCAAGCCGTTCGAGACCAATGTCGTGTGCGGCGCCTACTGGCTGGTGGCGAAGAACTTGCGCAAGCTTTCGGAGCCGGCAGAAGCTTTTGCCGACTGGATCAGGACCGAATTCGTCGAAAGCCGACGCTACCTGCTGACGTTCTAGCGCTAGGCGGCAGCCTCTGCCTTCTTGCGCTCGATCTGGCCGATGGCGTCGACCACCGCGTCGAAGGTCAGCATGGTCGAGGTGTGGCGCGCCTTGTAGTCGCGCACCGGCTCGAGATATTTCAGGTCTTCGAAACGGCCCTCAGGCGGCGCGCCGTTCTCCTTGAGCATGCGCAGCATGGTCTCGCGCACGGCGCGCAATTCCTCGGCAGTCGAGCCCACCACGTGCTGGGCCATGATCGACGACGATGCCTGACCGAGCGCGCATGCCTTCACGACATGGGCGAAGTCGGTGACGACACCGTCCTTCATCTGGAGATCGATGGTGACGGTCGATCCGCACAGCTTGGAATGAGCCGTCGCCGATGCATCGGGATTTTCGAGCCGGCCGAGCCGCCCGATATTCCCGGCAAAGGCAAGGATTTTCGAGTTATAGATGTCGTCGATCAACTTTTTTCACTCTGAGTGCATGTTGCGACCATCTCATGTCGCTGTCACATCTTTCAATCGTCGTCTTCACCCATATATAATGGTGAGGTTCGCGTCCCGACAAGGCACAGAGGAAGCATCGGGATCGGACAGAATACGCAGCTTTGGGTACGGCACTATTACGGTGGTCCCTGAAGTGGCTGTGTCCGTTCAACTCGTCCCTGCATCGACAGGGACTACTGGAGACGCCTGAGATGGATGCCGTGATCAAGAAGCTGATGCCACAGTCAGCCTATATGGAGAAGCCTGCCACCGACCGGCCGAGCGAGGCCGAGGTCGAGGCGGCAGTGCGCACATTGCTGCGCTGGACCGGGGATAATCCGGAACGCGAAGGCCTGATCGACACACCCAAGCGCGTCACCAAGGCATTCCGTGAGATGTTCAACGGCTACGACATGTGCCCGGCGGAAGAGCTCGGCCGCACCTTCGAGGAAGTAGCCGGCTATGACGACCTGGTCATCGTCCGCGACATAAAATTCCATTCGCATTGCGAGCACCACATGGTGCCCATCATCGGCAAGGCGCATGTCGGCTACCTGCCCGATGGCAAGGTCGTCGGGCTGTCCAAGATCGCCCGTGTCGTCGACATCTTCGCCCATCGCCTGCAGACCCAGGAAGCGATGACGGCGCAGATTGCCGGTGTCATCCAGGACGTGCTAAATCCGCGCGGAGTCGCCATCATGATCGAGGCCGAGCATATGTGCATGGCGATGCGCGGCATCCGCAAGCAGGGTTCGACGACCCTGACCTCCACCTTCACCGGCGTTTTCCGGGACAGCCCCGAAGAACAGGTCCGGTTCGTGACCATGGTGCGAGCCGGCGGCAACGGAATCTGATCCGTTCGCCGGTTCCCGAACTTTCAGGATCCGGCGATGGCCGCTTTGACTTTTCCCCAGGCTTCCGACGACAAGCGCGCTCTTGAGGAGGGTGAGGCCTTCACCCCCCGATTCGACGCCAATGGCTTCGTCACCGCCGTCGTCACCGATGCGGCCGACGGCGTGCTGTTGATGGTCGCCCACATGAACGCCGAGGCACTGGCGCTGACAATCGAGACGGGCATCGCCCACTACTGGTCGCGCTCGCGCAATTCGCTTTGGAAAAAGGGCGAAACCTCGGGAAATTTCCAGCAGGTTATCGAGTTGCGCACCGACTGCGACCAGGACGCGGTGTGGTTGCGCGTAAATGTTACCGGCCACGATGCAACCTGTCACACTGGCAGACGTTCATGCTTTTATCGGACGGTGGGGCTCAAGGACGGCATTGCGACCCTCAGCACAGACGGCAGTGAACCGCTGTTCGATACAGACGCAGTCTACCGCAAAGAATAGTGAACCTGCCTGACGCCCTGCGACACTAAGATTCACGATTTCGATACGGCCTGGATGTAGTCTGGGTTCGGGACAAGGTGTTGCAGCGCGTTTCGCTCCCTCCGGGACGTGGAGCGCTGCGGGGAGATTGTGATGCTCGAGTGGGCGTCATTTCACGCGCGTCAAAACCTCCGGGAAGCCAACGGTTTCTCTTCCGGGACGAGCGTCAACGAACCTGAAAAATCCAAACCAACCGGCATTTCGCTGGCGCTCGGCGGTGGCGCCGCACGCGGCTGGGCCCATATTGGCGTTCTGCGTGCGCTCGATGAAGCTGGCATCCGCATCAACATGATCGCCGGCACTTCGATCGGCGCGCTGGTCGGCGGCTGTTATCTCGCCGGCAAGCTCGACCAGCTCGAGGAATTCGCCCGCAGCCTGACCAAGCGCCGCATCTTCGGCCTGTTCGACCTGCAGCTGGGTGGCAACGGCCTGTTTGGCGGCATGAAGCTGGACGCGCGCATGCAGCAGCATATGGCCGGCCTCACCTTCGAGGACCTGCCCAAACCCTTCGTCTGCGTTGCTGCCGAAATCCGTACCGGCCACGAGATCTGGCTGTCGAGCGGCTCGCTGATCAAGGCTATGCGCGCCTCCTATGCCCTGCCCGGCGTCTTCGAGCCGGTCACCTGCAACGGTCGCGTGCTGGTCGACGGAGCGCTGGTCAACCCGGTCCCGGTTTCGGTCTGCCGCGCCAACGAGCAGCCGCTCGTCGTCGCCGTCAACCTGCATTACGACCTCTTCGGGCGTGCCGCCGTCATCAAGCACAGCGCCGGCGAACTGGTCGTCGAGCACCCGGCCAAAGTCAACGGCAAGGACTTAGACCGCAGCGAGCGCGAGACGCGCCTTGGCATCACGGGCGTCATGGTCGAAGCCTTCAATATCATCCAGGATCGGATTTCCAGGGCCCGGCTTGCCGGCGATCCGCCCGATCTGTCACTGCAGCCAAAGCTCGGCCATATCGGCCTGTCGGATTTCCATCGGGCAGACGAGGCGATCCGCCTCGGCTACGAAGCCACCAAGGCGCAGATGGAAGAGATCGTCAGGCTGCAGGCAGTGCTCGGCTAATTCGAAAAGTCTGGACTAGGTCCTGATCGCCAGCGGTTTGCCGTGGGCATGCTGCACATTGGCGGGTATTTTCGGGACCATTCCTGCGCGCACCCGTCTCACCCGGGCGTTCATCCAGTGTCGGATACAATGGCGATAGAGCAGCCCGCGCAGCCAGCCGAATTCCTGGCGATGCCGGCGATAGAACTCGTCTGGGCTGTTGAACAGGCCAAGATCGGCATTGATTCCCGTCTTCTGGATGTAGGTGCTTTCGCCGGCCCAATCGACCGGAGGCGCAGACAGGCAGTCCGTGCCGGCGCCATAGCCGCAAAGCCTGTCGCCGCTGCCCGCGAACCTCTCCTGCAAGGCCTTGAGGAACGGCGCGTCGAGGATAAAGCCTTCGAGATTGATCCAGCGCCCCTCGTACAGGACCTCCACCCAGCTGTGCAGGATGCTCTCAGGCGCCAGGCCATAGACAAGCTCGGGCACGACGCCGCGCTGCAAGGCCTTGTGGATAGTAAAACCGTGCAGGCGGCAGGGAATGCCCAGGCCGCGCAACAGCGCCATCAGCAATGTTCCCTTGGTGTTGCACTGGCCGTAACCGTCGCTGAGCACCTCCGATGCAGCGATGTCGTCGGCGCGATTGTAGCCGAAGGCGATCTCATCGCGGACGAAAGCGTAGGCCGCGCCGATCCTGTCGAAGGGCTGCAATTCATTCCAGCCGCGCCTTGCGATCAGCAACTGGATCGAACGTGCATCGAAGTCGAGCAGCGGTGTCTGCCCAAAATATCGCTCCATGCTTGCCGCAGTCATCCGACTCTCCCCTCTCTCGATCGCAGCGACCGTAATTCCTCTAGTCACTAGAGGATCAAGGGAAAAATCAGAACCAAGAAAATGGATTTGCCTGCGATCACGGTCCGGCCAGCGACGCATCGATGACGCGCAGTTGCACGGTGCGATTGCCGTTCCAGTGATTGACCGACAGCGAGCCCGCCACATGGACGGTGCGGCCGCTGTTCCTCAGCAGGAATTCGCCGAGCGGCGCCTCGGCCGTGCGGAAGGCGATGCCTTGGATACGGCCGCCGCTTTCCGAACGCAGGTCGACGCGGACATGGCCCGTTCCAATCACGCGGACATCGGCAAGCTTGTGGCGCGGCAAGACAAAGGTTGGGGCGATGTGCCCCTGCCCGTATGGCCCGGCCTTTTCCAAAGCCTCGACAAGCGCCAGCGTTGCACCTTCGGCGGCAAGCGCGCCGTCGATCAGGAGGCTCTCCTCTTCCTGCAGGCGGAACACATCGGCAGCAGCACGCGTCTCGAAGAAGGCGCGTAGCTCGCCAAGCTTTTCCTTCTGCACGGTGATGCCAGCGGCCATGGCGTGGCCGCCACCTTTCACCAGCAACCCGGCATCGACTGCCTCGCGCACCATACGCCCAAGGTCGAAGCCGGAGACGGAACGACCCGAGCCGGTTCCAACGCCGTTGCCGTTGAAGGCGATGGCGAAAGCGGGGCGGCGGGCATGATCCTTGAGCCGCGAGGCAAGCAAGCCAACGATACCGGGGTGCCAAGTGGGGCTGGCGGTCACCAGCACTGCCGGTCCAGGTCCGGCGCCGATCTCGGCATCGGCCTCGGCGCGCGCCTCGGCCAGCATTTCGGTTTCCATCGCCTGCCGTTCCTGGTTCAGGCGGTCGAGCGTCTCGGCGATTGTACCGGCCTCGACCGGATCGTCGGTGGCAAGCAGCTTGCTACCGAGTGCCGCATCGCCGATGCGCCCGCCGGCATTGATGCGCGGGCCCAACAGGAACGACAGGTGGAAGGTATTGAGCGGCTCTCCGATCCGGGCGACCCGGGCAAGCGCGGTCAGCCCCGGATTGTTCTGCTGACGCATTGCCTGCAAGCCCTTGACGACAAAGGCTCTGTTGACGCCAGTCAGCGGCACGACGTCGGCAACGGTAGCAAGTGCGGTCAGATCGAGAAGCTTGAGCAGATCCGGCCGTGGCGCATCCGGCAGACGTTCGCGCAGCACCTTGGCGGTTTGAACCAGTGTCAGAAAGGTGACACCCGCAGCACACAGATGGCCCTGCCCCGAAAGATCGTCGTCGCGGTTGGGATTGACCACGGCAACGGCATTGGGCAGCGGCCCGCCGACCTGATGGTGGTCGAGCACGACCACATCCGCACCGGCTTCGTTGGCGGCGTCGATAGAGGCGGCGCTGTTGGTGCCACAGTCGACGGTGATGATGAGGCTGGCGCCGCGACCGATAAGCTCGCGCATCGCGTCGGGATTGGGGCCATACCCCTCGAAGATTCGGTCGGGAATGTAGATCTCCGACTGCACGTCGTAATGAGACAGGAAGCGCTTCATCAGCGCCGACGAGCAGGCGCCATCGACGTCGTAGTCGCCGAAGATGGCGACCTTTTCGCCACGGATGACGGCGTCGGCGATGCGTTCGGCCGCCTTGCCCATGTCGGTGAGCGATGCAGGATCGGGCAACAGGTCACGGATCGTCGGGTCGAGGAACCGTTCGGCATCCTCGGGCAGCACGCCACGGCCCGCCAGCACGCGCGCCACGATGTCGGGCACGCCGTGCCCTTGCGCGATCGCCAGGGCCAGCATGTCCTGGCGTTCGGTCAGCCGGTGCTCCCAGGAGACACCGGTGGCCGAACGCCTAACACCGAGAAAATTCCGCTTTTCAGTCGCCATTCAATCCCAGTCCGCCCGGTTCGGGCCGACCATAGGCGACCGCAGCGGGCGCGTAATCAGAATTTTTCGATATCCTGGTGACGTGCCTTGATCTCGCGCACCGTCTTGGACGACGAGCGCAGTACAATGGTGTGCGTGGTGATGGCATCGCGGCCGAACTTGACGCCGGCCAGCATGTTGCCGTCGGTGACGCCGGTTGCCGCAAACAGTACGTCGCCGCGCGCCATTTCCTCGATGCGATAGACCTTGTTGGGGTCGGTGATGCCCATGGTTGCCGCACGGGCGACCTTGTCGGCGCTGTCGAGCAGCAGGCGGCCCAGCATCTGGCCGCCGGTGCAGCGAAGTGCTGCCGCAGCCAGCACGCCCTCGGGCGCACCGCCGGTGCCGAGATAGATGTCGATGCCGGTTTCATCGGGATCGGTGGTGTGAATGACACCGGCCACGTCGCCGTCGCCGATCAGGCGGATAGCGGCACCGGTCGCACGGACCGCCTCGATCAGCTTGGCATGACGCGGGCGGTCGAGGATGCAGGCCGTGACTTCTTGGACCGGGACACCCTTGGCCTTGGCAACGCTGGCGATGTTTTCAGCCGGCGAGGCATCGAGGTCGATGACGCCCTCGGGGTAGCCCGGGCCGACCGCGATCTTGTCCATATAGACGTCGGGGGCGAACAGCAGGCTGCCCTTTTCGGCGATGGCGATGACGGCCAGCGCGTTGGGCAGGTTTTTGGCGCATATGGTGGTGCCTTCGAGCGGGTCGAGCGCGATGTCGACTTCGGGGCCGCCGGCGCCGACTTCCTCGCCGATATAGAGCATCGGTGCTTCGTCGCGCTCGCCCTCGCCGATCACCACGGTGCCGTTGATGGCGAGCCGGTTCAGTTCCTGGCGCATGGCGTCGACCGCCACCTGGTCGGCGGCCTTTTCGTCGCCGCGCCCGCGCAGCCGCGCTGCCGCCACTGCCGCACGCTCGGTCACGCGCACCAGTTCCATGGTGAGAATCCGGTCGAGGCCGGCAACAACGCTTTTCGCCATATCAGGGTCCTGCTGTCGAGAATTTGGGGCGCCCAGGGCGGGCTGGCCCTTATTGTCAAACAGTTATGACATCGGCAAGACCTGTTGTCCGCATAATCGAAAGCGAAACAATATCAATCGATTAAATAGGAGTAGCCGCTTTGGCGGGGCGCGGAAGGGGCAATCCGCCCCCTCTCCCCGGCCAGCGATCAGCCGGCGCGTTCGATGCGGATGACCTGCGGCTTGTCGGTCAGGTGGCCGTCCTTGGTGACACCGTCGACCGCCTTGCGCACGGCAGCTTCCGTGGTCTCGTGGGTGACCAGGATCACCGTCTTCTGCGTCGAGCCATTGGCGCCGTTGGCGTGCTGGACGATCGATTCCAGCGAAATGTCGTTGTCGGCCATGCGCTTGGCGATCGCCGCAAAGACGCCCGTGCGATCATGCACCGTCAGGCGGATGAAGTAGCCGCCGGCGTGGCTGCGCATCTGCGCTTTCTTGTAAGGGCGCAGTTCCTTAGCCGGACGGCCGAAGACCGGACCGTGCTGGAAGCCGGGGCGGCTCTTGGCGATGTCGGCGATGTCGCCGACGACGGCCGATGCGGTGGCATTGCCGCCGGCGCCGGGGCCGGAAAGCAGCAGTTCGCCGAGGATGTCGGTCTCGATCGCAACCGCGTTGGTCACGCCATGCACCTGGGCGATGACGGAGGCCGTCGGCACCATCGTGGGATGCACGCGCTGCTCGATGCCGGTCTCGGTGCGCTGGGCGACACCCAGCAGCTTGATGCGATAGCCGAGCTCGCCTGCCGCGCGGATGTCGGCCTGGGTGATGTTGGAAATGCCCTCGAGATAGATGTCGTCGGCCGCGATCTTGGTGCCGAAGGCAAGGCTGGTCAGAATCGCCAGCTTGTGGGCAGTGTCGTTGCCTTCGATGTCGAAAGTCGGATCGGCCTCGGCATAACCAAGGCGCTGTGCGTCCTTGAGGCAGGCCTCAAAGGTCAGGCCTTCGGCTTCCATACGCGTCAGGATGTAGTTGCAGGTGCCGTTGAGGATGCCGAAGACACGCGACACGGTGTTGCCGGCCATGGCTTCACGCATGGTCTTGATGACCGGAATGCCGCCGGCGACCGCCGCCTCGTAGTTGAGCAGCACGCCCTTCTTCTCGGCGACCTCGGCCAGTGCCACACCATGCTTGGCAAGCAGCGCCTTGTTGGCGGTGACGACATGACGGCCGGCATCGAGTGCCGCGCGCACGCAGGAACGCGCCGCGCCCTCGTCGCCACCGATCAGCTCGACGAAGACATCGATGTCGGCCTTCTGGGCCAGCTCGATCGGATCGTCGAACCACTGCGCGCCACCCAGGTCGATGCCGCGGTCGCGCGAACGGTCGCGGGCCGAAACGGCGGTGACGACGATCTCGCGGCCGCACTGGCGGGTGAGCTCGGCAGCCTTGTCGCGCAGCACGCGCGCCACCGAAGCGCCGACGGTGCCGAGACCGGCAATTCCAACACGCAATGCTTCAGCCATGGTCTGCGGCGCCTTTCAGGTCGGTAGTACTGGAGTGTCCGTGGTGCGCTCAGCGATGGGCTGCGAGCGGAACCACATTGTTGGGCTGTTTGGCCGTCGTCGTCAGGAAGCGCTTGATGTTGCGCGCTGCCTGGCGGATGCGATGCTCGTTTTCGACGAGCGCCAGACGGACATAGTCGTCGCCGTGCTCGCCAAAGCCCACACCGGGAGCAACCGCCACGTCGGCGTGCTCGATCAGGAGCTTCGAGAATTCGAGCGACCCAAGATGCTTGAACTGCTCGGGGATCGGCGCCCAGGCGAACATGGTTGCGGCCGGAGCCGGAATGTCCCAGCCGGCGCGCGAGAACGCGTCCACCATGATGTCGCGGCGCTTGTGATAGACCTCGCGCACTTCGGCGATGTCGGAGCCATCGCCGTTCAGTGCTGCGGTCGCCGCCACCTGGATCGGCGTGAACGCGCCATAGTCGAGATAAGACTTCACACGCGTCAGCGCGGCGATCAGCCTTTCATTGCCGACGGCAAAGCCCATGCGCCAGCCCGGCATCGAGAAGGTCTTCGACATCGAGGTGAATTCGACCGTCACGTCGATGGCGCCGGGCACCTGCAGCACCGAAGGTGGCGGATTGCCGTCGAAATAGATCTCCGAATAGGCGAGATCCGACAGGATGATGATGTCGTTCTTCTTCGCGAAGGCGACGACGTCCTTGTAGAAGTCGAGTGTCGCCACATGCGCCGTCGGGTTCGACGGATAATTCAGGATCAGCGCCAATGGCTTGGGAATCGAGTGGCGAACGCCGCGCTCGAGCGCCGGGATGAAGCCGTCATCGGGCTTTGCCTGCAGCGAGCGGATGACGCCGCCCGACATGATGAAGCCGAACGCATGGATCGGATAGGTCGGATCGGGGCACAGGACCACGTCGCCGGGGGCGGTGATCGCCTGCGCCATGTTGGCGAAGCCTTCCTTGGAACCGAGCGTGGCGACGACCTGGGTGTCGGGGTTGAGCTTCACGCCGAAACGGCGGGCGTAATAATTGGCCTGGGCGCGGCGCAGGCCGGGAATGCCGCGCGACGACGAATAGCGGTGGGTGCGCGGGTCCTGCACGACCTCGCACAGCTTGTCGACGATGCTCTGGGGCGTCGGCAGGTCGGGATTGCCCATGCCGAGATCGATAATGTCTGCGCCGCGCGACCGGGCGCTGGCCTTCAGTCGGTTGACCTGCTCGAAGACATAGGGCGGAAGGCGGCGGACCTTGTGAAATTCTTCCATGTCGCTTCTCAGGTAAACGGGGGCGCTTTTGCGTGCGCGGTATATACTCAATTACAGGCGGGGTCGATAGGGTCGCACTTGCCTTGAATGGCCTTCAGCGTGTCAGCGCCGTGCTCTCTGGCCAGCGTCGTCATCGCCTTCGAATCACCACCAGCAACAACGCCCTTGCCACCCTGGCGACGCTTTGCCGCCCCAAGTTCAGCAAGCTTTGCCGTCTTCTGGTCGTCGGTCAGTTGGGGGGCGGCAACCTTGGGTGCTATGTTGAGATTGGGATAGGTGCCGGTGTCCTGGGCGCCGCGTCCGCCTGCCAGCGCCGGTCCGGCATCCGTCGTATTCGTGCTGGTGCACCCGCTTGCCGCGAACGGCAGCGACAACATGCCCGCGCACACGATCATGCGGGCACCGAAAAAAACATGCCGACCAACACTATATGTCATAAAGTTTCCCCGACAGGCGCGGTAGAGCGCGTTGGACCCGGTAAGACGTCGCATGATAGTATGTCAATAAAAGGCCCTTTGGGAGGACCTGCGAGGACCATGGCGAAGGCAGACGATTCGGACAAGCCAAGCGGCGATTCCCCCTCCTCCGTCGAGCAGTATCTGGTGAAAGACCCTGAGCGCTTTGCGCTGAACATGGCCCGCATGATCGAGCAGGCCGGCAAGGCAGCAGCGGCATGGGCAGAGCCGCGCGAGCGCGGCGAGATGCGCGACACCGTCGCCGAGCCCTTCACTGAAGTGATCAAGACCTTTTCCAAGCTGACCGAATACTGGCTGTCCGATCCGCAACGGGCAATGGAAGCGCAGACACGTCTGTTTGCCGGTTACATGGAAGTCTGGGGCAATTCGGTCCAGCGCATGTCGGGCGAGCAGGTCGAGGACGCGGTCAAGCCGGAGCGCACCGACAAGCGCTTCCTCGATCCCGAATGGGGCCGCAACGCCTTCTTCGACTTCCTCAAGCAGGCCTATCTGGTGACGACGCGTTGGGCCGGCGATCTGGTCGAACATGCCGACGGCCTCGACGAGCACACGCGCCACAAGGCCGGTTTCTACGTCAAGCAGGTCTCGAACGCGATCTCGCCGTCGAACTTCATCCTGACCAATCCGGAACTGTTCCGCGAGACGGTCGCCAGCAACGGTGAAAACCTCGTGCGCGGCATGAAGATGTTCGCCGAGGACATCGTCGCCGGCAAGGGCGACCTCAAGTTGCGGCAGGCCGACTATTCCGGCTTCGAGATCGGCAAGAACATCGCCATGACGCCGGGCAAGGTGGTCGGCCGCAGTGACGTCGCAGAAATCATCCAGTATGCGCCAACGACGGACAAGGTGCTGAAGCGGCCGCTGCTGATCTGCCCGCCATGGATCAACAAGTTCTACATCCTCGACCTCAACCCGCAGAAATCATTCATCCGCTGGGCGGTCGAGCAAGGCCACACGGTCTTCGTCATCTCGTGGATCAACCCAGACCAGCGCCACGGTCTCAAGGACTGGGAGGCCTATATCCGCGAAGGCCTGCAATACGGCCTCGATACCGTCGAGCAGGCGACCGGCGAGCGTGAAGTCAACGCGATAGGCTATTGCGTCGGCGGCACGCTGCTCGCCGCAGCCCTGGCGCTGCTGGCGCAGGAGGGTGACCATCGCATCCGTACCGTCACCTTTTTCACCACGCAGGTCGACTTCACCTATGCCGGCGATCTCAAGGTGTTCGTCGACGAGGAACAGATCGGCGCACTCGAGCGCGCGATGAAGGAAAAGGGCTATCTCGACGGCACCAAGATGGCGACCGCCTTCAACATGCTGCGGTCGGGCGACCTGATCTGGCCCTACGTCGTCAACAACTACATGCGCGGCAAGGAACCGCTGCCGTTCGACCTGCTTTACTGGAACGCCGACTCCACCCGCATGGCGGCGGCCAATCACTCCTTCTATTTGCGCAACTGCTATCTCGAGAACAACCTGTCGCAAGGCCGGATGGAACTTGCCGGCCGCACCGTCTCGCTCGCCGACATCACCATCCCGGTCTACAACCTCGCAGCCCGCGAGGATCACATCGCGCCTGCCCGCTCCGTCTTCCTCGGATGCCAGTATTTCGGCGGCGACGTCGAATATGTCGTCGCGGGCTCCGGCCACATCGCTGGTGTGGTCAATCCACCTGCCGCCGGTAAGTATCAATTCTGGTCGAACGGCAAGCCGACAGGCGACTTCGACCATTGGCTGAGTGGCGCGACGGAGACGCCCGGCTCGTGGTGGCCGCACTGGCATCGCTGGATCGAGGCCGCCGATAACACCAGCGTAGAGCCACGCAAGCCTGGCGTAAGCGGACGGGTGCTAGAAGATGCACCCGGCAGCTATGTGAAGGTTCGAGTGTAACTCCCCGTAATGCGCGGTGAGTTGACGCCCTTAACAAAGGGGGCGAAAAGATGGCGCCCAATCATGATCCCGCCTCAATTGGGGCCTAGCCCGCAGTCGGGGATCACTTCCATATGATCGGGTGCCGTTTCTTGTTCCGAAACGTCGTTGCGTAGCAGTTCGATTTTATTGCCAAGCGTTTGTTGGCCTGCATTTGCGTGAGAGGGGACCGGTTTGACGTCAGGACGACTGCGATTCGCAGACCGGCGATGCGGCGTTGCACTGACTGTGCTGGTTTCGCTCCTCGCCGTTTCGTGCACAGCCACCGGCGAGCCCGACCTCAACATCGCAAATCCTGCCCTGACCGCAGGAACAACCGCCCAGACGGCAACGGCCGAAGTTGCGACCGCCACCGGCCAACCCGGCACTCCGGCAACGGCCCTTGCCATGAGTGTCGAGGGCGACACCGCCCTCCCCGATCAGGTCGGTTATGTACCGATCATGAAGCCGGGCAGCGAAACGCCGGCTGAAGTGGCGATCGTCGACGCCGAGCAGCAGCCGCAGACGGCTGCGGCCGTGGAGCAAGCCAAGGCCGAACCCGAGCAGCAGACGGCAGACGCCAAGCCCGCCAAGGGCCCCGTCCAGCAGGACACCGGATTCTATCTGACCAACGGGCCGGCCGCCGCGCCGGAAGCGCCCAAGAAAAAGGGCTTCCTTGCCTCACTGTTCGGTTCTTCGCCGGCGAAGGCTGCTCCCGTGCCCGCGGAACAGAAATCCAAGCCGGTGATCGCAACGACGACCGCCGCGCCGGAACCGGCGGCCGAGGCCAAGCCGGCCGAAGAAAAATCAAAACCGCTCATCTCGCTTGCGTCGGCCAAATCCGGTTCGAAGCCGCTCGAACTCGCGTCGCTCGGCGGCAGCTCGTCGGGCAGCGATTCGGAATGGGCACTGCCTGGCGTGCGCACCACCGATCTGTTCGAGATCAAGCGCAAGTCGGGTCTCAACGACGACAGCGACGTCGATCTGCACGAGGACGAAGACCCCGAGCTCTACCAGGTGGCTTCGGCCGCCGGCATGGCCCGCCTCGCTCCCAACGGTCTGCTCAAGCAGCATGAAAGTGTCGATGTCGGCTGCCTCAAGCCGTCGCTGGTGCGCATCCTGAAATCGGTCGAGCAGCACTTCGGCAAGAAGATGGTCGTCACATCGGGCTATCGTAATCCGGAGCGCAACCGACGCGCCCGCGGCGCCAAGAACTCGCAGCACATGTATTGCGCCGCAGCCGACATCCAGGTGCCCGGCGTCAGCAAGTGGGAACTTGCCACCTATCTGCGCGCCATGCCCGGTCGCGGCGGCGTCGGAACGTACTGCCACACCACTTCCGTCCACGTCGACGTCGGCCCGGAACGCGACTGGAACTGGCGCTGTGGACGTCGTGGCTAAAAAAATTTGGCGATGCAGCAAAAGACGGGTTGCCTATCGCGAACAAGCTAAGTATACCCCGCCTCACCTGAGCGCGCCCATCGTCTAGCGGTTAGGACACCGCCCTTTCACGGCGGTAACAGGGGTTCGATTCCCCTTGGGCGTACCAGGTTTTCCTCTTCAAAAAGCTTCAGCTTCAAGCATCAATGCAGTGATGTTCTGCATCGGGCAAGACGGTCGCGCTGGTCCGCATCTACCTTTCGAGGCAGACCACCTGCCTGGCCAATGAAGCCGCCAGGCGCGAAGTTGATGTGCGGGAACCCAGAACAGATTCGCGACCTGGAGCGGCAGGCCTGAGCATTGCGCCGGAAGCAGTGCGCCACTCCCCTTAAGTCTCATAGGGACAGTTCCACGCGCGAAGCAGCACACTCCCCAATTGTGAAACCTGCGGTCGACAAGACGTTCATGGCCGACACTGGGCTGGCAATGCAGAGACGAAGCCGACGACCTTCCGACGCAGTTGCAAATGCAAATCAGAATTGTTCAACTATTTGTTTTATTTGACATATTTTCCGTCCTGCAATAGATGGTCGGCCATCGGGGAGTAGCCACCACGCAAGTGGGACCTCATCAACACGATCGCCTTGTGGCGTGGTGCGGTCAGTCGACATCGTTCGACCCGGCAAGACCGTGGCAGCAGCCATCCGACGACGGACGGATGACAAAGTGCCCGGTCCAATTCCGTCCGCTGGTTCTCATCATGCCCATCGCAGCTATTTTCCTGCTCTCCATCAGCATGTCCGTCGATGCCTTCGCTGTTGCCGTTGGCCGTGGAACGACATTCAACCGTGCCCGTATCGGCCAGGCCCTGCGCACCGGCATCATCTTCGGCGTGGTGGAAACCATCACCCCCTTCCTGGGATGGTCGGCCGGCATTGCCGCGAATGGCTGGGTCGCACATTTCGACCATTGGCTGGCATTCCTGCTCCTGGCCGCGGTCGGACTGCACATGATCTACAGCGCATTCCATGGCAATGAGGGCGACAGGTCTCAGATCGGCAATTCATTGCCTGTTCTGGTTGCCACGGCGCTGGGCACAAGTCTTGACGCCATGGCCGTGGGGCTGTCGCTGGCATTCATCGGCGTGGACCTTGCAGGGATCGTCTTGATTTCGATCGCGATCGGCTTCGCGACATTCATGATGTCGACCGCTGGCATATTGCTGGGAGGAGTGATCGGCGCCCGCTTCGGGAAACTTGCCGAAGTGGCCGCCGGCATCGTGCTTCTCGGCATCGGAACGACAATCCTGCGGGAGCACCTCAGCGCAGCGTGATTCCCTGCCGTCCTTCGCCGACGGCATAAGGCTGACAAGCTGCGGAAAGTGCCGCCGCAGCGCAACGCCGGACTGGCAAGGGCGCGATCGCCTGTGCCAAAGGATAGATGAAGCGTCGCCTCAACCATGAGGCGACCCTGCTGAAGTGGAGAGAATCATGTCCGACGATATCGTGGTGAAAGACAGCAACGGCACGCAGCTCGCCGACGGCGATTCGGTGACGCTGATCAAGGATCTCAAGGTCAAGGGAACCTCTGAGACGATCAAGCGCGGCACGCTGGTCAAAAACATCAGGCTGAACGGCAATGCCGGCGAGGTCGAATGCAACACCAAGCAGGTCAAAGGCCTGGTGCTCAGGACCGAGTTCCTGAAGAAGGCCTGACTGCCTGGCCGGGCGTGGCCAACGTCAACGCGGTCTTAAGCTCTGAAGTCCAGACTCAGCCCATGATTGGATTCGCCCTTCCCAAGATGAGATGGCTGCTGCTCGGCGCGCTTGCTGCCGGCGGCTGGGCGATGACGCAGGAAGCGCCGAGCAAGTTCAAGTTCGACGACCGCCCTGCCCGCTCCGCCTCTCGTCCGAAGGCTGAAGTCGCTCCGCGCAAGGAGGCGACCGTAGCAAGGCCGAAGCCTGCCCAGACCGCCAAGCCGGGCGTCGAGGTCGTACGGCCGAAGGTCGATGTCGAACCCGTAAAGACCGCCAAAGCCCAGCAGCCCAAGCCGGCAGCCACGGCTCCGAAACCGGTGGGTGCGACGAAGGCCACGCCCCGTCCGGACAGCGCCTCCGGCCCGCGCAAGCCCGCCGCCGATTTTGCGACAGCCTCCATCTCCCGCCCACCGACGCCGCTGCCGCGTCCAGCGACCAGCGCAAAGACGGATGCGCCGAAGGAAACTGCGGCCAAGGCGCAGAACACCGCTCCACTGCTCAACGTGCTGTACACCAGCACGACCGTCTATTTGCGCAAACGCCCGAGCGTGACGGCCCCTGTCATCTACAGCCTGAAGCAGGGCGAGATGGTGCGCGTCTTCGCCCGCGACGGCAAATGGGCGCTGGTCTCGACGCCTGCCGGCAAGGGCTGGCTCCATGACGAAATGCTGCTGCGGCCTGCCGATCCGGCGGCACCGCGCCCGAGGGAAGTGCTGGCCGAGCCGGCAAAGAGCGCCACGCCCGGCTGAAGACCGCGTTTTTGACCCTCCTGAGGCCGCATTTGCCGGTGGTTTTGCCTTTGCGGGTTGAAACCTGGCGCGTCAGGTGCCAAATCTGCCTCGGCATCCCGCAAATCCTTGCGCATATCCTGAAAACACCCGGCAGAAGTTCATGGTCAGCTATCTCGACGCCGCCACGGCGCCCCTCAGGAATACCGGCCAGATCCGCCTCTATGGCGCGGATGCCTTCGAAGGCATGCGCAAGGCCTGCCAGCTCACCGCCCGCTGCCTCGACGAGATGGTCGACCGCGTTGCGCCCGGCGTGACGACCGAAGCCATCGACCGCTTCGTCTTCGAGTTCGGCATGGACCATGGCGCCATGCCCGCGACGCTGAATTATCGCGGCTACACCAAATCCAGCTGCACCTCGATCAACCACGTCGTCTGCCACGGCATTCCCGACAACAAGCCGCTCAAGGATGGCGACGTGGTCAATATCGACGTCACCTACATCCTGGATGGCTGGCATGGCGATTCGAGCCGCATGTACCCGGTGGGCAGCATCAAGCGCGCCGCCGAGCGCCTGCTTGAGGTCACCCATGAATGCCTGATGCGCGGTGTGGCCGCCGTGCGCCCCGGCGCCCGTACCGGCGCCATCGGCGCCGCCATCCAGACCTATGCCGAAGGCGAACGCTGCTCGGTCGTGCGCGACTTCTGCGGCCATGGCGTTGGCGCGCTGTTCCATGACGCGCCCAACATCCTGCACTACGGCAACGTCAATGAAGGCGTCGAGATGCGCGAAGGCATGATCTTCACCATCGAGCCGATGATCAATCTCGGCCGGCCACATGTGAAGGTGCTGTCCGACGGCTGGACTGCGGTCACCCGCGACCGTTCGCTGTCGGCGCAATACGAGCACACGGTGGGTGTAACCGCCACCGGCTGCGAGATCTTCACGCTCTCGCCCAAGGGGCTCGACCGCCCGGGCCTGCCCGCATAAGATCGTTTCGCCGGGTTCATTCCGGCGGGGGCGACATCGGCTGATATGGCTGGCAACGACCACGATGAACGCGGTTTCTTCGGCGAGCGGACGTTGCCGCCCGCAAAAGCTGGCACCGCGCCCGAGCAACCTGCCAAGGCAGCTGACAAGCCCCACTATCTCGGCCATCGCGACCGGCTGCGTGAACGCTTCGTTGCTTCAGGCGATGCGCTTGCAGATTATGAGCTGCTCGAACTGCTGCTGTTCCGGCTGATCCCACGTACCGACACCAAACCCGTGGCCAAGGCCCTGCTCGCGCGCTTCGGTACGCTGGCCGAAGTTCTCGGCGCGCCGCCGAGCCTGCTGCAGGAGGTAAAAGGTGTCGGCCCGGCGGTAGCGCTCGACCTCAAGGTGATCGCAGCAGCTGCAAGGCGCATGGCGCGTGGCGAGATCAGCCGCCGCGAGGTGCTGTCATCCTGGACCAAGGTGCTCGACTATTGCCGGGCGGCCATGGCCTTCGAGGAGCGCGAGCAGTTCCGCATCCTGTTTCTCGACAAGAAAAACGCGCTGATCGCCGACGAAGTCCAGCAGACGGGCACTGTCGACCACACGCCCGTCTACCCGCGCGAAGTCATCAAGCGCGCTCTGGAGCTGTCGGCGACGGCAATCGTGCTGGTCCACAACCATCCCTCCGGCGATCCCGCCCCGTCTCGCGCCGACATCGACATGACCAAGACCATTGTCGAGACGGCCAAGCCGCTCGGCATCATGGTGCACGACCACATCATCATCGGCCGCAAAGGCTATGCCAGCATGAAGGGGCTGCTGCTGATCTGACGCCGTCAGACGCGGCTCAAGGCCTCGGCGCGCGGCGCATAACGCTCCAGCTGATCCAGTGTGAAACCACCGATACCGACAGGCGCGCGCCCGTCGACCACCTCGATGATGCGGCCCGCGCCGGCCGAGGTGAAGCCGCCATAGAGTTCGATCAGGCCATAACCTGCAGCAACAAGTTCCGCTGCCACATCTGCCCCCGTAGCCTCGTCGGGAACGGGTACGAATGTCGTCTCGAGCGGGGGAAATGTCTGCACGAAGCGGTCGCGCACCGCGTTCGCTCCCGGCTGGAGGATAATGAAAGCGGCCCTAGGCGGCACGCCCTTCAGATACGCCTCGTTGTAGGCCGCGGCGGCCGGCAGAGATTCAATGCCGAAGGCAACGGAACTGACCTTTACCCCATCGCCGACGACCGCCTCGACCCTGGGCCGCCAGGACGGCGATATGCCGCCGCACAGTTCGATCAGCCTGACGCCCTGAGACGCAAGTTCGCGGGCAACGCCAATGACCTCGCTTGAGGCACCAATAGGAACGATTGTCAGACGACCGCTTGGGTGCTCGCGGACGATCCGGTCCCTCCTGGCGTCCGCGCGTTCGGCTTCGTAGATCAGTGCCTTGTCGATGGTCTTCATCGTTCATTCCTCGTGATTGCAGGAGGAATGTGGTTGCGCAACCGATGCATGGGAGCTCTATAATTCAGACGAAACCGATCGAAGAGATCGAACCCCGATGCTTGACAGCCTCACCCTTGACCAGATGCGCACCTTCGTCGCCGTTGTCGAAAGCGGCAGCTTCCGCGCCGGTGCCGTCAAGCTGTCGCGTGTGCAGTCTGCCGTCAGCCACGCCATTGCCAACCTTGAGGCGGAGTTGCAGGTCAAGCTGTTTGACCGCAGCAATCGTAAGCCAGAGCTAACCGAACAGGGGTGCGTCCTGCTCGCCGACGCGCGCGCCATCCTCGTCAAGGTCGACGCCATGCGCGCCCGCGCCCGCGGACTTGGAAAAGGGCTGGAGTTGTCGTTGTCGGTTGCAGTCGACCCGCTTGTGCCTCTGCCACGGCTTGCGACAGTGCTCGAAGCGTTGCGCCAGCGCTACCCGTCAGTGGGGGTATCAGTGAAAACCCTGCCGCTTGCCTCGGCGCTGCATGCGCTCATCCAGAACGAATGCACGCTCGCAGTCACAAGCGATGCGTCGCGCGTCGATGCAATAGAATGCGAGTATCTGGCACCGCTGCCGCCATTCGTTGCCGTATGCGGCGCCTGCCATCCGCTCGCCTCACAATCTGCCAAATGGTCGGCAGAGCAACTGGCCGATTACATCCAGATCGTCGTCACGGACCCGTCACCGATGACCGCCGGCCGGGATTTCGGCGTGTTGTCGCCGGGGACCTGGCGGGTAAGCGACCTCGCCACGAAGCTGGCGCTCATCCGCGCCTGTACCGGCTGGGGCAACATGCCGCTCTGGATGGTCGAAGACGACCTGAAGTCCGGGCGGCTAGTCCGCGTCTCCGCGGCGGCGCTCGGCTCGACCTCGGAGACCGCCCTGACGGCATATCTTCTGTGGCGCATCGACACGCCACTCGGGTCTGCCGCGCGCCACCTCCGGGAGCTGTTGCTGGCAGCCTTCGCCAACATTGCCCGACCAGACTAGCTGGCAGGGTTACCGGAGGACGTATCAGCAAAAAGGCCGCCGGGTCGCCCCGACGGCCTTTTGTTCTTGCGAAGAAGCGCAGCCTTATTCGGCGTCGCCTCCCTTGGCCTTCTTCTTCGGAGCGGCCTTCTTCTTGGGCTCTTCGCCCTCTGCCTTTTCAGCCTTCTTGGCCGAAGCCTTCTTGGCCGGCTTCTCGGAACCTTCGTCCTCGTCCTCGGCGAGCAGCTCGTCCTTGGTCACCTTCTTGTCGGTGACGGAGATCTGCGACAGCAGGTGATCGACGACCTTCTCCTCGAACAGCGGCGCGCGCAGGTTGACGAGCGCCGACGGGTTGTTGCGGTAGAAGTCGAACACTTCCTGCTGCTGGCTGGCCGGATAGCGGCGAACCGTGTCGAACAGGCCGCGCTGCAGTTCCTCGTCGGAAACCGTCACGCCGGACTTCTCGCCGATCTCGGCGAGAACCAGACCCAGGCGCACGCGGCGCTCGGCCAGACGCTGGTATTCGGCGCGAGCCTCTTCTTCCGTCGTCTCTTCGTCGGCGAAGGTGCGGCCGGCAGCCTCGAGATCACGGCTGACCTGGTTCCAGATGTTGTTGAACTCGGCTTCGATCAGCTTCGAGGGAGCCTCGAACTTGTAGGTGCCGTCGAGCTGGTCGAGCAGCTGGCGCTTGACCTTCTGACGCGTCATGGCGCCGAACTGGTTCTCGAGCTGGCCGCGGACGATCTCGCGCAGCTTGTCGAGCGACTCGAGGCCGAGGTTCTTGGCCGTCTCGTCGTTGATCTCGAGCGCGCCGGGAGCTGCCACTTCCTTGACGGTGACGTCGAAGGTGGCTTCCTTGCCGGCGAGATGAGCTGCCTGATAATTCTCAGGGAAGGTCACGGTGACAAGCTTCTCGTCGCCAGCCTTGGCGCCGACCAGCTGGTCTTCGAAGCCCGGGATGAATTCCTTCGAGCCGAGCACCAGCGGCTGGTCACCGCCCGTGCCGCCGTCGAAGGCAACGCCGTCGATCTTGCCGACGTAGTCGATGGTGACGCGGTCACCGTCAGCGGCTTTGCCTGCCTTGGTCTCGAAGCTGCGTGCCGACTCGGCAATGCGCTTGACCTGCTCTTCGATCTCGTCTTCCGGCACGTCGTAGACCGGACGCGACACCTTGATGTCGGTGAAGTCCTTGATCTCGATGGCGGGGATGACTTCGTAGCTCAGCGAGAATTCGAAGTCGGCGCCGCCGGCGAGGATCTTCTCGGCTTCCTTCTCGTCCTCGGTCATCGTCACGTCAGGCTGCATTGCAGCCTTCTCGCCACGATCGGAAATGATCGTGCGGGCCGAGTCGGTCAGGATCTCGTTGACGACTTCGGCCATGAAGGACTTGCCGTACATCTTGCGCATGTGCTGCATCGGCACCTTGCCGGGACGGAAGCCGTTGATGCGGACCTTGTCCTTGGCATCCGAAAGCCGCTTCGCAAGGCGGGCTTCCATGTCGCCAGCGGGGACCGTGACCTTGATCTCGCGCTTGAGGCCGGAATTGAGCGTTTCGGTGACCTGCATCATCAAACCTTTGTTTTCACGTAAGGCGCGGCTCACGGCGTCCTGCCGTTCTGCCTGCCGGAATTCGTTTGCCGGGGATGGCTTCAAGTTCGCAAATCGGCCCCGGTTTCCGCCACTTGCGGCCCGGTTGTGCCGACACTCTCCGAAGGCCCCGATAAGCTTTTGTTTTTACTACTTCTTATCGCGTCTTTCGAGAGCGGGTTTTCGCGTCCCGTCATATTCGACAGGCCTTTTGTCACAGGCGGGGTGATTTTTCAACCATCTTCGCCGTTTCTCCCGGTTCCGCTCATTTCGATGCCGAGATTGACAGAATGATGGCGACATGGGATTGGCGGGCAGATGCGGATGTGGCGGAACTGGTAGACGCCCTGGATTTAGGTTCCAGTGCCGAGAGGCGTGTAGGTTCGACTCCTATCATCCGCACCATGTCGCCCTGCCCGGCGGACTGAAAATCTCTTGTAGAGAGTTGCCAGCCGTGCACGAAGTGACACCAATGACCGCCAACGCTACCGCCGACCGCCCCTTTGACAGCGGATCGCGCAGCATCGTCATCACCGCCGACCCTGCCTGGCCGCCGATCTCGGGCGGCGACCTGCGCAACTGGCAAAATGCCCGCGCACTGGCGAGCCGTGGGGACGTGCTACTCGCTTCCATCTACGAACACGTGTCGCCGTCATCGCCAGAGATCCCGCGCATCAGGGCAATTGGGCTCGCCAGCACAACGGAAAATAAAGCCGGACCACGTATTGCCAAGCGCCGGACACCGCTAGACAGCCGGATTTCCAAGATTGCGCTGGAGCGGCTGCTCAAGGAAATCCGTGCCTTGAGACCAGAAACCATCGTGGTCGAGGGCATTTCGCTCTTCGCTCTGCTCAAACATCTTCGGCCGCTTCCGGCAAAGCTGGTGCTGGACATGCACAACATCGAATCCGATGTTTCTCGCCAGGTAACCGGCAAGACCAGTTGGCTCATGGCATTGCTGTCCAAAAAGGGGCGCAATCCGCGCCGGCTACGGGAGATGGAGCTCGACGCCCTCCCACTCGTGGACAAGGTCTGGGTCTGCTCCGATCAAGATCGCGAGCGACTGCGGGCACTGTCGAATGACAAGACGACGGCCGACGTCGTGCCGAACGGCATTCCTCGCTTCGAGGACATTCCGGACAAGTTGCCTGAGCAGCCGCCGCGGATCGACGGCAAGCCGACGGTCCTGTTCGTAGGGCATCTCAACTATCGGCCGAATATCGATGCTGCCCAGAGGCTGGCCACCAGGGTTCTCCCTGGCCTACGTGAAGCATTGGGCGGCGCGCGTCTCGTCATTGCCGGCCGGGCGCCGCATCAAAGCCTCGCCGACCTTGCCAAGCTGCCCGACGTCGAACTTGTCGCCAGCCCTGAAAGCCTGAACGAGTTCTACCGCAGTTCCCATATGACTATTGTGCCTTTGACCAGTGGCGGCGGCACCAGGCTCAAGATCTTGGAAGCGATGGCGTGGGGACTACCGGTGGTCGCCACGCGCCTTGCTGCGGAAGGTCTCGACCTGATCGACGGCCTCGACATCGACTTTGGCGAAACAGACGACGAGCTGGTTGCCCGTGCCGTCTCCTTATGCGTCGATAATGATGAGCGCCAGCGCCGCCGACTTCGGGCAAGGAAAACCGTCGAGCAGCGGTTCAGCCCCAAGGCGATCGAAATGGCCATTCGGGCGAGCCTCGGATAGCCATTCAATCCATGTCACTTGATTAGCTCTCGCTTTCGATGCCAAGTAAGCGCGAACCGTAGAGCATTGAAATTGATTGGCATTGCATGGCGATCCCCAAACTTCTTCACCAGACGTGGAAGACAGGTGCGATCCCCGATAGATTTGCAAAATGGTCGAAAAGCTGGGGCAAACATAATCCCGGATGGCAGCAAATTCTCTGGAGCGACCGGATGCTCCTGGATTTCGTGGCCCAACACTATCCGCATCTTCTTTCGACCTATTGCTCATATCCGAGCGGCGTTCAGCGGGCGGACGCCGCCCGCTACATGCTGCTGCACCACTTCGGCGGCGTGTATGCCGACCTCGATTGTGAATGCATTCGCCCTTTCGACGATCTGCTCGGCGAGGACCGCATCGTCCTCTGCAAGGAGCCCGATGTTCACGCGCAGGACCAAATCGGGTTTCGCAACCTGCCTTACCTGCTGTTCAACGGGACGATGGCCAGCCCGCCCAGGCATCCGTTCTGGGCACACCTGATCGAGCAACTGCCAGCCAATCGAGACGCGCAGGAGGTGCTTGATTCCACCGGCCCCTGCCTGCTCACCGCAGCGCAGCTCAGTTTTCCCGACCAGAGCGCTTTCGCGATCCACCCAAGCTCGCTGTTTTCGCCGCTTGATCGCGACGGCGCAGGCACGGTCGAAAGCGGAGCCATTTCACCGACGCTTTCCGTGCATCACTGGGCGGGCACCTGGTGGACTCGAGACAAGAAACCTTCGATCTGGTCGCTTGTTCGACGTAGTTTCTACAAGGGCCGGCACCTCCTGACCAAAGGAGGCCAGTTGGACGCGGCCCTGGCGCAAGCCTCCGTCGACAAGGCCGCGCTGCAGGCTCCTCCGCCCACCGGCGCCAATATCGCGATCCTCGTGCCCCTGCGCGATGCCGCCGATCACATCGAACCCTTCATCGCTGCGCTGCAACGGCTCGAGCACGGCAAGGACCGGATCAAGCTCGTGTTCTGCGAAGGAGACAGCCTGGACGGAAGTTGGGAGAGGCTGGTGGCCGCCACCCTTCCCCTGAAACAGCAGTATCGGGACGTAGTTCTGTTGCGCAAATCCGTGGGAATCAAGCTCGATCGCAGCCAGCGCTGGAAGCCGAAGTTCCAACGTGCCCGCCGCGCCGGCATTGCCGCCGTTCGCAACCACCTTATCCAGCACGGCCTCGACGCCAGCGACGACTGGGCGCTATGGATGGACATCGACGTGTGGCGCTATTCGGCGGATATCATCGAAACGCTGACAACGGCCGGCGGTCGCATCGTCGCCCCCAACTGCACAACTTCGCTCGGCAGGGGGAGCTTCGATCTCAACAGCTTCGTGTCCGTGAGAGAGCAGCATGACCATCGCTACTACCGCTCGATGCGGAATGGTCTCTATCAGCCCCGCGTCAGCGACAGCCGTCGCCTCTATCTCAGCGACCTGCGCAATGTCGACAGCGTGAAGCTCGACGGCGTCGGCGGCGCCATGCTGCTGGTCGACGCCGCGCTCCACCGCGGCGGCCTCATTTTTCCGGAGGTTCCCTACAAATTCCTCATCGAGACAGAGGGGTTTGCCGCACTCGCCAAGGACCTTGGTGTCGTCCCAATCGGCCTGCCCAAAGTAGAAGTGCTGCACGTTCCGTGGTGACCCCTAGTACAGCAGCCTAGAACAATGTCTTGTCGCCGCCCATCAAGGTCTTGATCTGCTCACTGCCGTCGTTTGACGGCGCCGCCGTGATATCAAAGCTGTGGGTGCGCCTGTCCTGATCTATAGGGAGTCCCTCGCCTTGGGGCACATAAAAGCGCTCGGTGCGGAGCCGGACGTAGTCACCGCGCAAGAGGTAGCGGAATAGATCCGGTCGATCCATTCACAATGGGGCAGTGCCGCCTTCGCTTCGCAGCGCTGAAGCATAGACGTCCAGCACGGCGTCCACCTTGCGTTCCCAATCGAACTCGGCGCGCACGCGAAGCTGTGCCGCCTGCCCCATTGAAACCCTGAGTTCGGGCGAACTGGCGAGTTTCCGCAACGCCTCCGCCAGGCCGTCGATCAACGCATCGGGAGAACGCGGCGGCACAAGTATGCCGCACTCCGCGTTGAGGTAGTCCAGCGGCCCTCCCCAGGCAGTCGCGATCACCGGCTTGGAAAGCGCCATCGCCTCCAGGACCACGGCTCCTCCGCATTCATAGAGACTGGGAAGCACCAGAGCGTCTCGAGCGGCCAGGGCGTCGGCGCATTCCTTCTGGCTGAGCCATCCGGCGAAACGCACCTTGCCCACCCCCTCCTCCGAGGAAAGCAGGTCAAGCTCGCCAGCAAGCTTTTCCAGCCGCTCGCGAGCGTCCCCATCCCCCATGATCAGCAAGCTCATGGGCGCAAGCTCTTTGGCCCGCGCAAACGCCTGCAACAGGAGATCAACGGCCTTCCAGTCGACAAGACGCCCGGTGAAAACGAACCGTGTATGCGTAGGCCCCGACTGGTGATTTTGCCCGGTGGCCCCGCCCCACAGGGAAAAATCCACGCCATTCTCGCAGATCTCGATGACCTTGCCACCGAGGCCTGCCGGCAACGCCATGCGACTACGCTTGTTGGCGACCATGACCACGCTCGCCTGGCGCTTGCCGGGGATAAGCCGGTTCATCACATTGGTCATCGCCCGCGCCGCGGCTACGGCATAGTCCTCAAGCACGGAACTGCGATCACGGAACCCCGACGGAAACTCCATGCCGCCATTCAGGGGCCCAACGACGACCGGCGCTCCCAGGCGAAAGAGCATCGACGGCTCGCGCGGAGAAACAGGAATCGGCTGGTGCACGATCTGCACGCCTTCTTCCCGAACCAGACGGCGCGCTTCCTTGACCTGACGTCGCTGCGTCAGCAACCGCATCAGGTAGCCCGTCGAAAAATTGGCCACGCGCTGCGGAAGAAAGGCCCCAAGACGCCAGAGAAGACGGATTAGCGGCGTGTCCGGTGTGAATATCACCCGCGGATCATTGCCGAAGAGACCTTCAAGCTCTTCGCGCGTCCGCTCATGAACAACAAGCCAGACGTCGTAATTTCTGTCACGCAGGATGCGGAAATACTGCAACGGCAGAATGGCCTCACCGCCGAAACGGGCCGAAGCGTGCTCTGCAACAATAGCAATCTTCATTCTATGCAGACTTCTTTGGCAAAGCTGACAGAGGCCGATTTCATCCCGTTATTTCACACATCCCCGATATCAGGAAGGGAACAAGTCAATAAAGCGGTTCCTCGAAGAGCATCTTGTCTCCGTCCATCAAGGCTTTGATCTGCGCGCTGCCGTCCTTTGACAGCGCCACCTTAATGCCGAAGCTGCGGGTGCGGATGTCCTGCTCGATGGGGCGCCCCTCGCCCTCGGGCACGTAGAAGCGCTCGATGCCGTAGTCGACGCCTATGGTCGAGCCGGGCTCGGTGCTCCAGCCGCCTGAAACCTGGCCGACTATGTCGGCTTCATCCGGGCCAACAATCGTCGAGTCGGTGCCGAACCAGGCAGATTTTACACGCCAAAAGCCGTCAGCGTCCTTTTTCAGACGCACGACGATCGGCCCTTCCGCTGTCGTCGTTTCGCCCTGCTGCAGGTTTTCGATCATTTCCACGGGGATGCGGGAAATCTCGTAGCCGAGGCGTACATAGTCTCCGCGCAGAAGGTCGCGCGGGTCGACCGGCTCTACCTTGAGCAGCACTTCCTTGCCGTCGCGCAGGATGGCGGCTCGTCCGGCTATCATCCAGGACAGGAACCCGATCTGCGCAAGCGCCAGCACCACGGCAGCGATCAAAAGTCTCGAGCGCGGCATCATGCGATCCTCCCGTCAGTGGCCGGCTTCATGCGCCTCTCGATGCGAATGATCGCATAGGCGAGCACGGCAAGCGTGATCGCCGCGGCAAAGAAAAACCCGGCGGTGCCGAGCATGGTGCCAACGGTGGCGAGGTAGACGACCGCGAGCTCGAAGGCGAAGCCGAGATAGGCGACCCAACGCAAGGCGCGGCTCTCGCGCCCCAGGAAGATGATCGTTGCCGCGATGACAGCCAATGCCACGGCGGCGGCAATGACGAAGCCGTCGCCGTCGATCAGATCGATCTGCAAGATGCCCAGACCCGTCAGGAAACCGATCAGCCCATGCAGCGGCAAGCGCCCACCAAGCTGCACCACCCGCTCGACTGGTTCAGGCGCCAGTGCCGACGCGGCCAGCACCGCGGCAGATACCAGCGCCAGAACGAGGGAAACCTCGGTGGTGTTGAAATGCATGGCCAGCATCACGGCATAGAAGATGAGCGACAGCAGGATCAGGTGTCGCGCGGCCCGGCTTTGGGTCCATAGCGACAGCACCCAAAACGCCGCCATAAACGCCGGGAAGAGGTGCGGAAACTGTTCCTTGCGGAAAAACTCGAAGCCCTTGAGGGCCAGCCAGCTGTCGGCAATGCCCACAGCCGCCACTGTCAGGGCATTCGAGCGCAACACCGCTGCGGCAATTGCCGTGCCTATGCACCAGGTGACGACTGCCGAGGCCTCGTCGCCGGAGAAGTGATACATCTGGCCGATCAGGGCGATGGACCCGCCGAATGCGGCAGCGGCCACGAGCCACAGAGCCTCGCCAATGCCGCTATGCCCCTGGCCCTTGACCCATGCACCGCCGACATAGCCGGCGAAGACGACGGCGAACAGACCTGCAACCCTGGCAATGCGCGGGATCGTCTCCCAGTTGGCAGCGACAAGAATGAGAATGGCTGCGGCGAACAGAAGTGCCGCCATGATCGCCAGGATGGAGCCGAAATTGAGCCCGTTGCGCTCGTTGGTCTCGACATCGCGGACAAGTACGTCACCTGTCGTGCGGTCGAGCAACCCGTTTTCGACCCAGCGATCGATGTCTTTCTTCACCTTGGTGGCATAGCTCGCCATTTGGCCCCCTCTTCATTGCGCACTGCACGCTCGGCCCAAGCCGTTGTTCATCATGGCGAAATCTCGGCCACGCCACAATCATGACCAATCCGTAAATGCCTATTAATGCTGCATTGCACAAAACGCATTGCTGCCATGCGAGCATAGCGCTTCAATTTTAAGCAAGGGCATCCTATCTACGCCTCGTACACAGAAGAGCGAAAAAAGACGAACGGAAAACGAAGATGAACCTGATCCGCAATTACCGCAACTGGCGCCGCTACCGTGAGACTGTCTCCGAGCTGAGCCGCCTGTCGAACCGCGAACTGACCGACCTCGGCATCACCCGCAGCGACATCCACTTCGTCGCGCGTAAAGCCATCTAACTGAAACCGGGTCCGTGGGACCCAACTGTCCGAACCGAAAAGAGAACTAAAATGAACTTGCTCCGCACTTACCGCAACTGGCGTGCTTATCGCGAGACGGTGAACGAGCTTGGCCGTCTGTCGAACCGCCAGCTTGCCGATCTCGGCATCAATCGTGGCGAGATCCAGTCGATCGCCCGCCGCGCAATCTAATTCAGGCTTTCCGTCAGCGTCGACCTCCTCCCCGACCATGACGGATCCGGTCAGCTTCTTCCTCCCAATGAGCTGACCACCCTAACGCACCCACCGGATCCTCCTCCCCGGTGGGTGCCGTTAACTCCAGAGAGTTTCGTCCTCTCCAATTGACGAAAAGAATTTCGCCCGAGCCGACCTCCTCCCCGGCATAGGCGAATAGGTCAGCCTCCCTCCTCCTCCCAGAGGCTGACCAACCTTAACGCGCCCGCCGGTTTTCTCCTCCCTCCGGCGGGCGTCGTTTCCCCAGAGCTTCACCCTCTGAAATTGGTGAAGAGAATTTCGCCTGAACCGTCCTCCCCGGCGATGGCGAATAGGTCAGCCCCCTCCTCCTCCCTGAGGCTGGCCACTTAAACGACGCCCGCCGGTCCTCCCCCGGCGGGCGTTGTCGTTTCTGCTCTCCGACAAATGCCTAATTCAGCGCGCCGCTTTCAAGCACGCCACGCTGTTTCCACTGGCTGAGCGGAAAGACGTCAGGCGCGCCGCCCATCGGCGCATACCAGGAATCGACCACCCATCTCGTACCATCGGCAGCGCGAATAACCGCAGTCCAGTGCGGATAGCGGCCGTCGAGCAGGAAGCCGCGCGAGGCGCGGGCATCGACCTTGTGATACCTGAGCAGGCCTTTGCCCTGGAGGTAGCGCAGCAGCGCATCCGTATTCGTCGATTCGTCGACGCAATCCATCTGGCCACGGATCCTGGAGGCCCCGAACTCGGACCTCGGCTGGTCGCGAACACCGGTGACCTGCTGGGCACGCTTTTCGAAATAGCTGACCGCTCGCGAGACCGCTGCCCGTTCTGCCTGCGGCGAAGCTTTTCCCGTAGCCATGATGGCCGCGAACTTCCTGGCGTCGGCCGGACCGAGGTCGAGGCGCGAACGGAACGCGCAGCCATAGCCATGACAGATGTCGATGCGCGACGACGTTTGCGCTGCCGCCGGACCGACCTTCATGGGGATGAGAAGAATGCTCACGAGAAGCAGATGAAAGATTGTGTGCCTCGTCATCGACCCATCATAGAAGTTGTCCTTTGCCGCTCGCAACCCCTATGAAATGGCGGCAATCGTTGCATTCGCACAGCCAAGCGACTATTCCGGCGACCATGAGCACAAAACCCATTCACATCGTCGGCGGCGGTCTCGCCGGATCGGAAGCAGCTTGGCAGGTGGCGGAGGCCGGGGTGCCGGTCATCCTGCACGAAATGCGCGGGGTGCGCGGCACCGACGCACACAAGACCGACGGCCTGGCCGAACTAGTCTGCTCCAATTCGTTCCGTTCAGACGACGCCCAGACCAACGCCGTCGGGTTGCTGCATGCCGAAATGCGGCTTGCCAATTCGCTGATCATGTCATCAGGCGACGCCAATCAGGTTCCCGCCGGCGGCGCGCTTGCCGTCGATCGCGACGGCTTTTCCGATGCGGTCACGGCGCGCCTCGAAGCACATCCGCTGATCACGATCGTACGCGAAGAAATCACCGGGCTGCCGCCTGAAGACTGGGACCAGGCGATCATCGCCACCGGTCCGCTGACCGCGCCTTCCCTCGCCGAAGCAATCGCAGCCGGCACGTCGTCCGATGCGCTCGCCTTCTTCGACGCGATTGCACCGATCGTGCATTTCGATTCGATCGACATGAACACCTGCTGGTTCCAGTCGCGCTACGACAAGGTCGGCCCCGGCGGCACCGGCAAGGACTACATCAACTGCCCGATGGACAAGGAGCAGTACGACGCCTTCATTCAGGCCCTGATGGACGGCCAGAAGACCGAGTTCAAGGAATGGGAAGGCACACCCTATTTCGACGGCTGCCTGCCGATCGAAGTGATGGCCGAGCGCGGGCCGGAAACGCTGCGCCATGGCCCGATGAAGCCGATGGGCCTGACCAACGCACACAACCCCGAGGTCAAAGCCTATGCTGTGGTGCAGTTGCGCCAGGACAATGCGCTGGGCACGCTCTACAACATGGTCGGCTTCCAGACGAAGCTGAAGCATGCCGAACAGGTGCGCATCTTCCGCACGATCCCAGGCATGGAAAACGCCGAATTCGCTCGCCTCGGCGGCCTGCACCGCAATACCTATCTCAATTCGCCGACGCTGCTCGACCCAACGCTGCAGCTGCGTTCGCGCCCCGGCCTGCGTTTTGCCGGCCAGATCACCGGCTGCGAAGGTTATGTCGAAAGTGCCGCCATCGGCCTGCTGGCCGGCCGCTTCGCCGCGGCCGAACGCCTTGGCCATCAGATGACGCCGCCGCCTGTGACCACGGCCTTCGGAGCGCTGCTCAACCACATCACCGGTGGCCACCTCGTCTCCCACGACGAGCCCGGCAAGCGCTCGTTCCAGCCGATGAATGTCAATTTCGGCCTCTTCCCCGAGATCGAGGCGCCGAAGGTCGACGGCAAGCGCCTGCGCGGCAAGGAAAAGACCGTTGCCAAGAAAAAGGCGATGACCGGCCGCGCTTTGGCCGATTGCCGTGCATGGCTTGGCCTCGCACCGGCTGCCCAGGCTGCCGAGTGAGCGTCGGGCCATGGCGCTCCCTGAAACGCCACGGCTGATCCTGAGAGAAATGGATCGCGGCGATGCTGCCGCGATCCTGTCGGTCTTCGCCGACGATTATGCTCGTCGCTTCTATCCTGAGATGATCAGCGAGGCGGCCGCCGTCGAATGGATCGAGCGCAACCGCGACCGCTACGAACGCGACGGCTTCGGCCTGTGGGCGATCGTCGAGCGCGCGAGCGGAGCCTTGGTCGGCGATTGCGGCCCGACCTGGCAGGATGCTGGCGGCACGCGCGTGCTCGAAATCGGCTATCACATCGCGCCGCTATGGCGCGGGCGCGGCTTTGCGCTGGAGGCGGCACGCGCCGCCATGGCCTTTGGCTTTGCCGAAACCGACGAACCGCTGATCGGTTCGATCGTCGCCACCGACAACACCTCGTCGGCAAGCGTAGCGCGGCGCCTGCATCGCGACGTCCGCAACTACGTCAATTCGCGCGGGCTGGATCGTTTTTTGTTCTTCACCACGCGTGACCAGTTCTCGGCAAACGCCTGAGCGACAGCCGAAGACCGACTGTTACACCGCGCGCTCGTGCACAGGCCGTTCGTCGCGGCGCAGGGTGAGAACCTCGACGCCGGTCGCCGTGACGGCCACCGTATGCTCGAACTGGGCAGAAAGCTTGCGGTCCTTGGTGACGACAGTCCATCCGTCGTCCTCGGTCGAGACCCTGCGAGTGCCCTGGTTGACCATCGGCTCGACCGTAAAGACCATACCCTCGCGCAGCTTCATGCCCGCACCCGGCCGCCCAAAGTTGAGTACCTGCGGCTCCTCATGCATCTCGCGGCCAATGCCATGGCCGCAATATTCTCGCACGACGGAATAGCCGTTCTTCTTGGCATGTCGTTCGATGGCCGCACCGATGTCGCCCAGATGCGCTCCGGGCCGAACCTGCCTTATGCCTTTCCACATCGCTTCCTGGGCTACCCGCACAAGCCGCTTCGCGGCGGTCGAGGCATTGCCGACCAGGTAGGTCTTGCTCGAATCGGCGATGAAGCCATCCTTTTCGAGCGTGATGTCGAAATTGATGATGTCGCCGTCACGGATGATCTCACCGGGATCGGGCACGCCATGGCAGACGACGTGATTGATCGAGCAGTGCAGGACATATTTGAAGCCATATTGGCCCTTGCTCGCAGGGCGGGCGGCGAGGTCCACTGAAATGAAACGGTCGACCAGGTCGTTGACCTGCAATGTCGACATGCCTGCGAGTTCCTGCTCGTCCAGCATCTCGAAGACTGACGCCAACATCCTGCCCGATGTACGCATGAGCGCCAGCTCGTCCGGGGTCTTGACCATGTCAGGCGACCGCCAGATCCGGAACCTGCACTTTGGCCGCCGTGAACTGCATCTTGACGATGTCGTTGAAGGACAAAGTCGGATTGGCCTCAGCCAGCATGCCGACCTTCATCCAGAACTCGGCCTGCGCATTGATGGATCGGCACATCACCGCGCTGGCGCGGCGGGCCTCCTCATGCAGGTCGTCGTCGATTTTCACGATGCCCATGAACGCCTCTCAAAACTAAATATACGGACCATATATGCTTCGTATATAACCCAGTCAATCGAAGGCTAGGCCGTCAGCTTTGCGACCAGATCGGCATAGTCGTCAAAAACCAGTTCGGGCCCCAGGGCGCGCAAGGCGGCACCCGTGTTGTAGCCAAAGGTAACCGCGCCGGCAGCGATGCCGGCGCCACGGGCCGCTTCGACGTCGCGAACTTCGTCCCCGATCGCGATCGTGCGTCGCTGGTCGACCCCCAGAGACTTGATGACGGCCTTGAACTTGGCGCTCTTGCCCCAGAGGGAAGCACCGCAACGGAAATGGCTCACGTGAGCCGCAGCGGGGCCAAGCGTGTGGCGAATGGTGTCTTCGCCATTGGAGCTGACGATGGCGATCTTGATGTCGCTAGCGACCAGACTGGCAAGCATCGGTTCAACACCGGGAAAAAGCGCCACGGCGTCGCGGCTTTCCGCGCTCAGCTTGCGCATATGCATGGCAATTGCCGGCATCCTCCACATGGGAACGCCAAGACGGGCTACGATCTCGCGCGTGCCTGCCGCACGAAGGTCGTCGATCTCGTCCTCGACAACCTCGCGGAAACCGAACTGCCGCGCAGTTTGATTGAGAACCGAACGGAACCACGGAAAGCTGTCGGCCAGCGTTCCATCGTAGTCGAAGATTGCGAGAGAGAAGGACGGCATCGGGCCACAGCTGTAAATACCTGCCGTCAGTGCCTCAGTGTCGTTCCTGCGTCAATCTGCGGCCAATACCCCTATCTTGGAAGACCCGGTTTGCCCGCCTCGCCGGGATTACGCCTGACATAGGCGGCCTTCAGGCTTTCCGAGGTCTCGCGCGAACCGTCATGGCTCCAGCCTGGCGGCATGAAAAGATAGCCAAGGCGCTGGCGCAGGCTGAGCCCGGGTGCAAACGCGTCCCTGAACATGCCGATCCACTCGTGGAACGCTACCTTAACCGGATTGAAGGTGCCGATGTTGTGGACGATGCCGTAGCGCGGCAGGTCCTCAGCCCGCTCCTCGACGAACGTGCCGAACATGCGGTCCCAGATGATCAGCGTGCCGGCGAAATTGGCGTCCAGATAGCGCGGGTTGGTGGCGTGATGCACCCGGTGGTGCGAGGGTGTGTTGAAGATGAACTCGAACCAGCCCCACATCCGGCCGATGGTCTCGGTGTGGATCCAGAACTGCCAGACGAGGTTGAAGCCGAAGACGAAGGCGATCACAGCCGGATGAAGCCCCAGCAGCACCAACGGCACCTGAAGCACGAACATGCCGGTGAAGAGCCCGGTCCAGCTCTGCCGCAGCGCCGTCGACAGATTGTAGTGCTGGCTCGAGTGGTGGTTGATGTGTTCGGCCCATACCCAGCGCACGCGGTGAGCAATGCGGTGGTACCAGTAGTAGCGCAGGTCATCGAGCAGGAAGGCTGCGACAAACACCCAGATCGACAGACCGAGGTCGAAAAACCTGAATTGCCAGACCCAGAGCAGCGCCGCGTAGGACACGACACCGAGCAGCAGGCCGGCCACGACATTGCCTGTGCCCATCATCAGGCTAGTCAGCGTATCACGCGTCTCGAAGGCGCCCTTGGCGCGGCCGGTGCGGACCAGCCACAGCTCGATCAAGATCGCGGCCACGAAGAACGGAATCGCCAGTTCCGTGACCTTGGGAAAGTCGTAGCTCTGCATCAGGCTTTCTCCCTGGCGACTGTCGCGCCGCTAGTTCCTGAAAGTGCGGCCATGACCGCGTCCGCTGCCTCGCTGCCGGCGAAGCGGAAATCTCCACCCTTCCAGGTGAAATCGTGCAACTGAAGCGACACCGTCCGGTCATCGGGCGCGCCCAGCGCCGCAATATCCGCCCTGGTCACAACGCGCGTGAGATATTTGTCGCCGATACTGCTGACGATGCCGACAGTGCCGTCGTCGAGCAGCAAGAGAGCCGAGGATGCGTCTTCGGTCAGGAACACCGCCTTCGCTGTCACCTCTGGATAATCGGTGGCGAAGCGCTGCAGCGCCTGGCTCGCTCCCGACAACGAGGCCCGGGCGCTTCCGCCGCTGAGATGCACGGCAGCGACCACGGCGGCTATGCCGACGACGACAATCACCACCAGAACTGGCAGGCTCATGATACCAAACTTCCTCCCGAAACCGCCCAAACGAGCGATTTCGCAGGCAGACTAGCATCGTTGACGTTTACGTCAACGACAGTCTAACGCCATCCGCGAGAGGCAACCGAAAACATCTGGATATGCTTGCGGATGGACGACATGCTGTCCTTGCCGCGTTCGATCCCGGCGAGATAGGCAGATGTCAGCGCCAGAGGCAGGAAGGCCGGCCGCAAGGACTGTGGCAGCGACTTGGCGTGACGTTCAAATGAGGCCAGATGCTCGCGCGCCAGGGCGGTCATCGCCTGAACGGCAACGGCAGACCTTGGGTCGTTGGCGCCGGCAATGAACTCTTCGGGCGTCATCCCGGCAGCCGCAAGAACATCGCGCGGCACATAGCACTGGCCGCGCGACCGGTGGATCGGCAGCAAGCGCAAAAGGCCTGACATCGCCTGGGCGCAGCCGGCATGTCCGGCGAGCTCTGCATGTGCGGGTGCCGCATCGCCGTCCAGAACCATCGCTGCCAGTTGGATCACGGCGGAGGCGGTTTCGCCGCAATAGCCCTCGAGATCGGTGCGCGACGGCATTGGGTCGTCATAGAGATCGAAGATGCGTGCTTCGAGATAACTGTCGAAAGCGCTCAGAGGCAGGCGATGCTTGGCGATTGCGGCGACGAGCGCCTGGGCGACGGGATGGCCGGAACCGGCCCGCGGATCGCCTGCGGCAATCGCGTCGCGCCACCATTGCAGCCTGATCTCGCCGGGCATTGGATCGCTGATGCGGTCGCGGATGGAAGCGATCTCGGCATTGAAGGCATAGAGTGCAAAAAGCGCGTCGCGCTTGTCTTCGGGCGCGTAGAGCACGGACAGATAGCGATCGCGGTCGGCGCCGCGAACCATCTCGGCCAGTGTCTGCGTCCCCTCGCCCACCTTAGTCGACGGCAATGAAGGCGGCGGCCACGGCGCGATCTTCCGCCAGAAGCACGTTGTAGGTGCGCACCGCAGCGCCCGTGGACATCGGGTCGGCAGAGATGCGGACGTCCTTGAGGGCCGTGCGCAGCTCAGCCGGAAGCGGCCTCAGGTCCTTGCCGGTGCCGACCAGCAGGATTTCCACCTTGCCGGCCTCAGATATCACCTTGGCGAAATCCGCCGGCTTCAGCGCCAGCGGATCGGCTGGTTCCCAGCCATAGATGCCCGACGGCAGGCACAGGATCGAGCCGCGATGCGACATGTCAGCGAAGCGGAAGCCGCCGTCGCCATAAGCGTCGACGGGAGCCCGCCCCGGGAAATGGGCCTCGCGCATGATCAGCCCTGCCATGGCCGGTTACGACTTGGTCGGCTGGGCGCCGGCCGGCACAGCCGGCTTGCCCTTGTCATCGGCATCGGCGCCTTCGGGCCGCAGCTTGAACAGGATCAGCAGCGGACCGGCGACGAAGATCGACGAATAGGTGCCCACGACGATACCGAAGATCATCGCCAGCGTGAACGAGCGGATGACCTCGCCGCCGAACAGATACAGCGCAATCAGGGCCAGCAGCGTCGTCACGCCGGTCAGCACGGTACGCGACAGCGTCTGGTTCATCGACAGGTTCAGAAGCTGCTCGATCGGCATCTTCTTGTACTTGCGCAGGTTTTCGCGGACGCGGTCATAGACGACGACCGTGTCGTTGATCGAGTAGCCGACGATCGTCAGGATCGCCGCGATACTGGTCAGGTTGAACTCGATGCCTGTCACGACATAGAGCCCCACCATCATGGTCACGTCGTGCACGGTTGCGATGATCGCGCCCAGGCCGAACTGCCATTCGAAGCGGAACCAGATGTAGATCAGCATTGCGCCCATGGCGGCGAGCACGCCGAGCGTGCCGTACCAGGCCAGTTCGCTCGAGACGGTCGGGCCGACTGATTCCACGCGGCGGAATTCGTAGTCGTTGGCGAGTTCGCCACGCACCTTCTCCACCACGCTCTGCTCGGCGTTGTCGCCGGCCTTCTGGCCCTCGACACGGATCAGCAGGTTGCTGTCGCTGCCGAATTCCTGGACCTGAACGTCGCCGATGTTGAGCTCGTTGAGCCGACCGCGAACGTCGGCGGAACTCGCGGCACCGCTCTTGGCCTGAACTTCGATGCTGGTGCCGCCGCGGAAGTCGATGCCGTAGTTCATCTCTATGGAGAAGAACAGGACAGCAGCAGCAATGGACGCAGCTGCCGACAGACCGAAGGCATAGCGGCGCCAGCCCATGAACGGATAGTTGGTGTTGTCAGGAACGAAGCGCACGAAGCCCTTGGGCAGTTCCTTAGGCTTGGCGCGGCGCAACCAGAGCGCCACCAGCCAGCGTGTCAGGGTGAAGGCCGTAAAGACGGTCGTCACGATGCCGATGGCCAGCGTGACGGCAAAGCCGCGTACCGGGCCCGAGCCCAGGTAGAACAGGATGATCGCGGCGATGAAGGTCGTGAAGTTGGCGTCGACGATTGTCGCCAGGGCCCTCGCGAAGCCCTGGTCGAGCGACTGGACAAGCGATCGCCCGAGTTGTCGCTCTTCGCGGACGCGCTCGTAGATGATGACGTTGGAGTCCACCGCCATGCCGACGGTCAGCACGATACCGGCAATGCCGGGCATGGTCAGCGTCGCCCCGAGCAGCGACAGGATGGCGATGATCAGCGCCACGTTGGCGGCGAGTGCGATGTTGGCGATGACACCGAGCGTTCCATAGGCGATCAGCATGAAGCCGACGACGAGGATACCGGCGATCGTGGCGGCGAACTTGCCCGCGGCGATCGAGTCGGCGCCGAGGCTCGGACCGACGGTGCGTTCTTCGACGATGGTCAGGTCGGCGGGCAGTGCGCCGGCGCGCAGCAGCACGGCGAGGTCGTTGGCGCTCTGCGCCGTGAAGCTGCCCGAAATCTGACCCGAGCCGCCGAGGATCGGCTCGTTGATGCGCGGCGCCGAGATCACCTGGTTGTCGAGGATGATGGCGAAGAGGCGGCCAACGCTCTGCTGGGTCGCCTGGCCGAAGCGTGAGGCGCCCTTGCCGTCGAAGCGGAAGGACACGACCGGTTCGTTGGTGCGCTGGTCGAAGGTCGCCTGCGCATCGACGAGGTTTTCACCCGAAACGATGACGCGGTTTTCGATCAGGTAGGGAACGGGCGGATCGTCCTGCGAATACATGACAGTCGAACCCGCCGGCGGACGCCCCTGCACGGCTTCCTGGGCCGACATGGTCTGGTCGACCATCTGGAAGGTCAGCTTGGCGGTCTTGCCGAGAATTTCCTTGAGGCGTGTCGGGTCCTGCAGACCCGGGACCTGGACGAGGATGCGGTCGGCGCCGGCGCGCTGGATGATCGGCTCGGTGGTGCCGAGTTCGTTGACGCGGCGGCCGACGACTTCGATCGACTGGGTCACGGCATTGCTGACGCGATAGTCGATGCCTTCGTCGGTCAGCGTGTAGCGCAGCAGGCCGGCCTCCGGCTCATCGAGCGTCAGCTCGTGCACCGCGCCGCCGCCGAACATGCCTGATGAGACCGGCTGCGTCAGTGAGGCAAGTGCGGTCTTGGCGGCTTCAAGCTCGGCTTGATCGCTGATGCGGACCTGGATCGTCTTGCCGGTGCCGGTGAGGCCCGTATAGCCGATCTTGGCATCGCGCAGCATGGTGCGGATGTCGTCGCGGGTCGCCTGCAGGCGTTCGTCGACGAGATCCTGGCGATTGACCGCAAGCAGAATATGCGAGCCGCCCTGAAGGTCGAGGCCAAGCGTCAACGAGCGCTTGGGAAACCACCCTGGAAGCGAATCGAGCTGGGATTGGGTCAGCAGGTTCGGGACAGTGAAGAGTACCCCGAGGAGCACGACGGCCCAGATCGAGAAGGTCTTCCAGCGCGAGAAGTAGAGCATTTGGCCTCGTCCGTTAAGGCGTGAAGGTGTATTCCGCCTTGAGTACGGTTACTTCTTGGCGTTCTGGTTGGCGATCGGCTCGCCCTTGACCCGAACGTCAGAGATGGTAGCGCGCAGCGCCGTCACCTTGACGCCATTGCCCAGATCGACCTCGAGTTCGTTATCGTCGATGACCTTCGTCACCTTGCCGACGAAACCGCCGCCGGTCACGACCGTGTCGCCGCGACGGATCGCAGAGAGCATCTCGCCACGCTTCTTGAGCTGGGTGCGCTGCGGGCGAATGATGAGAAAATACATGATCACGAAGATCAGCACAAATGGCAGAATGCTGACGAGAACGTCGGGCGTGGCCCCCGTGGCCTGTGCGTATGCCGGCGTTACGAACATGAATGTCTCCTGAGAAGTGTCGGGACGCCGCACATCGGCCCCCCGGAAATGTGCGCGGAATATAGTCGCTAAAGCCACCAATGCAACTGCGCTTGGCCCAAGCAGCTGCGCTTTTCCGCGCATTGCGAGCATGTTACAGCGGCGGCGCAATTGAATTACCGCAAGGGAATGACTGAAATGGACAAGACGATCGAAGCTCTGACCCAAAAGCTCGACCTTCTGATCGCAACAGTTGCCCGTCTCGCGCCGCCGACCGTGCAGCCGACGGACCTGACTGTGGCCGACTGTTTCGTCTGGGCTGCCGACCCTGGCTACCTCGAGCCGGTACAGCGCGTGAACCGCGTCGACATCGGCCTGATCAAGGGTGTCGACCGCGTCCGTGACATCCTCGTCGACAACACCGAGCGTTTCGCCGCCGGCCTACCCGCCAACAACGTGCTGCTTTGGGGCGCACGCGGCATGGGCAAGTCGTCGCTGGTGAAGGCCGCGCACGCCACCATAAACGCCTCAGGCAAATACGAGACGCCGCTGAAGCTGATCGAGATCCACCGCGAGGACATCGACACGCTGCCGAAGCTCATGAACCAGCTCAAGGCAGCGCCCTATCGCTTTGTGCTCTTCTGCGACGATCTTTCCTTCGATCACGACGACACGTCCTACAAGTCGTTGAAGGCAGCGCTAGAAGGCGGTGTCGAAGGACGGCCGGCCAACGTCATCTTCTATGCGACATCGAACCGTAGGCATCTGTTGCCCCGCGACATGATCGACAACGAACGCTCTACTGCGATCAATCCGTCCGAGGCGGTCGAAGAAAAGGTGTCCCTGTCCGACCGCTTCGGCCTGTGGCTCGGTTTCCACAAATGCTCGCAGGACGAGTATCTGGAAATGATCAACGGTTATGCCCGCTACCATGGGCTCGACGGCGATACGGACGCCTTGCGCGCCGAAGCGCTCGAATGGGCAACGACGCGCGGCAGCCGCTCGGGTCGTGTCGCCTGGCAGTTCATCCAGGATCTCGCCGGCCGCCTCGGCAAGCCACTCAAGGACTGAGCCCGTCAAAGTCAGCCACAAACGAAAACGCCCGCCCCTGGACGGGACGGGCGAATCTGGCGGGCTGCTGGAGGTCAGTGCGCCCGCATCGGCCCGCAGGCCGATGCGCAATCTGCGACCTGCTATTCGAGGTACGTGCTCGGATCGACCGGCGACGAATTCTTGCGCACTTCGAAGTGAAGCTTCGGCTGGTCGGTTGAACCGCTCATGCCGGACAACGCAATCTCGTCGCCACGCTTTACCTTCTGGCCGCGCTGCACCTTGATGGAACTTGCGTGACCGTAGACGGTGACGAGGCCATTGTCGTGGCGCACCAGAACTGTGTTGCCGAACTCCTTGAGGCCATCACCGGCATAGATGACGACGCCGTTCTCGGCAGCCTTGACCGGCGTGCCTTCCGGCACGGAGATGTCGATGCCGTCGTTCGACTTGCCGCCACCCTTGCCATAGGTCGAGACCACGCGACCGCGAACCGGCCAGCGCATGCGATCGATGCCCGTCGAATTCGGCGCTGCTTCGGACGTCGCCTCGGCCTGGGCTGCGAGGCTGTCCTTCTTCGGCGGCGTGTAGGATGCAACTGTCGGCGCGTCGGCGGCAGGCTTGGCCGGAGCCACTGCCGGCTTGGCAGGTGTCGCAGCACTCGTCGTGACCGGATCCACGGCAACCGGAGCAGCCTTGGCGACCGTGGTCGTTGCAGCACTGCCGGCCGGAACCTTCAGCGTCTGGCCGATGCGGATGCGACCGTCCTGCAGGCCATTGGCCTGCTTGAGGGCTGCGGTGCTGACGCCGAGCTTGCCAGCGATGCGGTTCAGCGTGTCGCCTTCTGCCACCTTGTAGGTGCCGGCACCGGCCTTGTCGTTGTTACCGGCGGACGCGTCTAGCTGTGCGGCAGCGCCGCTCTCCTTGGCCTTCGGCGTGTTCGGCAGCACCGCGACCTTGTCCGAGGACAGCGGCAGGTTTGCCGGCTGCGGCTTCTTGCCGTTGGCGCCGGGCACCTTCAGGACGTTCTCGGCCTGGGCGACCTGGGCAGGAGCCGGCTGCACGCTGCGGTCGACGACAGGTGCAAGCGCGGGAGCCTGCGCGGCCTGGACCGGAGCCGGAGCCATGGTGGGAGCGGGCGATGCAGGTGCAGGCAGAGGCTGCGACGAAACCGGCTGCAGGCTGCCGCGGCTCACCGAACCGGAGTTCGAAGCGACAAGCGGAGCGGCTGCCTGGCGATCGCCAGGATAGGCCTGCGCCTGCTGCTGATTGATGATCTGCTGCTGATTAGGCGTCGACGCAGTGAAGATGTCATCGATTCCGCCACCGCCGAATCGCGCCACCCCCGAACTGCAACCGGCAGCCATGCCGGCCACCACAAGAACGGCGCCGCCACGCGCCAGTGAGCGTCCATTCGCCTTCAAAATACTGAAACGCATCGCAATGACCCGCGCTTTACCCGATACCAACTGACCATGATTAAAGCGCGTTAATGTTACTGGCCGGTTAAGGAGAACAAATAAATCAGCAGCTTCGTTAGGGAGTGCAAAAGCACTGCCGGCCGCAGGCAACGCGGACCGAGCAACGTCGGGAAAAGCTTGCGGAATAGCCTAAAGGACGGCGGCCACGCCGCGTGCCAGCGGCTGCATGCGCACCGCACCGAGATCTTCGCGCTCGAAGCGGCTGCCGACCTTGGTCAGCTTGCACAGCACCTGCTCGCCCTCTTCTGGGCCGATCGCGGCGATCATCGTGCCGCCGCTGGCGAGTTGGTCGACAAAGACGCGAGGATGGCTGTCGAAGGCTGCCCAGACGACGATTCGGTCGAACGGCCCCTCGCCCGGCAGTCCGTTCGACGCATCGGCCTGGCGCACGAAGGCGTTGGCGATGCCGAGCGTCTCGAAGCGCAGGCGCGCCTGCTCGGTCAGAGTCTTGAAACGATCGACGGTGACGACGCGCGCGGCAAGCCGGGCCATAACGGCCGCCGTGTAACCGGACCCGGTCCCCACCTCGAGCACGCGGTTGCCGGAATCGACATTCAGCGCGGCGATCACCGCCGCCTGGAGATCGGCGCCTTCGATCGCCTCGCCGCATTCGATAGGCAACATGCGGTCCGACCAGGCGAGATGCTGGAAATGACCATCGATGAAGTCGCGTCGCGGCGTCGCCTCGAAGGCGGCGATCAGGCTCTTCGGAACGATACCGCGCCCACGCAGGCGAAGAAGAAAGGCGGCGAAGCCTTCACGGTCGTCCGACATCATGTTCATGCGATTGCCTTGGCCAATTGATCGCGCAGCTCATGCGCCGTCATGTCGAGCTTGAGCGGCGTCACCGAAATCTGCTTGTTGCGGACGGCATGGAGGTCCGTGCCCGGCTTGAGCTCCGGCTCGTCGCGGCCAAAGCGCAGCCAGTAGTAAGGCAGGCTGCGGCCGTCGCGGCGCTCCTCGACCCAGATGCCATAAGACAACTTGCCCTGGCTGGCGACGACGGGGCCGGTCACCTCTTCGGGTGGGCAGTTCGGGAAATTGACGTTGAGCAGGACGCCGATCGGCAGCTCGGTCGCGATCAGCTTGCGCAGCAGTGCCGGCGCCAGCGCCTCGGCCGTCTCATAGGGCACGATGCGCTCGTCGTCCTGGTAAATGTAAGCTTGGCTGAGCGCGATCGACCGGATGCCGATCAGCGCGCCTTCCATGGCACCGGCGACAGTGCCCGAATAGGTCACGTCGTCGGCAACGTTCAGCCCCGAATTGATGCCGGACAATATCAGGTCCGGCGGCTCGGGCAGAATCTTGCGCGCGCCCATAATGACGCAGTCGGTCGGCGTGCCGTTCACTGCGTAGTGCTTGTCGCTGATCTTGCGCAGCCGCAGCGGTTCCGAAATCGACAGCGAATGCGCATAACCCGACTGGTCGGTCTCTGGCGCCACCACCCAGACGTCATCAGACAGCTGGTTGGCGATGCGCTCCAGGACAGCCAGCCCCTCGGCGTGGATGCCGTCGTCGTTGGTCAGTAGAATGCGCATGTCACTTCGCTTCGATCTTGGCCAAGCCACCCATGTAAGGGCGCAGCACTTCAGGAATGGTTACGCTGCCGTCCTCGTTCTGGTAGTTTTCCATGACGGCAATCAGCGCGCGGCCGACGGCGACGCCGGAGCCGTTGAGCGTATGGACGAAGCGCGTGCCCTTCTCTTCCTTGGGGCGATAGCGCGCATCCATGCGGCGGGCCTGGAAATCGCCACAGACCGAGCAGGACGAAATCTCGCGATAGGTGTTCTGGCCTGGCAGCCAAACCTCGATGTCATGGGTCTTGCGGGCGCCAAAACCCATGTCTCCGGTGCACAGCACCACGGTGCGGAACGGCAGGCCGAGGCGCTTCAGCACCTCTTCGGCGCATTCGGTCATACGCTCGTGCTCGGCCAGCGCGCTTTCAGGATCGACGATCGAAACCAGCTCGACCTTGTAGAACTGATGCTGGCGCAGCATGCCACGTGTGTCGCGGCCCGACGATCCGGCCTCAGAACGGAAGCACGGCGTCAACGCCGTCATGCGCAGCGGCAGCTGTTCGTTGCCCAGAATTTCCTCGCGCACCAGATTGGTCAGCGGCACCTCGGCGGTGGGGATCAGACCGAGACGGCTGTCGCCATGCGGCACGAAGAACAGATCTTCCTCGAACTTCGGCAGCTGGTTGGTACCGAACAGCACCTCGTCGCGCACCAGAAGCGGCGGCTGAACCTCGGTATAACCGTGTTCTGACGTGTGCAGGTCGAGCATGAACTGGCCGAGCGCACGCTCAAGCCGCGCCAACTGGCCCTTGAGCACGGTGAAACGCGAGCCCGACAGTTTTGCCGCACGCTCGAAATCCATCAGGCCAAGGGCCTCGCCGATCTCGAAATGCTCCTTTACCCAATTCGGGCGCTGCTGCACGGTGCCGACCTTGCGCAGCTCGACATTGTCGGTTTCGTCCTTGCCGACCGGCACACCTTCGAGCGGTATGTTGGGGATCACGGCCAGCGCTTCATCAAGAGCCTTGTCGAGGTCGCGTTCTCGCCCCTCGCCATCCTGGATGAAGCCTTTGATCTCGGCAACTTCGGCTTTCAGCTTTTCGGCAAGCGCGGAATCACCATTGCGCATGGCGTTTCCGATCTCTTTCGACGCAGCATTGCGGCGCTCCTGCGCCTCCTGCAACTTCGACACATGGGCGCGCCGCGCCTCGTCCTTCGCGACCAGGTCCTCGACCGTCGATCGTGCCGCATCCGCCGACTGATTGCGCTTCACCAGCGCTTCGATCAGAGCTTCAGGGTTCTCACGAATCCATTTGATATCAAGCATTTAAAAGGTTCCGGTCGCGGCAGTTTGTCGAAACGACCGCGACGGCGGATCGGGCTGTCAGGTGGCGTTCGTGCCGCTGCCTGTGCCTTCGAGCGAGGTTGATGCTGCTTGCGTCTGCTCGGCGGGATTGTCGCCCGCGTCTTCAGTTTCGCTCGCCACGCGGTCTTGCTCGCGCTTCTTTTCGATCATCCGGGCGGTCCAGATGGAAATCTCGTAAAGAAGGATCGTGGGAAGGGCAAGGCCGATCTGGCTGACCGGATCGGGCGGCGTCAGCACGGCCGCCACCACGAACGCGATCACGATCGCCCATTTGCGCTTGTCGGCCAGTCCTTGCGACGAGACCATGCCGACGCGCGCCATCAGCGTCGTAACCACCGGCAACTGGAACACCAGACCGAAGGAGAAGATCAGCGTCATGATGAGGCTGAGATATTCCGACACCTTGGGCAGCAACGAAATCTGCACCTGGTCGTCGGTGCCGGCCTGCTGCATGGCCAGGAAGAACCACATCACCATCGGTGTGAAGAAGAAATAGACCAGCGACGCGCCCATCAGGAACAAGATCGGCGAGGCGATCAGGAACGGCAGGAAGGCGGCGCGCTCGTTCTTGTAGAGACCGGGTGCGATGAACTTGTAGATCTGCATCGCGATCAGCGGGAACGCGATGACAAGGCCACCGAACATGGCGAGCTTGATCTGCGTGAAGAAGAATTCCTGCGGCGCGGTGTAGATCAGTTCGACCTTGTGCACATCGAGCCCGGCCCATCTCGTCGCCCATTTGAACGGGATGACGAGCAGGTTGAACAGGTGCTTGGCAAAGAAGAAGCAGACCAGGAAGGCGACGAAGAAGCCCCCGATGGACCAGATCAGGCGCCTCCTGAGCTCGATCAGGTGCTCGATCAGCGGGGCCGATGACTTTTCGATCTCGTCGTCTTCGGCTGTCACGAGGCTTTTCCTGCTTTGGTCGTCTTCTTGGCGGCGGCCTTTGCCGCCGGTGCCTTGGCGACAGTGGCCTTTGCAGCCGCAGCCTTGGGGGCCGGGGCTGACTTGGCGACCGCTGCGACGGTTTTGGTCTTGGCTGCTGGCTTCGCTTCAGCGGCGGGCTTGGCAGCAGACTTCGCCTTGGCCGGGGCCTTTGGCTTGGTCGATTTGGCAGCCTCGGCCGCAGCAGGCGCCGCCGCTGCCGGGACCGGTGTCGAGCGTGTTTCGGGCGCCGGGAACACAGGCGGTGCCGGCATGGCCTCGGGTCCGGTAACGCCCGGCATTGCGGTTGCGCCGTTCTTCAACGGTTCGGCCGCATGCACCGCGTCGTCGGCAGGAGGCGGAGGCGCGGGCTGCGTTGGCTTCATGGCCGAATCGATGCCGGCGCGCACATCGGCGGCAGCCTGCTCGAAAGGATTGAGCTGCCGCTTGATCTCGTTGACGGGATTGAGGCCCCTGAGCTCGTCGACCGACTTCTTGACGTCGTCCAGCTCGGCTTCCTTGAGCGCCTCGTTGAACTGGCGCTGAAAATCGCTCGCCATGGAGCGCGCCTTGGCCGTCATGCGGCCCATGGTGCGCAGCATGCGCGGCAAATCCTTGGGGCCGACGACCACGATCATGACGATCGCAATCACCAGCATTTCGGTCCAGCCGATTTCAAACATGTCGGTGCGATCCGGCTAGCAAGAGCCAGGCATCAGCTCTTGCTGGCCTTTTCCTTGGTCGAGTTCACGGTCTCGTCGGAGCGATGCTCGACAGTCTTGGAGTCTTCGGCATCGTCGTCCGACATGCCTTTCTTGAAGCTCTTGATGCCCTTGGCCATATCGCCCATCAGCTCAGGGATCTTGCCCCGGCCGAACAGAAGCAGCACGACGACCAGAACGATCAGCCAGTGCCAGATTGAAAAGGATCCCATTGAACTCTCTTTCGAACTGTTTCCCTGCGAATGATCTAGGCTCTTTCGCTTCCGGATTCAAACACTAGAACATCGGCATTCCGAAGCGACAGCCATATATCACGAGCTTTTGCGGACAAAGCGCCGCAGCGGGTGCGTGCCCTGACCGGTGTCTCGGCGCCCGGAACAGCTAGCTCCAGCAACTCCACCACGCCGAGATAGCGCCGGGAGATGATGCGGGCCTGGATTTCGCCTTCTGTCTCGCTGACATCGATGCCGGTGAGGCGGACTGCCACGGAGACCTGGGCGCCATCGGCAATCTCGGTTTCCACCTTGCCGACAGGCGTTTCGGCAACGCCATTTCTGACGCGCGCAGAAAAGACGTTCAGCTCGGAGAAGAAGCCGGCGACGAACAGGTTGGCCGGACTGAGGTAAAGATCCTCCGCCCTGCCCGTCTGCACCAGCTTGCCGTCCTTCAAGAGCGCGATGCGGTCGCCCATGCGCATCGCCTCTTCGGCGTCGTGGGTAACGACAATCGCGGTGGCGCGGCTTTCGCGCAGGATCGCCAGAGTTTCGGCGCGCACCGAATCCTTGAGGCGCGAATCGAGGCCGGAAAAAGGTTCGTCCATCAACAGCACCGCAGGCCGCGGCGCGAGCGCGCGGGCCAGCGCCACGCGCTGCTGCTCGCCGCCCGACAGCGCATGCGGATAGTTGTCGGCATAGTGCTCGAGGCCGACGCGGGCGAGCGCGATCAGCGCTTCTTTCCTGCTCTCGTCGCGCGACAGCGCGGTCAGTCCGAAACGGACATTGTCGAGGATCGTGAGATGTGGGAAGAGCGCGAAATCCTGGAAAACTAGGCCTATCGAGCGCTGCTCCGGCGGCAGGAACACCTGGGGACCGGCGATCTCCTTGCCGTTGAGCAGCACCCTGCCCGACGATTGCGCCTCGATGCCGGCGGCGATCCTCAACAGGGTCGTCTTGCCGGAACCGGACGGGCCGAGCAGGCACAGTACCTCGCCCGGCTCGGCGGCCAGGCTGACGTCACGCAAGGTTTCCGCGCCATTGGCGAAGGAATGGCGAATGTTCTCGAACGCCAGACGCGCTGCAAAGGTCACGCCCGCCGTCACGCGAGCTGCTGTCTGGGCTTTGTCGGTCGTCACAGATGAACCTCCGGGGGCCGGTTCCTCACCGGCGCCGGTCAATCATCTGTGACACGAGGTGTCAACAGGCCAAGCTCCTCGAGGTCGATGTCCGTCAACGGATCCTCGTCCTCGGTGAGCTGGTCCGGGTCGGCTGGCGGCAGTGGCACCGAGAAGCCGGGCGGCATGCGTGACGACAGGAGCCCCGCCCCCTTGAGCTCGTCGATGCCAGGCAGATCGCGGATTTCCTCGAGGCCGAAATGGTCGAGGAACTTGTCGGTCGTGCCGTAGGTCACGGGCCGGCCCGGCGTCTTGCGGCGGCCGCGCATACGTACCCACTCTGTCTCCATCAGCGTGTCGAGTGTGCCCTTGGAGGTTTCGACGCCCCTGATGTCCTCGATCTCGGCGCGCGTCACCGGCTGATGATAGGCGATGACCGACAGAACTTCGAGCGCCGCACGTGACAACTTCTTCTGCTGGACCGTGTCGCGACTCATCAGGAAGGCGAGATCGCCTGCCGTGCGGAAGGCCCAGGAATCTGCGACACGAACGAGGTTGACGCCGCGGCGCTCGTAAATGCGCTGCAGTTCGGCCATGGCCGCCGGCACGTCGACGCCTTCAGGCAGGCGCTGCACCAGCTGGCGCTCGCTCACCGGCTGGGCGCTGGCAAAGACGATCGCCTCGGCCATGCGTACGGCCTCTGCCAGATGCATCCGGGCCGCAGGATTGCGTTCGACGGTTTCGCCGTCCTCGTTGTCGACGGCAAACGGAACAACGTTCGAGCCCTCGGTCATGACGCACCTTCGGTCTGTCGGGCCGCATGATGACGGTCGCGCAGGTAGATCGGCGCAAACGGCTCATGCTGCCGGATCTCGATATGGCCCTCGCGCACCAGCTCCAAGCTGGCGGCAAAGGAGCTGGCGATCGCCGTCGGGCGTTCCTCCGGACGGGTGGTGTAGCGGATCAGGAAATGGTCGAGCGCGGTCCAGTCGTCGAACTGGCCGATCAGGCGCGTCAGGATATCGCGCGCCTGCTTGAGCGACCACACACCACGTTTGGCGATCTGCACGTTGGTGATGGCCTGACGCTGCCGCTGGCCGGCATAGGCGCTCAGCAAGTCATAGAGCGACGCCGAATATTCGTTGCGCTTGTCGATGATGACCATCTCCGGCGCGCCGCGCTGGAAGACGTCGCGACCGAGCCGGTTACGGTTGACGAGCCGGGCGGCTGCATCGCGCATCGCTTCGAGGCGCTTCAGGCGGAACTGCAGCACGGCAGCCATTTCCTCACCGCTCTCGCCCTCTTCACCCGGTTGCTTCGGGATGAGGAGCTTGGACTTGAGGAAGGCGAGCCACGCCGCCATCACCAGATAATCGGCGGCAAGTTCAAGCCTCAGCGCCCGTGCCTGCGAGACGAAGGACAGGTACTGCTCGACAAGTGCGAGGATCGAAATGCGCGAGAGATCGACGCGTTGGCTGCGTGCCAGGTGCAAAAGCAGATCGAGCGGACCTTCGAAGCCGGCAACGTCGACAACCAGCGCCGGATCGTCCGACGTGCGGTCGTCAGGCGCCTCCGCCCACAGGCGGTCCATCGGTGCGGGCTTTGCAGCCTTGCTTTCCAATGCTTCCGCCAAGATCCGTGCCTTCTCCTTGAGAGGCTATGCAACTGCCTCGAAATAATGACCGAATTCTGCCCTGATCGATGCCTCGTCGTGGCCATCGCCCGCCGTGATCGCCTTGAGCGCCCTTTCCGCGCGTTCGAGCGGCTTGCCCATGAGCGGAATTGCACGTGAAGCGATGCCTTGCATCTCTTCCATCACCCCGTTGCAGTGAAGGACAATATCGACGCCTGCCGCAAGGATTGCCGCCGATTTTGACGGGAAATCCCCAGAAAGTGCCTTCATCGACGTGTCGTCGCTGACCAGCAGGCCGTCGAAGCCGATTTCGCCGCGCACGATCTCCTCGATCACCTTGCGTGAGGTGGTGGCCGGCGCCTCGGGATCGACGGCGTCGAAGATGACATGCGCGGTCATCGCGATCGGCAGATGATTGAGCGCCTTGAAGGGCGCGAAATCATGGGCACGCAGCTCATCGAGCGGCGTGTCGACGCGCGGCAGCTCGAAATGCGTGTCGGCAGTCGCCCGGCCATGGCCTGGAATGTGCTTCATGACAGGCAGGACACCGCCGGCCAGAAGCCCTTCGGCAGCAGCAAGCCCGAGGGCGGCCACCGTCGCCGGATCGCGTCCGTAGGCGCGCGCGCCGATCACGTCGCTCGCGCCCTCCACCGGCACGTCGAGCACAGGCAGGCAGTCGGCAGTGATGCCGTAGCGAGCAAGGTCGAAGGCATGGAGGCGCGCATGCAGCCAGGCAGCCCGCAGCCCCGCCTCGCTGTCGCTCTGATAAAGCGCGCCGAGTGCGCCACCGGCCGGATAGTTCGGCGCCAGCGGCGGACGCAGTCGCTGCACCCGGCCGCCCTCTTGGTCGATGAACACAGGCGCGTCGGGCCGGCCAACACTGTCGCGCATCTCAGCCACCAGATCGCGGATCTGCTCGCCTTCCCTGACGTTGCGGGCGAAGAGGATGAAGCCCCAGGGCCGTTCATTGCGATAGAACGCAATCTCATCCGGTGTGAGCGACAGGCCGGCGCAGCCGAGGATTATGGATTTTGATTCGGTCATGACGGCAGCTTAGCGCCTTTCTTGGTCGGATAGAATCGGCCGCAGCCGTATCGTGATTTGCGTCCGGCGCGGCGCGCCTGGCGCCAAAACGAAAACGGCGCAGCCAGGCTGCGCCGTCCAATTCGCTGGTTTGCTCAGGCCTTACTTCGAGACGAAGCAGTTGCCGCCGGCTGCCTTGTAGCTTTCGCACAGGGCGACCGCGTCGTTGCGGCTGCCTGCCGGGACGCGGACGCGCCAGAAGGTGCCCTTGCCCGCGATCTCGGCCTTGACGATGCTGGCCTGGTGGCCGTTGAGCACGCTGCCGTAACGCTTCACCAGATCGGCGTAGGTCGACTTGGCTGCGTCTTCGCTCGGCTGCGAAGCGATCTGCATCGCCCAGGCGCCGGATGCCGCTGCGGTCGTTGCGGCCGGAGCGAGAGCCGCAACCTGGTCGGGCTTGACCTCGCCGACAACGTTGACCGGTTGTTCGGACGGGCGCTGCGGGGCGATCGGCGCGCTGGCCGGGGTGTTGGCCGACTGTACAGGCTTGGCTGCAGCGACAGGCGCAAGCGCCGGCTTGGCGGCAGCCGGAACGGTGCCGGTTGCCTCAGCCGAAGGCTCGGCAACACGCTGCGGGGCGGGATCGGCCGGTTCGGTGGCAGCCACCACCGGTGCAGGTGCCGGCTCTTCGCGCGCCACCAGCGTGCCGTCAGGCTTCACCACCATGGTGCGGACCTTGCGCGGAGCGACAGCTGCGGTTTCGGTGTTCGCGTCCGGCTGGTCAGCCGGCTGGACGCGCTCTTCCGACTTTGCCGTCGCCGGCGCATCGGCAACATCTTCGGCATCCAGCGGCATGTTGCTGGCGGTTTCGGCGTCCTGGGCGGTGACGTCGATCGGCTCTTCCGAATTGGTCACCAGCTTCTGCTGTTCCGGCGCACCGTTGCGGTCGCCAGCGACGCGGTCGTAGACCTTGCTGTCCTGGTTCGGCACCACAGCGCCACCGGGGTTTTCCGGCTTGACCTTGATCGGGCTCTCGTCGGCCTTGACCAGCACCGGAGCGCCAGCGCCCTCGACGCCGCCGAAAGACAGCGCCCAGGCGCCGATGCCTCCGAGGATGGCGACGGCGCCAACGGCAGCGGCGATCATCATGCCGCGACGGGCAGGACGCTTCTCGGCCGGCATGCCCGCAAGGTCGGACGCTTCCATGGCCTCATCGAAATCAGGATCATAGGCGAACTCGTCGGCCTGTGCCTGATGGCGCGGCTGCTGCGGCGACCCAAAGTCGAAGCCGGCATTTCGGTCAGAACCCTGTGCGCCACGGCCGGCATAGGTGGCAGCAGCGCCTGCGGCGACACCGGCGACCGCGGCTGCAGCCGGCATGTCGATCGGATGGGACGCCACATCGCCATCGCGCAGCGTCTTGCGATCGAAGCCGGTGGCATAGGGGTTGGTCTGATAGTTCGAAGGCGTCGCCTGCGAAGCTGTGTCGCCAGCGTTCATCTCGTTCATCAGGTTCGAGAACTCGCCATCGAGATCGTCGAAGACGGGCGCCGGCGGCGTGTCGTCCTCAAACGACAACTCGGGGATGTCGAGGTCGTCGGCAAGCGCAACAGCCTTTTCCGGCACGTCGACAGTTTCGATATCGGGAGCGTCATCATAGGACGATACGGCTGCAAACAGCTCGGCCTCGAGATCGTCGGCAACATCGACGACAGGCTCGGGCTCGGAGAGCTCGACCACAGGCTCGGCGTGCGACACGTAGGTCTCGGCGACGGGCTCATAGGTCGCGGCAGCTGGCTCATAGGCAGGAGCAACCGGCTCATAGGTCGGAGCGGCCGATATATAGGCGTCGGGCTTCTGGATCGGCTGAATCTCGGCAGTTGCTGCGCGCGGAGCGAGCGGCGTGGTCAATCCCCAGCTGCGGGCCTGCTCATAACGCGATGCCGCCAGCGGACGATCCGCAGCAGGCTGCACCGGTGCGGCCGCAACGGCTGCCGGCTCGTCTGCTGCGCTGCGCTCGAAGGCCATGTCGAATGCATCGTCGTCGAAGCTGACGTCGTCATCGGCCTGATGGTCGTAGCTAGGCGCAGCGTAGCTAGCCTCGACTGGTGCCGGGGCAACCTCCCGCGCTGGCGCATAGGACTGGGCAGGCACGTAGGGCTGATAAGGTGTCTCGCGCGGCTGCGGGGCTACCCACGACGCATAGGACGTCGCAGGCTGGGCAGCGACAGGCGCCGGCGCCGCAACCGGCTCGGACAGCGCCTTTGCCTGACTGCTCATGACGCCCAGCAGGGCATTGAGCTCGTCTTCAAGGCTGTTGTCTTCTGAAGCAGCTACCGGTGCTTCAGCCACGGGCTTAGCTTCCGGCTCATAGGCAGCGGCCGGCACATAGGTAAGGACGGGTTCGGCCTCGAAAGCCGGCTCGTCGTCGCTCAGCGCGTTCTGAAGGCTGCGCTCGAACTCGTCATAGTCCTGCGCGTGAGCGACCGGAGCAAAGGCTACCGCTTCGACCGGCTCGTGATGGGCAAACGCAGCTTCAGGCTCTGACGGCTGATAGTCGCCCAGCGTCAGTTGGTCGTCAGCAACCAATTCGGGCTCGGCGTAAGTTGCTTCCGCAGCATCGTCGTGAGCGGCGAAATCCATATCAACATCGGCAAGCGCGACATCGAAATCAGCGTCGACATCTTGCACTTCATTCGCCACAGGCGCTTCGTAGGCGACCGGTGCCAGCGGGGCCTCGAAGGCCATCGGCGCTTCAGCTTCGTAGGCCACGTGGCTCGCTGCCTGCCCGACGGTCTCGTCAACTGGCAGCAGCTCGTTCTCGAGGCTGAAATGCTGCTCGAAAGAGGCATCCAGGGCGTCGTCGAACGCCTGGTCGGCGTCGGACGAAACTGTCGGCTGCTGCACATAGCTTGCTTCGGGCGCAGCCTCGTAGACCGGCTCGGCGATCAGCTCGTTTTCGAGCGCGAGGCCCTGCTCGAAGGAATCGGCCACGGCGTCGTCGAACGCGCCGGCATCGAAGGACGGCTCCTGCGAGCGCGCGTAGGACACCGAGGTCTCCACGGGCGCATAGGCTACGGGCGCATCGACCGACATGTAGGAAGCCTGCGCAGCGGGCTCCGCGTAGGGCACGGCAGGCTCAGGCACCGCCGTCAGATCCTCGCCGGCGAGATCGCCCAGCAGTTCCTTTTCCAGGTCGATGCCGAAATCGTCCATAGCCGGCTCAGCGCGGCCGGCGGGCCCGCCGACGTCCTGACGCACCACGGGCTGACGCGGGTCGAAACCCATAATCCTCGTCAGCTCGGCGAACGGATCTTCGTCGGCGAAATCGTTCTTATCTGCGATCTTCAGCTGGGTTCTGTCTGCCATTCTTTTTCCCGAACTCTCGCACTTTTTTCGGACGTCATGAACGTCGCGTAAGGTTGGCCCTTACCAGCGCAATGTGGGCAAAAGGTGACAGGAAATCCCTTGAAACCTAGCGCATTTCGGTCGGCGCATCCGCTCCGATCAACGCCAGGCCTGACGTCAAAACGTCCGAAACAGCCTGCACCAGCCCGAGTCTGGCATAGGTCAATTCTGGATCGTTAACCTTAACAAACCGTAAGTCAGGGTTGTCAGTGCCCCTATTCCAATGTCCGTGGAAGGTACTTGCGAGATCATACAGATAGAAAGCCAGCCTGTGCGGCTCCATCGACTGCGCGGCTGACTCGATCAGGCGCGGATACTCGGCGAGTTTCTTGACAAGTGCGATCTCGCCTTCGTCGGTCAGGCGTTCGACGGCAGCAACGAGCTTGGCACGCTCGAAGCCGACATCGCCCAATTGCTCCTTGGCCTGACGGAACACCGAATGGCAGCGTGCCGAGGCATACTGCACATAGAACACCGGATTGTCCTTGGACTGCTCGGTGACCTTGGCGAAGTCGAAGTCCAGCGGCGCGTCGCTCTTGCGGTAGAGCATCATGAAGCGGATGGCATCGCGGCCGACTTCCTCGACCACCTCGCGCAGGGTGATGAACTCCCCTGCCCGCTTCGACATGCGCACCGGCTCGCCGTCGCGGAACAGCTTGACCAACTGGCACAGCAAGACGTCGAGCTTGACCGCACCGTCGGTGACCGCACGCGCCAGCGCCTCCATGCGCTTGACGTAGCCGCCATGGTCCGCGCCCAGCACGAACACCAGCTCCTCGAAGCCGCGGTCGACCTTGTCCTTGAGATAGGCGACGTCGGCGGCGAAATAGGTGAAGGCGCCGTCGGACTTGACCAGCGGCCGATCCATGTCGTCGCCGACCTCGGTCGAGCGGAACAGGGTCTGCTCGCGGTCTTCCCAATCTTCAGGCTTCTCGCCTTTGGGCGGCGGCAGCTTGCCCTTGTAGATGTGGCCCTTGAGCGTCAGGTCGCTGATCGCCGAACGGATCGCCTTGGCGTTGTCAGCATGCAGCGTGCGCTCGGAGAAGAACACCTCGTGGCGGACGTTGAGCAGCGCCAGATCTTCGCGGATCATCTCCATCATCGCCGCGATGGTGCGCTCCTTGACGATCGCCAGCGCTTCGTCCTCGGGCTTCTCCAGCAGGTCGCGGCCGAATTCCTTGGCCAGAGCCTGGCCAACCGGCACGAGATAATCGCCCGGGTAGAGCCCGGCCGGGATCTCACCGATCGCATCGCCCAGCGCCTCGCGATATCTCAGCATCACCGAACGGCCGAGCACGTCGATCTGCACTCCGGCGTCGTTGATGTAATATTCCTTGGTCACGTCATAACCGGCGAAACCGAGGATGTTGGCGAGCGCATCGCCCACCACAGCGCCCCGGCAATGGCCGACATGCATCGGCCCGGTCGGATTGGCCGAGACATATTCGACGTTGACGCGCTTCTTCTTGCCGAAGCCCGAGCGGCCGTAATCGGCACCGCGATCAAGCAGGCCAGCCAGATGCTTGTGCCAGAATGCGTCCTTGAGCCGGAGATTGACGAAGCCGGGCCCGGCCACTTCGGCCGTGACGACATCGGCGTCCTTGGCGAGCTCAGCCACCAACCTCTCGGCCAACGCACGCGGGTTCTGGCCCGTCGGCTTTGCCAGCACCATCGCAGCGTTCGTCGCCAGGTCGCCATGGGTGGCGTCTCGCGGCGGCTCCACAGCAATGCGTGTCAGGTCGAGCACCCCACCATCTTTGGGAGTCAAATCAAGCGCTTCGACGGCCTTGGTGATCCGCTCGTTGAAATCGGCGAAAATGTTCATCTGCTTGGCTCTGGGTGGCATTGCGTGTCGGCCGGCAAAAATGCCGGAAATTGAGCCCGGCCTAAACCAAATCGGGCGTATGGTCAAACAAGCGTCGGTGCTCCTTGACCGCATAGGTGTCGGTCATGCCCGCCAGGAAGTCGGCGACATGGCGTGCCTTGATGCGGTCCTCCGCCCTGTCGAGCCCTTCGCGCCAGCCCTCGGGCATGGCACGCGGGTCGGCGAAATAGGCGTCGAACAGCTCCCGCACGATGCGGTCGGCGTTGGCACGCACCCGCATGACTTCGGAATGCCGGTACATGTTGCGATAGAGGAAAGCCTTGAGCTCCTTCTCCATCGCCGTCATCTCGGCCGAGAATGTCACCATTGCCTCGCCGGCCGCCCTCACCGCGTCGGCGCTGTCAGGATTATGGCTGGCGAGCCGTGCGGCGGCAGCAGCGATCACGTCCTCGACGAAGATGGTGATCTGGCGGCGCATCAGCTCATGCCCTGTTCGTACCGGATCGAGCGCCGGGTAGCGCTCGCGCACGCCGCGCAGAATTTCGGCCGGCAGCGCGACTTCGTCCAGCATGTCGAGCGTCAGCAACCCGGCGCGCAGGCCATCGTCGATGTCATGGGTGTTGTAGGCGATGTCGTCGGCAATCGCCGCGCACTGCGCCTCCAGGCTGGCGAAACGGTTGAGCTCGAGATCGTGCAGCTCGGAATAGTCGCGGATCGCCTGCGGCACCGGCCCCTTCAACCCGTTGCCGGCAGCATCGGTCAGCGGGCCGTTGTGCTTGACCAGACCTTCCAGTGTCTCCCAGGTCAGGTTGAGGCCGTCGAACTCGGCATAGCGACGCTCGAGCTTGGTCACAACGCGCAGCGATTGGGCATTGTGGTCGAAGCCGCCCCAGGGCTCCATCTTCTCGTTGAGCGCGTCCTCTCCGGTGTGGCCGAAGGGCGTGTGGCCGAAATCGTGGACGAGCGCGATAGCCTCGGCCAGATCCTCGTCGCAGCGCAGGGCGCGCGCCAATGCACGGGCGATTTGCGCCACCTCGATGGTGTGGGTCAGCCGCGTGCGGAAATGATCGCCCTCATGCGCCACGAACACCTGGGTCTTGTGCTTGAGGCGGCGGAAGGCGGTCGAATGAATGATGCGGTCGCGGTCGCGCTGGAACGGCGTGCGCGTCGGGCTCTCGATCTCGTCGAACAGGCGACCGCGCGACCGCTGGGGATCGCAGGCATAGGCCGCGCGCGGCCGGTAGCCGAAGCCAATGTCGCCAAGTTGCCGCTCGCCTGCCATGCTCCCACCTGTTGACTTGCTACAGGTCGCTTCATACCTATCATAAGAAACCGAAAGCAAGGTGACGCCGATGGGCGCTGATGCCAAGACTGCCATGAAGGTCGAAATGACCGATGCCGCTGCGAAGCGCATAGCCAAGATCGTCGCCGGCGATCCGGGCAAGATCGCCTTGCGTATTTCGGTCGAAGGCGGTGGTTGCTCCGGCTTTTCCTACAAATTCGATCTGGTCGACGCCCGCAATGACGACGACGTCGCCATCGAGCGCGACGGTGCCACGCTTCTCGTCGACGACCTGTCGCTGGTCTACATGGGCGGCTCGGTGGTCGATTTCGTCGACGACCTGATGGGCCAGTCGTTCCAGATCAAAAATCCCAACGCGGTCGCCGGCTGCGGCTGCGGCACCAGCTTCTCCATCTGAGATGAAAGAGGTCTTCGATGGAAGCGAAGACCTCTTAACCGTCCTGGTGGCTCGCGAAATCGAGGCGATTTCCGATTCGGACATCATTGCCTGGGCAAATACCCACGTCGCCTCGGCCATCTATGCTGACGACCTCGACTATCTGCTGTTGGTCCGTTCCAATCGACGCAACGCCTATGACGTTGCGTGGGCCAGCGAGCGATTGCGGGCGCTCGTCGTACGAAAATTTCCAGACTTCACTCTCAAATCCAAGGTAGCAGAGGCGAAAGCTCGCCTCGTCTTCTTGCGCAGTATTCGGGCGTATCTCGACAGCGAACAGCAGCCGTTTCTCGTCTGCCGCATGTTGGCTCCGACAGAAGCTCTTTTTGGCGTCACGGATTGGATGCATGGATACTATGACGCATGCGACTACATCGACGAGCAGACACCGCGTCGGCAGGCAGGTCATCTAACCGAGGGCATCGCGCATATTCTCGCGACCAGTGAGCAGCATACCGAGGGACTCGATTGATGCGGCGTCCAAAAGCGCTCAGGCAGGTTGCGCTCTCGGCCGGCCGGGACATCGACACGACGCTCGCCTTCTGGCGCGACGTGTTCGGGCTGCCGGTGCATGCGCGCTACGATCCCCCCGGCATAGCCTTCATCATCGTCGGCGGCATCAGGCTGTTCTTCACCGGCGGCGTGCCGCAGGGCACCGTCTATCTCGACATCGACGATCTCGACACATTCCACGAACAGGCATCCGAGCGTGGCGTTGCCTTCACCACTGCGCCGACGCTCGTGCACCGCGACACCGAGGGCGAGTTCGGCCCGCCCGGCGAGAGTGAGTGGATGGCCTTCCTGAAGGACCCGGCCGGCAACACGATCGGCCTTGTCGAACGCAAGTAGCCTTGCGTGGCTGCGCCAACCTCTGCATGTATCCATGACAAGATGCGCCGTTGCCCGTTCGCCTAGCCACCTCCGACCAGCAGGGAAGCAGTATGCAGATCCGTCGTTTCGAGCCCGATGACCTCGACGATGTCGTGAACGTCATCCTGCCGATCCAGCGAGACGAGTTCGGCTTTGACGTCACCATCGACGACCAACCCGACCTCAAGATCATCCCGGAATTCTACCAGCGTGGCCTGGGTGAGTTCTGGGTGGCGGAGGTCGATGGCAGGATCGTCGGAACGATTGGCCTGGTCGACATCGGTGGCGGCCTGGCCGCGCTGCGCAAGATGTTCGTCGCCGCAGAATGGCGCGGCCGCGAGCATGGCGTCGCAGCACAGCTGCTCGGCCTCCTGCTTGCGACCGCAAACCAGCGCGGCATCACCGCCGTCTATCTCGGCACCACCGACAGGTTCCTCGCTGCCCATCGCTTCTATGAGAAGAATGGCTTCGTCGAGGTCGCCAGGGCCGACCTGCCGGAGAGTTTTCCGGTCGTGTTCGTGGACACCAAATTCTACGTCCACCGGCTGGGTGGCTGATAAGCAAGGGGCCCCACGCGGGCCCCTCTATTTGTTTCATGCAGCAGCGTCAGGCTTCCGACGCCAGTGCAGCCTCGCGAATTTCGGCCTCGTCGACTTTGGTGCCGTTGAAGAAGGCGTTGAGCACGACAGCGGAGATCGACGCCAGCAGGATGCCGGACTCGATCAACGGATGGATGCCATGCGGCATCCACATCTTGAAGTCGGGGGCGACGAGCGGGATCATGCCGAAGCCGATCGACACGGCCACCACAAACAGGTTGTTGCGATTGGTCTTGAAGTCGACATTGGACAGAATGCGGATGCCGGTCGCTGCGACCATGCCGAACATGACGAGCCCCGCCCCGCCCAGCACCACGGTCGGCAATGCCTCGACCAGCGCGCCCATCTTGGGCACGAGGCCGAGGATGATGAGGATTACACCGCCGGCGACGCAGACGAAGCGACTCTTGACGCCAGTAACGCCCACCAGGCCGACATTCTGCGAGAAGCTGGTGTAGGGGAAGGTGTTGAACAGGCCGCCGATGATGGTGCCCAGGCCATCTGTCCGCAGGCCGGCCGAGAGCATCGGCTGGGTGATCTTCTTACCGGTCATGTCGCCGAGCGCCAGGAACATGCCCGTCGATTCGATCATCACCACGATCATGACCAGCACCATGGTGACGATCAGGATCGGATCGAATATCGGCATGCCGAAATGCAGCGGCGTGATCAGCTCGAACCATCCGGCGGACGCGACCTTGTCGAAATTCATCATGCCGAGCGATGCGGTGAGCACGCCGCCGATGACGATGCCGAGAAGCACGGCGATATTGGACATAAAGCCCTTGCCGAACCTGGCGATCGCCAGGATGGACAGAAGCACGACAGCCGAGATGCCAACATTGGTGAGCGGCGCATAGGCCGGGTTGGGAACGGTTGCCGCCAACGCCAGCTTCTGGGGTATCACGGGGATGGTCGAACCGGTCGCCGCTGCCATGTCGGTCATGGCCTTCAGCCATTCGGCGTGTTCGGGCGCAATCAGGCGCGGTGCGGTCGGGCCGACCGGATTGCCGAAGATCCAGTTGATGCCGATGCGCATCAGCGACGCGCCGATGACAACGATGATGGTGCCGGTGACAACTGGCGGAAAGAACCTGAGCATTCGACTGACCAGCGGCGCGATCAGCATCGCAACCACGCCGGCGCCAATAATGGCACCGAAGATCATGCGCGCGCCGTCGAGCCCCTGGTTGGCGTTGGCCATGGCGACCATCGGGCCGACGGCCGCGAAGGTGACGCCCATCATAACCGGGAGCTTGATGCCGAACCATTGCGTTGCGCCAAAGGACTGGATGATGGTGACGACGCCACAGACGAACAGGTCGGCGGAGATCAGGAAGGCCACCTGCTCGGGATCGAGCTTGAGGGCCCGGCCGACGATGAGCGGCACGGCGATGGCACCGGCATACATGACCAGGACATGCTGGATGCCGAGCGCAGCTAGACGAGGCGCAGGTAGCACCTCGTCCACAGGAAGTGGACTGTTGGACATGGCATTTTTTCCCCTTTTGCTAGCCGGTCCGAAGAATGCCGAAGAGGACCGGTTCCCTTCTCCTGAGGGATGGTGCAGGATCGTTCGGAATAGTCATGACGACTATCTAGATTTGTTTGAAATTGTAGTGTGATTTTCATGAAGATCGTGACCTGGAACATTAACGGCGTCCGAGCCCGCATCGAAAACCTGGTGCATTGGCTGAAGGAAAGCGATCCGGACATCGTCTGCCTGCAGGAAATCAAGACGGTCGACGAAGGCTTTCCGCGTTTCGAGATCGAGGCGCTGGGCTACAATGTCGAAACTCACGGCCAGAAGGGTTTCAACGGCGTCGCCATCCTGTCCAAGCTGCGCTTTGACGAGGTCAATCGCGGCCTGCCCGGCGATGACTCCGACGAGCAGGCACGCTTCATCGAAGGCGTGTTCTCGACCGACAAGGGCGCGCTGCGCGTGGTTTCGCTCTACCTGCCCAATGGCAATCCCGTCGGCACCGAAAAATTCCCCTACAAACTGTCGTGGATGGCGCGGCTGGAGCGCTGGGCGGCCGAGCGGCTGGTGCTGGAAGAAGCGCTAGTGCTCGCCGGCGACTACAACGTCATCCCTGAAGCAAAGGACGCCCGCAACATCGAGCAGTGGCTTGGCGATGCGCTTTACCAGCCGGAAACGCGCCGGGCGTTCAGGCGGCTTGAGAATCTCGGTTTCACCGAAGCTGTGCGCGCCGTCACCGACCAGCCCGATGTCTACACTTTCTGGGATTACCAAGCCGGCGCCTGGCAGAAAAACAACGGCATCCGCATCGACCATCTGCTCTTGTCGCCCGAGGCAGCAAGCCGGTTCACCTCGGCCTCGATCGAAAAGCACGTGCGCGCCTGGGAAAAGCCGTCGGACCACGTGCCGGTGGCGATAGACCTCACCCTTCAGGCGGCGTGAGGCGTCGCCTGACTCTAGATGCCTAGGCGAGATGGGTGCCGACCGACTTGAGGCCATTTATGTCGGGTCGGATTCGGCAGTCCAACCTGCCAACAGCCGTTCGACCAGAAGTGCATCGTTCCAGACGCCGCGGGTTGGCATCTGACGTTGCTCTGTGGTGATCTCGCCGACCGCCCATTCGATCGTTCCGTCCCAGAACCACCATACCCGAACCTTGCCCGTTGCCGGATCAACAACGCCCGTACGAAAGGCAGGGAAAGTTGCGAGCTCGGCTGGCAACGGCACTGTCCCAACGACTGATACGATCTTTCTGGCAACAGCAGCGCCAAGTGGAAAGAAACACGAGAACTGGACGTCATGCGCCAAAATCTCGGAGGCATCTTTGGGGCGATCTTCATGAATTTTCCCCAGAACCCGAATGAGCGCGCCATATTGAGCATGCTTATGGGTAAGAACGGCATAGGCCATTCCCTGAGGCGTTCCAATTTCTACTATGTCGCCAATCTTCACCCGCCCCATCGATCGACCTGTGGAAGCCCACCCAGTCGTGATGTGAGACGATCTTAACCTCGCCGGAAAGGCAAGCTACTCGTTGCCCTTGGTCAGGATATCCTGCGCAAGCGAAATGGCGGTGCGGCGGTCGGATTCGTCGGCAAGCGCAAATGCCTCTTCCTGCATGCCGCGAATCCAGGGCTGATCGGACGGGGTGGCGCGCTCAAGAGCCGCCGTCATCATGGCCAGGCCGCGCACGACCTTGCCGCTCTGGAACAGCAGGTTGCCAAGCGTCGCCTGCGCACCGGCATGGCCCTTCTCGGCGGCCAACTGCAGCCAGCGGCCTGCCTGGGTGACACTGGCCTTTACGCCGCCATCGCCCTTGAGGAACATCTTGCCCATCTCGAACTGGGCATCCGGGTTACGGTAGTTGGCGGCGGCGCGCATGTAATATTCCTGCGCGGCGATCGAATTGGGCGAGACCGGGCTGCCCGGAATGCCGGCCTTCAAATAGCCGCCCAGCGCCACCAGCGCGTCGGACACATAGCTTTCCTCAGGCGAGCCGGGCTCGACGTCCTGCTCGGCGATCTCCGAGAAGAACTTGAAGGCTTCATAGTCGTTGCGGGTGACGCCGTCGCCTTCCGCATACATGCGGGCAAGCTTCCAGGTGGCGCCGATCTGGCCGTTTTCGGCGGCATAACGATAGGCTTCGACAGCCTGGTCCTTGTGGCCGTTCTTGTAGGCGGAGAAGCCGAACTGGAACACCGCCCAAGGGTTCGACTGCGGCTTTACGCCGGTCTTGTCGTCGAACACCTTGTCGTCGAAGGCAAGCGCCTGTCCGGCCGCACCGAGCAGGGCGGCCGCCACAAGCGCCGAAAACGCAGATGCTCTCACAAACTCGGAAACCCGCATGGCAGTTCGTTTCTTCCGCCCGACCTGACGGGGTGCCGCGCCATGGCGCACCCCGACTGCCCGGGCACATTTCCGGTTCGCGGCCGACCGTTCGGTCGAACGCGGCGTACAGTCTTTCGCCCTCTCCGCAAATTCCGCTTCGGACTGCGCCATGCCGATTTCTTCGGCCCGGCGCATGATGTCTTCAGCGTCATGCAAACGAACATGGCTGGCGTTTTCGGCCAAAGTACGGCCAAGCTTGCCTTCAAGACCTTCGCGCAAGCAATTATGATCGACGGAAGTCGCGGCAGAGAATGCGTCGGCGCCAAGCATTGTCGGGTTGCTTTCGGACGCGCCTGGAAACCTCGCCGGCAAAGACGAAAACGCCTGAGCGGCCGTCATGCGACGGCGCTGCTGCTTGGCCTTGAAGATCGCCTTGGCGTCCATTCTGTCCCTGCCGCGCGAAGCGGCCCTGTTTACCAATCTCACGCCATGTTCCGAGCGCGGTCCGAAGACCTATCCGGGGTGCGCCGGGTTTATGGCGGGAAATTGGCAATGTCCCCGTCATGTTCCTTAGACGAAAGCTTGCCTGAAAACTGTTGCTGAATCGTCACAACTGTTGCGCGCTTGCAGCGCCATGGTTTCCAAATGGCAAACGCACGCGGGAGTGCGGCAGGGACAAAAAAGCCGGGCACGAGGCCCGGCTTCTTCTGGATCAGATAGTGGCGCTTACCACTTCACGCTGTAGCCAGCAGAGAGGGCAAAGCCCCAATCGGCCTGAACCGTACGGTTCAGGACTGGAACATACTTTGTTTCAGAAACTTCGCCCATATAGATCGCGGCGCCGCCCAGGCGGAGTTCTCCCCCGAGAGCATCCTTCATCGAAGCGCCGACCCCGATCGAGTAGGTGTCTGCAGTGAGATCCCAACCGGTGCCGACACCACGGTCCCACGAAACAAATGCAGTTCCCGAAATCTTGTCGGTGAAGGCATGACCAACGCCGCCAGTAATCGTCCAGCCATCTTGCCAATAATATTCATTTCGGCTCGACAGGCCCAACGCTGGGACATTCAAGACAAGTTCCTTGGTCACCGACCAATCAGTCCACTTGACATTACCGTAGGCCAGCCAGCCGGGAGCGACACCCGTCTGGAACTTCAATTCAACGCTTTGCGGCAGTTCCGCAGTGCCATTGGCCGGCAATGTCGCGGCACCTAGATAGAGCGCGCTTCCCGTTGCTTCAACGTTGAAGCCCGAACGGTAGAGAAGCTGTGCCCGAAGGGCGATTTCTGGAATTTCGTACGCAATCCCTGCTCGCCAGCCGACATTATTGTCTTTCAGCGTACCGTCAATAGCGCCAGCACCCGCAACGAGATTGTATTCGAGGCTCTCCACGAAGGCGCCACCGATGAGCCAAATGCGCCCCTTGCTCAAATCTACCTTGTATCCACAGGTCGCGGCAAACTCATTGACGTGGAAATCCTCATCAAGCTTCGCCACCGGGCCACTAGGTGTCGGCCAAGTAGCACCACCGCCGAATGACTGTGTGAAGGTTCCTGCGCATCTGAGGTCCTCAAGAATATTGAACTTCACCGCCGCAGACGGAATAGCGTAGCTATCGGCATAGTCGACGCCAACCAACTGAGGATTCAGAAGGTTCTTCGAGTACTTCCTCGTTGGATTAACATAAGTGACGCCGGTACGAATGTTGAAATTGCCTTCCTCGAACAGAATGTCCGTATCGGCCGTGCCGCGCGAGAAACCGCCGGCCTGGGCTGCGCCTGCCGCAACGATCGTCAGCGCCGTTGCCCCCAGCAGCGCTTTGAGACGCGAAATGTTCATTGAGTCCTCTCCCGAAATGCTCGTGCTGAGAATTGAACGATTTCATCCTGCTCACGCAACATTGATTTTTTCCAAACGATGGCAGCGCTGCGGCAGTACAACCGCCGGGTTGCCGAGCTTCCGCTTACGCAAACGTCAATTTTAGTGAAATTGGTGCTACCTGCCCCTGATTTCGTGGGAAAATTCGGAACCAGAAAACAAAAACAGCCCGAAATCGGGCCATTCTCGACGTTTGTTACATTATGGCAACAATCGGGCGTAAAATGGTTACATTAGCCACAATTTACGCATGGTCATGCCCATCGGCCGAGCAAAACCAACCCCTGCCGCAGCGTCATTCCGCGGCAGGGTTTTGCTGTAATCCGGTCAGCCGGCTTCGCGCACGCGGGCGAGCGCGGTGTCGAGTTTCTGCTGGGCAAGGCGATATTCTTCCAGCTTCTCGCGCTCGGCCGCTACGATCTCTTCCGGGGCCGACGCCACGAACTTCTCGTTCGACAGCTTCTTGTGCAGACGGGCGATTTCTTCGGTCGTCTTCGCCAGTTCCTTTTGCAGACGTGCAGCCTCGGCAGAGAGGTCGATCAGGCTGCCCAGCGGCAGGCAGGCGGTCGCTTCGCCGGCAACGATCTGTGCCGAGCCCTTGGGGGCCGCAGGCGCATGGGTAATGTCACCGACCCGGGCCAGACGGGCAATCGCCGACTGGTGGCGCTTGAGGCGCTCCAGCGTCACGTCGTTGGCGCCGACGAAGACCAGCGGTGCGATCGCGGCCGGCGGCACGTTCATCTCGGAACGGACCGAGCGGATGCCCGAGACGAGATCGACCAGCCAGTTGATCTCGGCTGCAGCCGCCGCATCTTCGAAATCGGGCGCCGGCCAGGCAGCATGGCACAGCAGCGACGACCGCTCCTTGCCCTCGCCCGCCGTATGCGCCCACAGCTCTTCCGTCATGAACGGCATCATCGGGTGCAGCAGCTTGTAGATCTCGTCGAGCACGAAGGCGGCCACGGCCTGGGTCTCGGCCTTGGCGGCTTCGTCCTCGCCCATGAAGATCGGCTTGAGCAACTCGAGATACCAGTCGCAGAAGGTGTTCCAGACGAACCGGTAGGCGCTGCCTGCCGCCTCGTTGAAACGATAAGCAGTGATCGCATCGGTGATCTCGCGCGAAGCCCGTGTGAGTTCCGTCAGGATCCAGCGGTTGACAGTCAGCTTGGCGTCGTTGAGCCAGAACGCGTCATCGCGCGCGACACCGTTCATCTCGGCAAATCGCGTGGCGTTCCACAGCTTTGTACCGAAGTTGCGGTAGCCGGCGATGCGCGCCGGATCGAGCTTCACATCGCGCCCCTGCGCCGCCATGATGGCAAGCGTGAAGCGCAGCGCGTCGGCACCGTACTCGTCGATCAGCTCCAGCGGGTCGATGACGTTGCCCTTGGACTTCGACATCTTCTGGCCGTTCTTGTCGCGAACCAGCGCATGGACGTAGACCGTGTGGAACGGCTCCTCCTCCATGAAGTGCAGGCCCATCATCATCATGCGGGCAACCCAGAAGAAGATGATGTCGAAGCCGGTCACCAGCACGTCGGTCTGGTAATAGGTGTCGAGCTCCGGCGTCTTGTCGGGCCAGCCAAGCGTCGAGAACGGCCAAAGCGCCGACGAGAACCAGGTGTCGAGCACGTCCTCGTCGCGGGTCAGAATCTTGCCCGGCTCGAAATTCTCGAGCTGTTCCTCGACCCAGGCCTTCCACGGGCCTTCGAGCGCCAGATAGTGCTGGACGGCTGCATCCAGCGCCTCTTCTTCGGTGCGCGCGACAAAGACCTGGCCGTCCGGGCCATACCAGGCCGGGATCTGATGTCCCCACCACAGCTGGCGCGACACGCACCAGGGCTGGATGTTCTCCATCCAGTCGAAATAGGTCTTTTCCCAGTTCTTGGGCACGAAGTTGGTGCGGCCCTCGCGCACGCTTTTGATCGCCGGTTTGGCGAGCTCGGCGGCATTGACATACCACTGGTCGGTCAGGAACGGCTCGATCGGGACGCCGCCTCGGTCGCCATGCGGCACCATGTGCTTGTGCGGCTCGATCTTGTCGAGGAAACCGCCCTCTTCCATGATCTGGACAACGAGCTTGCGCGCGGCAAAACGGTCGAGGCCCTGCAGCTGCGCCCAGACGCGCTCTCGCATCTCGGTGCGCTCGACGCCCTCGAGGAACTCGTCATTGTCGACGATGTTGATGCTCGCCTCGACGGTGAGAATGCTGATCTGCGGCAGGTTGTGGCGCTTGCCGACCTCGAAATCGTTGAAGTCGTGCGCCGGCGTGATCTTGACCGCGCCCGAACCCTTTTCCGGATCGGAATATTCATCGGCGACGATTGGAATCTTGCGGCCGACGATAGGCAGCACGACGTTCTTGCCGACCAGAGTCGCATAACGCGTGTCGTCGGGATGGACGGCAACGGCGGTATCGCCAAGCATCGTCTCGGGCCGCGTGGTCGCAACCGTGATGTAGGTGGCCGGGTTCTCGGGATCGTAGACCTCGCCTTCGACCGGATAGCGGAAGTGCCAAAGGTTGCCGTTGACCTCGTGCTGCTCGACTTCGAGATCGGAGATCGCGGTCAAAAGCTTGGGGTCCCAGTTCACAAGGCGCTTGTCCTTGTAGATCAGGCCCTGCTGGTGCAGCGTGACGAAGACTTCGATGACGGCCTTCGAAAGACCTTCATCCATGGTGAAGCGTTCACGCGACCAGTCGCAGGAGGCACCCAGCCGCTTCAGCTGGTTGAAGATCATGCCGCCGGACTCGTCTTTCCACTCCCAGACCTTTTCGACGAACTGTTCGCGCGTCAGGTCGCGGCGATGGACCTGTTTTTCCATCAGCTTGCGTTCGACGACCATCTGGGTGGCGATACCTGCATGGTCCATGCCCGGCTGCCACAACACATTCTTGCCGCGCATGCGCTCGAAGCGCACGAGGATGTCCTGCAGCGTGTTGTTGAGCGCGTGGCCCATATGGAGCGAGCCGGTAACGTTGGGCGGCGGGATCACGATGGTGAACGGCTCGGCACCCTCAGGCGCGCCGGCGCCAGCCTTGAAGGCATCGGCCTCTTCCCACGTCTTGGCGATCTTCGGTTCGACTGATTTGGCGTCGTAAGTCTTCTCAAGCATCGGAATTTGTTCCGTTCGGTCCGGATTTTCTGGTCCGGTGTAAATCGGATGGGTGGGATCGAGTCAACAGCATCGCCAGTGCGGCGACCGGGGCCGAAACGAAAACGCCGCCCGTAGGCGGCGCGTTCCAACCAATCTGGGTAGAATTTACTGTGAGCCGCGGGCGATACGCTCGATCTCTTCGCGTACCAGACGCTCGACCAGCGTCGGCAGGTTGTTGTCGAGCCAGTCCTGCAGCATCGGCCGCATCATCTCGGCAGCAATATCGTCAAAGGACTTGCGGCTGCGCGCGGCGTAAGCCTCGTTGAGCTCGCCAAAGGCAGCAGACACCTGCTTGCCAGCCTGCTCAGAGATGATCGCCGGCCGAGCCGAGGATACTTCCTCCTGGACAGAGGCATCGACAGCGGGCTGCAGCACCGGAGCTGGCTCAGAGACGACCGAAGCCGGACCAGCAAGACGCTCCATGTCCTCGACAGCGGCAGTCGAAGACGGCGTCCAGGTGGCCGTAGTGATTGGCCGAGCCGTAGCAATGGCCTCGGCCACAGGCGCGGCAGGCTCGATGGCGACAGGCTTCCGCGGCTCGATCGTCGGCCAGGCCGGGACGACAACCTCTTCGCGCTCGACATGCTCGAATTTCACCGGTGCGGCCTCAGGCTTGGCTTCCAGCGGCGCTGCCTTGGCTGTCTGCAACTCGGCCCTGAAGGCTTCGACCTCGATGACGTTGCGCTCGGCCCGATCGTCTTCGGGCTCCGGACGGACCTGGCCAAAATCGACTGCGGGGCGTCGCCCGGTGTCGTTGTCCTCGATAATCCTGCGGATGGAAGCGAGTATCTCTTCCATCGAGGGTTCGCGCTGAACGCTGTTTGCCTGGGCCATCGTCACATCCGCCGCCTTTGTGACAGTACACAAAACCCGCCCACAATCACGGGCTTCGAATCAGGCTTTCAGCGTAGCCTACTGATTCCCCGGAGAGAATCCCCAATCGGGAGGCTCCGGCGATTTCAACAGATACATGAATTTGACCGCCAAATGACAACGGGCGCCCGCTCGGAAGAGCGGACGCCCGTTCAAATCGTGATGCGGTGGAATCAGCGACCGTCTGGCGTCCTCAGGCCGGTCCACTTGTCCTTGACGGCATTGTAGTGCTCTTCAGGATTGTACTTTACGACCTTGAGGCCGAGCCTGTCGACAGACAGGGCACCGGTTGCCTGCAGGATGCCATAGCTTGCCACAACGACGTCGCGCTCCGACGAAGCGAGATTGATCTGCGCCGTGATGACGTCGGCCTGGGCATTCAGCACGTCCAGCGTCGTACGCTGGCCGACATTGCGCTCCTCGATGACGCCATTCAGTGCGAGCTGCGCGGCAGCCACCATGGCGCGGTTGGCCGAAACACCCTCGCCGGCTGCCTGATACTGCGTCCAGGCAGCAACCACGGCCGCACGAACCTGGTCGCGGCTGACGTCGACCTGGATACGCGCCTGGCCGAGCGATTCTTTATTCTGGCGAACGATGGCCGGGGTGCGGCCGCCGGAATAGATCGGCACGGTCAGGGTCGCGCCAATGCTGGCGGAGGTTGAATTGCCGTCAGCGGCAGCGTCAGGCGACGTGTTGCGATAGGCCTGGGAAATGCCAGCAGAAGCCGATAGCTGCGGCAGCAGCGCGCCTTCGGCCGACTTGACCGAGAAGCCGGCAGCATCGACCAGATGCTGCGTGGCCAGGATTGCCGGATGCTGCCCCTGGGCAACCCCCAGCGCTCCATCCAGGTTCTTCGGCAGGAGCTTGCCCAGCGGCGACGCCGACTTCAGGCTCTTGGGTTCGTCGCCGACGATCTGGCGATAGATGGCAGCACTGGAAAGTGCCTGCGCACGGGCGGCACTGAGCTGGGCCACCGCAGCGGAGCGCGAGGCATCTGCCTGCGCCACGTCGGTGCGCGTACCTTCACCGACATCGAAGCGCGAGCGCGCAGCGCGCGCCTGCTCGGTCAGGAACTGCAGATTGCGCTCGGTGAGAGCGGCGACCTGGCGATCATGAATGACGTTCATATAGGCCTGGGCAGCGGTGAACAGGATGTTCTGCTCGGTGTTGCGCAGGCTTTCAAAGGAGGCGCGCACATTGGCCTCGGCCGCGGCCACGTTGTTCTTGGTCTGGAAACCGTCGAACAGCGTCTGGTTGATCGTCACACCGAAAGAAGCAGAGCTCAGGTTCGTCGTCGAACCGGCCCTGCGGGTGGCGGAATAGTCAACGCCGGCATTGCCGGCGATCGTGGGGCGCCAGCCGGACTTGGCAATCGCCACGCCTTCGTCGGTGACGCGCGCACCGGCGCGGGCCGAGTTGAGCTGCGAGTTGTTCTCGTAAGCCTTGGCCAAGGCGCCGAGGATCGTTTCTGCCGAAGCCGACAACGGCGACAGCGCCGTGGCGGAAACCAAGGCTACGGCAAACAAGCTCTTTCGGAAAAACGAAACCACGCGTCCCTCATTCATTCTGCGGCGCGCTGCCCGAAGGCAGCTGAAATGCCCCTCGCCGGTATCCGGCCCAAGGCGCTGATTCCAAACCGGTTCCGTCCAGAATCAGTCGCAATCGTCCGGTGCTTAGATCATCATGACGAAGGGTGCGCTGCAAGAAAAAGGCGCTTAGAACTCAAATTCGCGTGTGCGATTGAAGCCGGGTAGTGGCTTAACTGCCGCATTAAAGGCATTTCGCGAGGTCACGGCACCGCCTGATTTCAGGAAAACGCGGGCCACGCCGGCATTGCCATGCCCTTCCACGACCACCAGACGCCCCTCTTCCTTGAGCTGGGCGAGCAGTGCATCCGGCACCTGTTCGGCGCTGCCGCCGACGAAAATGACGTCGTAGGGCGCCTCGGAAGCATAACCCGCGGGAAGCGCGCCGCTGACGACCACGACATTGTCGTAGCCGAGCGAGGACAGCGTCTCGGTTGCCTTCGCTGCCAAGGCAGCATCGGATTCGAGCGCGATCACGGAACCGGCAAGCTTCGACAGCACGGCAGCCGAGTAGCCCGTGCCGCAGCCGACATCGAGGACGACGTCGCTCGCGGCGACTTCGGCAAGCTGCAAGAGCTTGGCGAAAGGCGACGGCTCCATCAGGTAGCGCGGCTGGTCCCCGTCGGCGGTCGATGCGTAACGCAGGTCTTCGTCGATATAGGCAAGCTCGCGCTGGCCGTTGTCGACGAATGCCTCGCGCGGCACCGAAAGCATCGCGGAGAGGATGGCGGCATCGGTCACATCGGTGGTGCGGACCTGGCCGTCCACCATCTTCACGCGACGTTCGGAAAAATCAGCGTTCATATTGTAACTGGCCCGCCTTCGGCGCGTAGTGCGCAAGTACTTTTACACCCGAACGTCTTCCCGGCGGCGGTTGCCGAGGAAGCTGGAGGCCTCGCCCGGAATCGAACCGGGGTGCAAGGATTTGCAGTCCTCTGCGTAACCACTCCGCCACGAGGCCTCGCCGCTTCAGGCGTCTACACGGCTCCAATAGGTTGCCAGGATTCCGCCGTCAAGCGGGCAAGACTTTTTCTCGCCGGTTTTGGACAGGCGCGTAGGGCACCATCTCCCATGCGACGCCGCTCTGCCTTCCGCGATCCGTCCTGCCTGATGTCAGGTCGTCGGCCGCTTGCGGCGTTCCCACCACACGATCAGCTTGCGGCGAACGCGGCGCACGACATGGAACTCGTGCGACAGAATCAGCAGGCCGAGCGGAATCATCCAGAAGCCCAGCACCGGCAGGAAGCCGAACAGGCCAAGGATACACAGCGCCACGCCCAGGCCGATCCGGACGCCGCGCGACCGTGGCATCGAAAACTCGCGACCGAGGATCGTGATCTTGCGGGTGGGCGGCTGAGTAGGTCTGTAGCTTTTCATCGTCCCTGCATGCGCTCGACGGCCGTGCCCGAATGTCGCAGCGACCGGGCCGCAATCCCTTGCGAAGCCGTCATATGAGCGCCATGGGCGGCAATTACCAGAAACGTTGCGGTGAAAAACTTCGAAAAAATTCGAGATTACCGCTTTGCAAATCGGAAAGCCGTTGCTATACGCCGCCTCGTTCACACCAGAGCGCTGTTCCCCGGTAGCTCAGTGGTAGAGCAACCGGCTGTTAACCGGTTGGTCGCTGGTTCGAATCCGGCCCGGGGAGCCATCATTGCAATCACACATACAGGATTGTTGGCTTAGCGTTCAGCGCGCGATCAAGCGGCCTTGCTCCTATTTACCTTGTATACCTGTGGTTCCAGGCTGATCCGGTAGCTGGCCAATTCACCATGGCAGCGCGGCCTTTCTCTTTGCCGAATTCAGGTCGATTCTGCCCGCATGACATCGCCCTCGTCCCACTCCCGACAGATACACGTGCGCCATTGGAGCGCACCAACTGCCGTCGGAGACGGAAATGCATCACAAGCGAAAGCGCCCGCGTGTTTCGGCCTGCGGCCTCTGTAAGCCGCAGAAGACGAATGAGGCGTGTCCTGCACACAGAAACATGAGATTCGGCGACCGTCGACGATTCGAGTCCTGTACCGAGCAATTGCACTGCGAGGGCGTAAAGATGCCACCGATTGCCGTCCGCAGCACCTGAATGTCCGCCGGTCCTGCCCTTCAGCGCGCGGCGAAGATCGACCAGTTCATGCGCTTGGTGAGCTTTTCCAGCGCGATCGAGCCAAGCTGAGAATTGCCGCGCTCGTTCAGGCCCGGCGACCAGACGGCGATCGAGGCGATTCCCGGCACGACGGCCAGGATGCCGCCGCCGACGCCGCTCTTGCCAGGAATGCCGACGCGGAAGGCAAATTCTCCCGAGCCGTCATAGTGGCCGCAGGTCAGCATCAGCGCATTGATGCGGCGCGCCCGCTCGGCCGACACCACCGTATGGCCCAACGATTCTATTCGACCGGCGTTGGCGAGGAAGCGTCCGGCATTCGCCAGTTGCAGGCAGCTCATGGCGACTGCGCAGTGATGGAAATAGACCCCGAGCGTCAGCTCCGGCGCATGATTGAGATTGCCGAAACCCTTGAGGTAATTGGCCAGCGCGAAATTTCGGAAGCCGGTGGCGCGCTCGGAGTTGGCGACATCGCGGTCGATGAGGACGGAATCGTCGTCAGCGACGGTGCGCATGAAGCTCAGCACCTCGCCGATGGCCTCGCGCGGCTGATGTCCCGACAACAACACGTCCGAGATGACGATGGCGCCGGCATTGATGAACGGATTGCGCGGGATGCCGTGCTCGAGTTCGAGCTGGACGATGGAATTGAAGGCCGAGCCCGACGGCTCGCGGCCGACGCGATTCCACAATTGGTCGCCCACCCGCCCGAGCGCGAGGGCCAATGTGAACACCTTGGAGATGCTCTGGATCGAGAACGGTTCTTCAGCATCGCCCGCCGTCGCCACCTCGCCGTCATTCATGACGACCGCTATGCCGAACTTGGCCGGGTCGATCTTGCCGAGCTCGGGAATGTAGGACGCAACCGCGCCGCGCTCACTGTAGCCGGTCATCTCGGCGACGATCTCGTTGATGACGTCTTTCACGCTGGGCATGGCATCCGCTGGCTCTTCGGCCGGAATCGAACCGGTCGCCCGTTCTACATGAAGTCGAGCGGTGCCCGCCACCTGCACGCCAGTTCATATTGGTCTGGCTCACGCCGCCGCCAGGCATTTCCGGTGAATGATCCAGAAGTCGACTGCGACAGGGCCAAACGCTTACCCAGAGTTGTTCGGAGCAACTTCAACAAGCATCTTTGAGACACAGATATTAGCGATCGCTCAGAATGACTGAGCCATACTCGGCAGATTTCTGCGCATATTTTCCTATTTTCAGCCTTCGGCAAGAATATTCTTGCGGACACCTGCCGCAGCGGCAATCATTCAAGCTGCCGCTGCGTAAGGTGGTAGAAAAAATGCATTCCCTTGGTCAGCGGCGATTGTCGATCAATGGGAGATTTTCATGAAGTGCGTTTCACGAATTGCCCTGGCCGCGTTGCTTGCGGCATCCGCGTCGACCCTAGCCCTGGCGGAAGGGCAAAAGCCAATGGACGCCGCTGCGGTTGCCGACCTCAAGAAACGCGCCGTCGAAGGCGTCGAGGCTCGCGCCAAGATGGCGCAGGAGATGACGGATTCCATCTTCAGCTTCGGCGAACTGGCGTTCCAGGAGGTCGAAACCTCCAGATACATCACCGATATCCTGGAGAAGAACGGCTTCACCGTCGAACGCGGCATCGCCGGCATGCCGACCGGCTGGGTCGCCAAATGGGGCTCGGGCAAGCCGGTGATCGCGCTGGGCAGTGACATAGACGGGCTGCCGAAGACCTCGCAGATGCCTGGCGTTGCCTACCAGAAGCCGATGATCGATGGCGCGCCCGGCCATGGCGAAGGCCACAATTCGGGTCAGGCGGTCAATGTCGTGGCGGCACTCGCACTCAGGGAGCAGATGGAAAAGGACAAGCTGCCGGGTACCATCATGCTGTGGCCCGGCGTCGCCGAGGAGCTTCTCGCCGGCAAGGCCTACATGGTGCGTGACGGCGTGTTCAAGGACGTCGACGCCGTGCTGTTCACCCATGTTGGCAACAACCTGACCACCACCTGGGGCCAGCCGAACGGCACCGGCATGGTCTCGGTCGAATACACATTCAAGGGCGAGTCGGCGCATTCGGCCGGTGCACCGTGGCGCGGACGCAGCGCGCTGGACGGGGTCGAGCTGATGAACATCGGCTGGAACATGAAGCGCGAGCACCTGCGACCCGAGCAGCGCTCGCACTATGTCATCCCGGACGGCGGCGACCAGCCGAACGTCGTGCCGTCGGCAGCGACGGTCTGGTACTTCATCCGCGAGCTCGACTTCGAGAACATCTCCAAGAATTTCGAGACGGCCAACACCATGGCCGAAGCGGCGGCGAAGATGTCCGACACGACGGTGACGCGCCAGATCGTCGGCACCGCAGCACCTCGTCACTTCAACAAGCCGATCGCGGAAGCTGCCTATGCCAACATCAAAGCGGTTGGACTGCCGAGCTGGACCGAGGACGAACAGGCCTTCGCCAAGGCCGTACAGAAGACCGTCAAAGCCAAGGAAGAAGGGCTCGCCACCAAGCTCCGCGAACTCCAGCCTCCACTTGAGAAGCCGGAGAGCGGCGGCTCAGACGACATCGGTGACATCTCCTGGGTGGTGCCGACGATCACGCTGAACTATCCCTCGAACATTCCGGGACTGCCTGGCCATCACTGGTCGAATGCCATGTCTATGGCGACGCCGATTGCCCATAAGGGCGTGGTCGCGGGCTCCAAGGTCGTCGCAATGACCTCTATCGACCTCTTCACCAACCCGGAGCTGCTGGCCAAGGCGGCCGACTATTTCAACAATGAGCAGCAGAAGGGCCAGAAGTACGTGCCGATGCTGACGGCCGACGACAAACCGCAGATCCAGAAGAACGTGGAGATCATGGCGACCTTCCGGCCAGAAATGAAGAAGTTCTACTACGATCCGGCGAAATACCCGACTTACCTCGACCAGCTCGGGATCAAGTTCCCGGTGCTTGAGAACAAGTAGTCGGCACTTTGAGCTTGGCGGCGCATCGGTCTGGTCCTGACAGCCGGTGTGCCGCCATCACCTCCCCTGCCTCTTTCGTAACGGGGCCGTTTCCTGCCCGAAACTTGTTCCACACCTCGCTCGTAACGGTGACGTTGCGTGCAACATGGGGCTGTTACAAGCGGCCACTAACATAGGTCCAACTCGCATCAGGAGCAGTGGCCATGCGATTTTCAGAGGTTCGCGAAACACTCCGGACCATGGGAGTGGTGATGAGCAAACGCGGCGAAACAATCCGCCTCAACCACTTCGGCGGGCTCGAGGACACGGCACGATACACCAACGACCTCCAGGACGCGCTGGCGCTCGGGCGCGAACTGGCCCAGCCGCGCAGGCGCGCGGTGTTTTACCTGGGCTGAAGCGCAAGCGGGCCCTGCCTGAGACGATTGTGCTCAGCGCAGCCAGCGCTCCAGCCGGTTCATCGCCTCGATCATCTCGTCATGGCTGCCTGCATAGGAAAAGCGCATGGTGCGGTGACCGGCACGGGTATCGAAGTCGCGGCCCGGCGTCGCTGCCACATGTGCCTCTGCCAGCATGCGCTTGGCAAACTCCATGCTGTCGTTGGTCAGCCTCGTGACATCGAAGAAGGCATAGAAGGCGCCGTCCATAGGTGCTGCAAAGCTGAAACCCAGCTGCGGCAGCCGCTCGACCAGAAGCTCGCGGTTCCAGGCGTAGCGCGCCTTCACAACCTCCAGCTCGGCGGTGGCGTTGAACGCCTCGATGGCCGCCACCTGCGACAGCTCCGGCGCGGAAATGTAGAGAGACTGGGCAATGCGCTCGACCGGGCGCACCAGCCGCTCCGGCAGCACCATCCAGCCGATGCGCCAGCCGGTCATGCAATAATATTTCGAGAAAGAATTGATGACGGTCACATCCTCATCGAAGGCGAGCGCGGTCAGGTCGGGCGCGCCATAGGCGAGCCGGTGGTAGATCTCGTCGGAGATGACGGCGATTCCGAGTTCGCGCGCGGTGTCGACCAGCGCCTTCAGTTCGCTTGCCGGCACCACGGCCCCGGTGGGATTGGCCGGGCTTGCAAACAACACGCCCTTCAGCGGCTTGTCGGCATGCGCCTGCCTCAAATGGGCGGCATCCAGATATGGCGCTCCGTCGAGTTCGATCTCGACCACGTCGAGGCCGAGCGCGCCCATGATGTTGCGATAGGCAGGATAGCCGGGAGCAGCGATCGCCACGCGGTCGCCGGCATCGAACATGGCAAGGAATGCCAGATTAAAGGCCGCCGACGAGCCGGTGGTGACGGCGATTCGCGAGGCGGGCACATCGAGACGGTAGTGCTCGGCATAATGCCCCGAGATCGCCTGGCGCAGCTCGGCGAGGCCGAGTGAATCTGTGTAGCCGATGCGGCCAAGCTTGAGAGCGGCCGCCGCCGCGTCTCGGACGCGCTGCGGTGCGGGGTCGGAGGGTTGACCCACGGCCATCGAAATGACCGGTGTTCCCAAAGCCTTGAGCCTGTTGGCTTCGGCCAGTACATCCATCGCGTGAAACGGCTCGACCTCGCCGCGCCGTGAAATTGCCACTGCCATTTTCGTCCACTTTCTGCCGCCAAACCTCAGGCAACGCGCCGCACAAATGCCTGATTGATATGGGGATCACAAGTTGATGACTTTTCCCAACCTGCCTTTTCACAGCCCGACGGCTCGTTTACGAGTGTTTCCCGCCATGCTGACCAAGAATAGTCTTTCGCGTTTCGTAACAAGATCGGCGCGCGCCGCGACCGCGCTTGCGCTGTCGGCCGCGATTGCCGCCGGCTCGACTGGCGCCGCACATGCCCAGCGAGTGCCGATCGTGCGCGACGCCGAGATCGAGGCATTGGTGCGCGACTACGCCCGGCCGATCCTCAAGGCAGCAGGCCTCGGCAATTCCGGCATCAACATCGTGCTCGTCAACGACCCGGCTTTCAACGCCTTCGTTGCCGGCAGGCGTATTTTCGTCAACACCGGCGCTCTGATGACGGCCGAGACGCCGAACGAGATCATCGGCGTGCTCGCCCACGAGGCCGGTCATATCGCCGGCGGCCACCAGGAGCGGCTGCGCGACCAGTTGGCGCGGGCCCAGACCATGGCGATCGTTGCCGCCCTGCTCGGCGCCGGTGCGATGGTTGCGGGTGCGGCTTCCGACACCAAGGGCCTGGGTGCCGCGGGCGCGGGCATCGTCTCAGGCGGCTCGGAAATGGCGCGTCGCAGCCTGCTCGGCTACCAGCGTTCGGAAGAGACCACCGCCGACCGCTCGGCCATCACCTATCTCAATGCCACCGGCCAGTCGGCCCAGGGCATGCTCAAGACCTTCCAGCGCTTCCAGAACGCGTTGTCGTTGTCGGGCGCGCGCGTCGACCCCTATCAGGTCAGCCACCCGATGCCGCGCGAGCGTATCGCCAACCTCGAAACGCTGGCGCATGAGAGCCAATATTTCGACAAGAAGGACCCCGAGGCGCTGCAGCAGCGCCACGACATGATGCGGGTCAAGATCGCCGCCTACACGCAGGGCCAGGCCGCGGCCTCGCGCCTGCTGCGCGGTTCCAGCGACGACCTTGCCGTGCGCTATGGCGATGCTCAGACGACCTACCTTTTCGGCGACCTGCGCTCGGCGCTGAGCAAGACCGACGCGCTGATCAAGTCGCAGCCGAAGAACGCCTATTTCCACGAGCTGCGCGGCGACATTTTGATGAAGTCGAACAAGCCAGCGGCCGCTGCCGAATCATACGCCAGCGCCGTGCGGCTCGATCCGGCCAAGTCGGGTATCCTCCCCGTGCAGCTCGGTCAGGCCTATCTCGCCATCGGCACGCCCGATGCACTGAAGAAGGCGGTGACCGAGATCAGCAAGGGCCTCGACCGCGACCGCGAGAACGCCGCCGGCTACCGCTACCTGGCGCAGGCCTATGGCATGCTGGGCGACGTCGCCGACGCCGACCTTGCCACGGCCGACGGGCACTACTACAGCGGCGCATATCAGGACGCCAAGATCTTCGCGATGCGGGCGCAGCAGAAATTCCAGCGCGGTACCCCCGGCTGGGTGCGCGCCCAGGACATCATCAATTACAAGGCGCCGGGCAAGAAGAAGTGAAGCTTCTCGCCGCTGCCACGCGACATAGCCGAAAGGGCTGGAGACCTAACGAATGAAAAAGACGCTTCTTCTGGGCACCACCGGCCTTGCCGTCGGCTTCGCCATGCTCACCCTCGGCTATCTGGCCGGCAGCCCGAACACCGCCCACGCGGAAGGTGCTGCAACCAATCTCGACCGCAAGCAGATCGAGACGATCGTGCGCGAGTACCTGCTCGACAATCCCGAGATGCTGCTCGAGATGCAGGGCGCGCTCGAGGCCAAGCAGAAGGAAGAGCAGCGCGTCGCCAATCTCGACGTGATCAAGCAGAACAAGGACGAAATCTTCAACTCGGCGTTCGATGGCATCGTCGGCAACCCCAATGGCAAGACCACCATCGTCGAGTTCTATGACTACAATTGCGGCTACTGCAAACGCGCCCAGGCCGACATGCACGCGCTGGTCAAGGCCGATCCCGAGCTGCGCTTCGTGCTCAAGGAATTCCCGATCCTCGGACCGGATTCCCAGAAGGCACATGTCGTGTCGATGGCCTTTCACAAGCTGATGCCGGAGAAGTATGGCGAGTTCCATGACAAGCTGCTCGGCGGCGAAGGCCGTGCCGGCGAAGCCCCTGCCATCAAGATCGCCCTCGAGCTCGGCGCCGACGAAGCCAAGCTGCGCGAGGCGATGAAGGACCCGGCAATCGTCGAGGCCTTCAACCGCACCTATGAGCTGGCCAACAAGCTGCAGATCAGCGGCACCCCGTCCTATGTGATCGGCAACGAGGTCGTGTTCGGCGCACTCGGTCAGGAAGTGCTGGCCGAGAAGATCGCAGCGGCCAAGGATTGACGAGCCGAGGCAACCCGCCGGAGGCATTTCGCCCAATGAGCCGTTGTGGACAGCGCAAGAAGTCGCTTGCGCTCTTTCCGCGACGGCTTATGCCGATTATAGAGGGTCCGCCGCGCCAGAGAGGATCTGGCGGGTGGAAAGGTCTGTAGCTTGAAAACGGTTTTCGTCCTCAACGGTCCGAACCTTAATCTCCTGGGCAAACGCGAGCCCGGGATTTATGGCGGCAAGACGCTTGCCGACATCGAGGCCGACTGCCATGCAGCAGCCGCCTCCCTCGGGCTTGCAGTCGATTTCCGCCAGTCGAACCATGAAGGCGTCCTGGTCGACTGGATCCACGAAGCCGGCGAAGAAGCCGCAGGCATCGTCTTGAATGCAGGCGCCTATACCCACACCTCGATCGCATTGCAGGATGCCATACGGGCCGTCTCTCCTCTGCCGGTCGCCGAGGTGCATCTTTCAAACATCCATGCCCGCGAGCCGTTCCGCCACAAATCGATGGTGGCGCCGGTTGCCGTGGGCATGATCTGCGGCTTCGGGCCGCTCGGATACACGCTGGCGCTGCAGGCGCTAGCCGCCCGGCTCTGACCGGAAACAGACAGAAAAGGCTTGAACATGGCGACGAAGAAGAACGATGGTTTTGACCAGCAGATCGTCCGCGACCTCGCAGGGATCCTGAACGACACCAACCTGACCGAGATCGAGGTCGAGCTCGGCGATCTGAAGGTCCGCGTGTCGCGCCAGTCCCAGGCCGTCCACGCCTACGCCGCGCCGGCGCCGCTTCCGGTCGCTGCGGCAGCAGCAGCCGTCAACTCCACCGCCGCAGCAGCGCCCGCGCCGGCAGCAGCCATCGACATCGCCAAGAACGCCGTGTCGTCGCCGATGGTGGGCACCGCCTACCTGGCTCCCTCGCCCGACGCCAAGCCGTTCATCGAGGTTGGCGCTACCGTCAAGGAAGGCCAGACACTTCTCATCATCGAGGCGATGAAGACCATGAACCAGATCCCCTCGCCGCGTTCGGGCAAGGTGACTGCGATCCTGATCGAAGACGCGCAGCCTGTCGAATTCGGCATGCCGCTCGTCGTTGTCGAGTAAGCCGGAAGGCTGCGCGCAATGTTCCAGAAAATCCTGATCGCCAATCGCGGCGAAATCGCGCTGAGAGTGCTGCGTGCGGCCAAGGAGCTCGGCATCAAGACGGTTGCCGTGCATTCCACCGCCGACGCCGACGCGATGCATGTGCGGCTTGCCGACGAAAGCGTCTGCATCGGACCGCCGCCGTCGCGCGACAGCTACCTCAACATTCATCAGATCGTCGCGGCCTGCGAGATCACGGGTGCGGACGCAGTCCATCCCGGCTATGGCTTCCTGGCCGAAAACGCCAAGTTCGCCGACATCCTGGCCGCGCACAACATCACCTTCATCGGTCCCACGGGCGACCACATCCGCATCATGGGCGACAAGATCGAGGCCAAGCGCACCGCAAAGCGTCTAGGCATCCCGGTCGTCCCCGGTTCGGACGGCGCCGTCACCGATGAAAAGGAAGCCAAGCGCATCGCGTCCGAGATCGGCTACCCGGTCATCATCAAGGCCTCGTCCGGCGGCGGCGGTCGCGGCATGAAGGTTGCCCTGACCGAGGCGGACATTGACGTGGCGCTGGCCACCGCGCGCTCGGAAGCGGGTGCCGCTTTCGGCGACGACGCCGTCTACATCGAGAAGTATCTGCAGAAGCCGCGCCACATCGAAGTTCAGATCTTCGGCGACGGCGCAGGCAAAGGCGTACACCTCGGCGAACGCGACTGCTCGCTGCAGCGCCGCCACCAGAAGGTCTGGGAAGAGGCCAACTCGCCTGCCCTGAACTCCGAGGAACGCACCCGCATCGGCGACATTTGCGCCAAGGCGATTGCCGATCTCGGCTACTCGGGTGCCGGCACGATCGAGTTCCTCTACGAGAACGGCGAATTCTATTTCATCGAAATGAATACGCGTCTTCAGGTCGAGCATACGATCACCGAAGCCATCACGGGCATCGACCTCGTGCACGAACAGATCCGTGTCGCTTCGGGCGGCGGTCTTTCGGTCACGCAGGATGACATCAAGTTCAACGGCCACGCCATCGAATGCCGCATCAACGCCGAGGATCCGCGTACTTTTGCGCCCTCACCCGGCACGATCACGCATTTCCACACTCCCGGCGGCCTCGGCATCCGTGTCGATTCGGGCGTCTATTCCGGCTACAAGATCCCGCCCTACTACGACAGCCTGATCGGCAAGTTGATCGTCCACGGCCGCAACCGCGTCGAGTGCATGATGCGTCTCAGGCGCGCGCTGGACGAATTCGTGGTAGATGGTGTCAAGACGACGTTGCCGCTGTTCCGTGATCTCGTGGGCAACCCCGATATCGCCAATGGCGACTACGACATCCACTGGCTGGAAAAATACCTCGCCAAAAGCGAGTAGGCCCAAAGCGAGTAGATTGGGGGTCACATGACCCGACCCTATGCGCCCGGCTTCGGCATACCTACGGACCTTCTCCTGAAGGCCTATGCGTCGGGCGTCTTTCCCATGGCCGAAAGCGCCTCTGACCCGGAAGTCTTCTGGGTCAGGCCGGAGACGCGCGGCGTCATCCCGCTCGACAGCTTCCACATCCCCCACAGCCTGGCCCGTACCATCAGGCGCGGCCATTTCGAAATCCGCGTCAACAGCGACTTCGAAGGCACCATCGACGCCTGCGCGGAGAAGCGCTCGGGCCGCCTGTCGACCTGGATCAATGGGCCGATCCGCGAAGCCTATACGCGGCTGAACAGGATGGGCAACGCCCACTCGGTGGAAGCGTGGCGCGACGGCCATCAGGTCGGCGGGCTCTATGGCGTGTCGCTTGGCCGGGCCTTCTTCGGCGAAAGCATGTTCTCGCGCGAGACCGACGCATCCAAGGTCTGCCTGGTCCATCTCGTCGAACGGCTCCGCGAACACCACTTCGTGCTGCTCGACACGCAATTCACCACCGACCACCTGAAGCGCTTCGGCGCAGTCGACGTGCCGCGTGGAAAATACGAGAAGATGCTGGCTGATGCGATTACCGGCGAAGCATCTTTCGACTGAGTTCTTACTCCATGGCAGGGCTATCTTGCCGGTGATGGATGAAGCGCAATATCCCCGGCGTTGAGCAGACGCAGGCCGGTATGACGCAGCGGCCGCCTGCCGCTCACGCGCCGACGTCAGCCTGGAACACCGAATAGAACGGGATCAGTTGGTCTTGGCGGCCTGTGGCGCCGGCACTTCGGACTTCTGCTTGCAGCCCTTGAGCCAGACGTCATAGACGGCGTGCTCGACGGCGTTGAGGCCGGGGCTTTCTGCAAACATCCAGCCGGTGAAGATGCGTCGGATCTTGCGGTCGAGGGTGATCTCGTCGACCTCGACGAAGGAGTCGGTCTTGGGCTCCTCGCTCTCGGGGCGCGAGTAGCAGACGCGCGGTGTCACCTGCAGGGCGCCGAACTGCACCGTCTCGTCGACATAGACGTCGAAGGTGATGATGCGGCCGGTGATCTTGTCGATGCCGGCGAATTCGGCGACCGGGTTCTTGATGCGCTGAGCCTGGGTGGTCTTGGGCGCAGGGGTCACCTGGGGTGCTGGAGCCGCCTGGGGCTGCTGCTGGTCGGGCGCGGCCTGGGTGTCGTCGAGAGCCGGCAGATCGTCCATGCCCTCGGCCGGCATTTCCTCACTCGGAAAGGCCTGCGGGTCAAGCGGCAGACGCTGGATGCTGTCCTGGGCTGCCGCGTGGCCGAGGCCGGCACACAGTGCCATTGCCGCAAGCAAGGCTTTCGCCTTCGATCTTCCGTCCGACGAAGCCCGGCCAAGAAATGTCATACAGTCGTTACCGCAGTTGCGTCCCAGGGGTGTCCACCCGTGATTCCCATCCGGCCAAAGCTAGTCGCCCCGTGCCGATGGGCAAAGCAGTTAGACGCCAATTGTGGCGACAAATGTCCGCGCCGACGATCTCTGTTCAGGAGCCGGGCGTCCAAGCGTCGTAGTCGCCGGTGACCTGCGGGCGATGTTCGTTGCCGAGCACCGAGCCCTTGGGGCGGTAGGCGGCAGCCGTACCGGTCAGGTTGGGCTGGTGCGGCTTCTGCCAGTCGCGCGGAATATAGTTGTCCTGCGTGGGAGCCACGTCGACGCGATGATGCATCCAGCCGTGCCAGCCGGGCGGAATCAACGAGGCTTCGGAATAGCCCTTGTAGATAACCCAGCGGCGCGTGCGGCCTTCCGAGTCCTTGCCGCCCTCGTAGTAGGTGTTGCCGAACTCATCCTGGCCAACCTTGGTGCCTTTGCGCCAGGTGTGGAAGCGCGTGCCAAGGGTCTGGCCGTTCCACCAGGTGAAAAACTGGACAAGGAAATTCTTCATCGGGTCCTCGCGACAGGCGCGTCGAATGTTTCCTGCTTATGGCGTCAGGCCGAGGCGAACGCAAGCATTTAGACGCCCGTTCATGGCCGCTGCGACGATTGGCAGGCGGCGTTTCACAACCTAGTGTTCGCCGTGAGCCCCGCCGGGAGTGCCGCCATGTCGTTCATGCAGATTCTCGAAATGCTGAGCATGCTGGTGACCATCATCGGCCTGCCGCTCGCCATCTTCATCTTCGTCTACGAACAGCGCAAAGCGCGCATCAACGAAGAGGAAGAGATCTACCAGATGCTGGCGGACGGCTACACAAACTTCCTGACGCTGTCGCTCGATCAATCCGACCTCTACCTGCAGTCGCATGCAGCGACGAAAGGGCTGACCGACGAGCAGCGTGACCGGCTGCTCGCCATGTTCGCCATCCTCGTTGCCCTGTTCGAGCGGGCCTATCTCGTCGCCTATGAGCCGAACATGCCCGAGCGCCGCAAGCGCCGCTGGGCATCATGGGAGGATTTCATCCGCGAGTGGTGCCGACGCGAGGATTTCCGCGCCGCCCTGCCCCAACTGCTCCCCGGCGAAGACCCTGAATTCGCCGTCTATATCGGTCGGATCGCCACCGAGGAGGCAGCGCGAGCGTCGTCCTGATGGACGATGTCATCTCGCAACTGCTCACGTTTTGATCTCGCACTTGCAAAATCATTAGCCGGTCCGTAATGGATTCCGGCCCGCTTGGGCTCTCGGACTGGCTTAGGCCGGAACCGGTCGAGGGAGGAAAAGACATGGCTTCCGACGCGCCAGCGGCTGCAGGCCGCATCACGCCCGCCGAGCTTATGGCCCGCAAGGGCGGGCAGCCCATCGTCTGCCTCACCGCCTATACCTATCCGATAGCCCGCCTGCTCGACCCGCATGTCGACCTGCTGCTCGTCGGCGACAGCGTCGCGATGGTCCTGCATGGCCATGCAAACACGCTAGGCGCGACGATGGACATGATGATCGCTCATGGCCAGGCAGTGATGCGGGGCGCGAGCCGCGCCTGCATCGTCGTCGACATGCCCGCCGGCTCCTATGAAGATTCGGTAGAGACTGCGGTCGCTTCGGCCAGGCGCATTGTGCAAGAAACGGGCTGCGACGCCATCAAGCTCGAAGGTGGCGTGGCGATGGCGCCGCAGATCGCAGCCATCGTCGCCGCCGGCATCCCGGTCATGGGCCATATCGGGCTGTTGCCGCAGTCGGTGGAGAAGGAAGGCGGCTACAAGATCAAGGGCCGCTCAGAGGCAAATGCCGAGGCGCTCTATGTCGACGCCAAGGCAGTCGAAGCCGCAGGCGCCTTCTCGACCGTCATCGAAGGCACGATCGAGCCTGTCGCAGCCGAGATCACGCGGCGCATCGCCATTCCCACCATCGGCATCGGCGCGAGTGCTGCCTGCGACGGTCAGGTTCTCGTCACAGACGACGCCATCGGGCTGACCGTCGACCGCGTGCCCAAATTCGTCAAGGAATACGCCCATCTGCGCGACATCGTCGCCGCGGCCGCGGCCGCCTATGCCAGCGACGTGCGCAGCCGCACCTTCCCTGCCCCCGAGCATCTTTTTGCCCCCAACGCACCGGCCCTAAAACCGCAAACGGTTTTAGGAAAGCACGATGCGCAAATTGATAAGACACCCAAGGACAAGCCATGACCGCAGTCGTCGACACCGTCTCCGCCCTGCGCGCCCAGGTGGCGGCGTGGAAGGCCGAGGGGCTCAGGGTCGCACTCGTGCCGACCATGGGCGCGCTGCATGACGGTCATGTTTCGCTGATGCGCGCAGCGTTGGACCGCGCCGACCGGTGCATCGTGTCGATCTTTGTCAATCCGCGCCAGTTCGCGCCGACCGAGGATCTGGACAAGTATCCCCGTCAGCTGGAGCAGGACCTTGCCCGCCTCACTGAGGCCGGCGTCCACCTCGCCTTCACGCCTGACGTCAACGAGGTCTATCCCGAGGGATTCGCCACCTCGATCTCCGTCGGGGGCCCGTCGTCCGGCCTCGAAACCGATTTTCGTCCGTCCTTCTTCGACGGGGTGGCAACCGTGGTTGCCAAGCTTTTCATCCAGACGGCACCCGATCTCGCCGTTTTCGGCGAAAAGGATTACCAGCAGCTCTGCGTGGTGAAGAAGCTCTGCCTCGACCTCAACCTGCCGGTCGAGATTCTGGGGTCGCCGACGATCCGCGACGCCGAAGGCCTCGCCATGTCGTCGCGCAATGCCTATCTCAGCCCCGCCGAACTCGAGATCGCGCGCAAGCTCAACAAGGTGCTGCGCAAGGCAGCTTCCGCACTTCGGGGCGGTGCCGACGAGACCGCAGCGATGGCCGCCGCACGCCAGGAAATCATCGGTGCCGGGTTCGACAGCGTCGACTACGTCGCAGCACGCCAGAGCGACACGCTTGCACCCTGGCGGCACGAACTGGAAGGCCGCGTGCTGGTCGCAGCGCGTCTCGGCAAGACGCGCCTGATCGACAACGTCGAGGTGGCGGCGGGTTAAGCCCGCCACACTCCCCACGGGGAACGGCAAGCCCTAGCCCAGCTCTTTTTCGAACAGTGCCGCCGACAACTCCGGACGCGCCGGATCTTCGGTCCTGCCCGTCTGCCTGAAACCGTTGGCGAGGTAGAAGGCGATGGCCTGGCCGTTCGCCTCCTCCGCCTCCAGCCGCAACTTATGCGCTTCGGGAAAACACTGCTCGATTTCCTCGAGCAGCATGCGCCCGATGCCGGCGCGCTGGTTGCCTGGGCGCACATAGAGCTGGCGCAGCATCACGACCTTGGGGTCGTCGGTTGACGCGGCGAAAGCCATCCCGGCAATCGCCTTGCCGTCGTCGGCCACCAGGAACTCGGAGTTCGGCAAAGTCAGCCGCGCCTTGAGAGAGGCAACCGAATGCCATTCGGCCGTGATCTCTTTGACGCGCTCGACGCCATAGGTCGCATGCCATGTCTCGGCGAGCAGCACCTTGATCGCTTCAAGGTCGCGCTCGCTCGCCGTGCGCACGAACATCCTTATTCCTCGATACCGAGCTTGGCCTTGACCAGGTCGTTGACCGCCTGCGGGTTGGCCTTGCCGCCCGTCATCTTCATCACCTGACCGACAAACCAGCCGGCCATCGTCGGCTTGGCACGCGCCTGCTCGGCCTTGTCGGGGTTGGCGGCGATCACGTCATCTACGGCCTTCTCGATGGCGCCGGTGTCGGTGACCTGCTTCATGCCGCGGCTTTCGACCAGTTCGCGCGGGTCGCCGCCCTCGTTCCAGACGATCTCAAACAGGTCCTTCGCGATCTTGCCGGAAATCGTACCTTCCTTGATCAGGTCGATGATCGCCCCGAGCTGATCCGGCGACACAGGGGCGTTCTCGATGTCCTTGCCGGCCTTGTTCAGCGCGCCGAGCAGGTCGTTGATGACCCAGTTCGCGGCTGCCTTGCCGTCGCGGCCGCTCGCCACCTTCTCGAAATAGTCGGCTATCGACTTTTCCGACACCAGGATCGACGCGTCGTAGACCGACAGGCCGAGGCCGTCGACCAGCCGCGCCTTCTTGTCGTCAGGCAGTTCCGGCAGGTCCTTGGCGAGCGCGTCGACATAGGCCTGGTCGAACTCAAGCGGCAAAAGGTCCGGATCGGGGAAGTAACGATAATCATGCGCTTCTTCCTTCGAGCGCATCGCGCGCGTCTCGCCTTTGTTCGGGTCGAACAGGCGCGTCTCCTGGTCGATCTGGCCGCCGTCTTCGAGAATGGCGATCTGGCGGCGCGCCTCGTATTCGATGGCCTGGCCGACAAAGCGGATCGAATTGACGTTCTTGATCTCGCAACGCGTGCCAAACGGCTCGCCCGGGCGACGCACCGACACGTTGACGTCGGCGCGCATCGAGCCCTCGTCCATGTTGCCGTCGCAGGTGCCGAGATAACGCACGATGGTGCGCAGCTTGGTGACATAGGCCTTGGCCTCGTCCGACGAACGCATGTCGGGCTTGGAGACGATCTCCATCAGGGCCACGCCCGAGCGATTGAGGTCGACATAGGACATTGTCGGGTGCTGGTCGTGGATCGACTTGCCGGCGTCCTGTTCGAGATGCAGGCGCTCAATGCCGATCTCGATGTCCTCGAACTCGCCTTTGCGGTCGGGACCGACCGAAATGACAATCTTGCCCTCGCCGACGATCGGCTGCTTGAACTGCGAAATCTGATAGCCCTGCGGCAGATCCGGATAGAAGTAATTCTTCCGGTCGAACACCGACTTGTGGTTGATCTGCGCCTTGAGGCCGAGGCCGGTGCGGATCGCCTGCTTGACGCACTCTTCGTTGATGACGGGCAGCATGCCGGGCATCGCCGCATCGACGAGGCTGACATTCGCATTGGGTTCGGCACCGAAGGTGGTCGAAGCCCCCGAGAACAGCTTGGCCTCAGACGTCACCTGGGCATGGACCTCAAGGCCGATGATGACTTCCCAGTCACCGGTGGCACCGGGAATGAGACGCTTGGCGTCGGGCGTGCGGGTATCGATGAGGGTCATGGGCGGCCTGCGTCATTGGATCGAGAAGATGCGGATCAACTAGGTGCGAAACGCATATCTTAGTGTCGGCCTTCGCTAGTGCAAACAGCCTGACGAGGCAAGGGTTTGCCTCCGTCGCCGACATCTTGGCCCGCGTTTCGGGCCTTTCTTCGGGGAAAATATCTAGGCCGCAGCGAGACGCCTGGGCAGGTCGACCTTTACCACGAGCCCGGTGGGCCTGTTGTCATCGAGCTCGATCCTGCCGCCATGGCCGTGCACGATATCAGCGACGATCGACAGTCCGAGACCAAAACCGCGCCCGGCGTTGGGCCCGCGCGACGCATCCATCTTGTAGAAGGGTTCGAAGACACGGGCGCGCACGGTTTCGGGAATGCCCGGCCCATTGTCGCTGACTTCGATGAAGGCCGCTTCGTCTGTTGCCGTCAGCGCGACCTCGACATTGGGCGCGAATTTGACACCGTTGTCGCAGAGATTGGCGATGGCGCGCGCCAGCGCGTTCGGCTTGCACAGGCCGGGCAGCCGGTCGGGGCCCGTGTAGGAGACCGAGAACCCGACATCAGAGAACTCGGCGCAAACCGTCTGGAGCACGCTGGCAATGTCGGCCCGCTGCAGCTCCTCAGTCGACACGTCGTTGCGCAAATAGGTCAGCGTCTCGTCGATCAGCCTTTCGATATGGCCGATGTCGGACAGCATGGCGGTCCGCAAGATGCTGTCGTCCAGTCGCTCGGCGCGCAGGCGCAGGCGTGTCAAAGGCGTCCGGAGGTCGTGACTGACACTGCGCAGCATGCGCGTACGGTTGTCGATCATGGCGCGAATGCGCGCCCGCATCGTGTTGAGCGCACGCGCCAAACCGACGATCTCGATCGAACCGCGCTCGACGAAAAGCTCGCCGCCATTGTCAACCTCGGCGGATGCAACGGCTGCAGCGATTCTGTTCAGCGGATCGGTCACAGCCCAGACCGCAAACAGCGAGAACAGGACAAACAACACCACCAGCGCCAGCACGTAATAGGATGCAGGACTGACGAATTGCGACGTCAGCACGGTGTCGGGCGCGCCGAACAAGGCTGCCGCCGTGTTGGCGTCCAGATCGAACACAAGGGCCGGCTGGTCATCGATTGTCAGCCAGCGTCCGCCAAGCGGCGGCGCCCTATCAGGGGGGAACAGCGCATTGATGATCCGCCCCAGCGTCGTGCGCTGCTGCGGCGACGACGCGTCGTCGATCTGTTGCCTGTCGAATACCTGGAAATCCAGCCCGGCCTTGTTTGCTGCGGTCAAAATGGCACCCCGCATCTCGGGCGGCGCGTGCCGCAGCATGCCTGCGACCACGCCGGCACGCTCTGCGACGATCTCCATATCGGGCACGTAGTCGGAATTGGTGATCTTCTCGAACACCGAGCCGATGACGATGACCACCAGCATGGCAACGAGCACGATCGCCATCAACTGCCCACGCAGCGATCGCGGCACCACGCGGCCGAGAAGGCCGCTCATGCCTCTTCCACCGTGGCGGTGAAAAGATACCCGCCCAGACGCACGGTCTTGAGCAGAACCGGGTCGCGCGCATCCGCTTCGATCTTCTGGCGCAACCGGCTGACATGGACGTCGATGCTGCGCTCGATGGGCCCGGCGAGCCCGGCATGGGTCACACCAAGCAGCTGCTCGCGCGACAGCACACGGCCGGCATTGCGGCAGAAGGCCAGCAGCAGGTCGAATTCATGCGTCGTCGTCGCCACTCGGGCATTGCTGGGATCGTGCAATTGCCGGCGGATCAGATCGATCTGCCAGCCATTGAAACGCAGGACTTTTGACCGCGCACGCTCCTGGGACGGATATGCCGTACGCCGCAGCAAGGCGCGTATGCGCGCTGTCAGCTCGCGCGCGCTGAACGGCTTCGTTACATAGTCATCAGCGCCGATCTCCAGCCCGACCACCCGGTCGGTCTCCTCGCCAAGCGCTGTCAGCATCAGGATCGGGACCGTCGTTTCCAGGCGAAGCCGCTTGCAGATGCTGAGGCCGTCCTCGCCGGGCAGCATGACATCGAGCACGATGAGATCGAACTTACCGTTGCGCAGCAAGGTGTCCATCTCGGCGCCACTTTCAGCGACCGCGACGGTCATGCCGTTCTCGGCCAACGTTTCGCTCAGCATCCTGGCGATCTCGAAATCGTCCTCGACGATCAGAATGCGCGAGCCGTTAGCCGCGCGGGCGGCATCGCCAGCCAAGCTCACACTGTTTGTTTGCTCAGCAACATCAAGACTGGACCCAGGATTGGACATTGCGATCCCGCAGCGAGGTTGTTCTTACGTCAGAATTTGTAGCCGACCAGAAGCATTGCCGATGGCTGGATATTTTCAACCACTATCGGACTGTCGGCAGCATCGCCAAGAAGAACTCCCACCTGGGCTTCACCCCGGACGATCCAGTTGCGATTGATACTATAGGTTGCTGAAACCGAGAAATCGGCGCGCTTGAGCCCGGCGCCGGCGTCATAGCGGGCAAGGCCGGAGCGCGCGGCCTGCTCGGTGCTGACGCCGAAATAGGCCTGCATGTGATTCTCGTCGGCAAATACGGCCGAAGCAGACGCCCCCAGGAACAACTGCTCGGAGATCGGCTGCGTGGCCTCCACGCCCACCCGCCCGACAAGCCCTTCGCTGCCGCCGATCGTCTTGTCGACGATTGCGAACAGTTCGACCGGCCCAAGCTCGAAAGCTGCCTTGGCGCCGACGGTTGCGCCGAAGTCGACATCGCCCATGCCCTTGAGGCGGTCGGAATCATCTTCCTGCCGACCGAGTTCGTATCCCAGGCGCGCGCTGAAGCTGAAGGCGTCGCGCTCGAAAACGGTCATCGATGCGCCGGTCGGGTCGATGGTCAGCACGTCGAAGAAGGTCGCCGAGACAAAAGGAACCGGCGCGACCTTGAATTCGTCGGAGCCCTCATATTCAGGCTCGATCATCGCCCCACCGCCAACGACAACCTGCCATTCGCCCAGTTTTTCGCCGATGCGCCCGAAACGGCTCGGGTTGGGCGAGGTCGACAGGTCGCCGTCGGATGCCACACTGTCGGCAGCAAAGGCGCTCGCCGACCCAAGAAATCCGATTGCCATGGCTGCCAGCAACGCCCTGACGGCATCGGCTGCAATTCCTGCTTTTGCGAACATGCGCACTCCAAGGTCTGAAGATATGGCCGAAGCCCGGGAATGTGGGCGCCACCCTGCCTGCGGGGCCTCGAACCCAGCGCGACCAGTCATCCCAGTTCGGAACGCATGCCTGTATGAAGTAATGTTAAGTTTTGTTGCGGCCGATCGGGCCATGACACCAGGATCGCCATCCAGCTCCGGAGTGGATCGCTCCGACGGACTGGCAATCTGTCCGTTTCGCCGCTATATGACTGCCATCCCTATGGAGTGTGGATGTTCTACTCGTCTGAGTCCTGCTGAGGCCCCAGCCTTCTCCTGAAGGCGGGGCATGAAAACCCGAAACCCCGTGCCGTGAGCAATCGCGGCTGCGGCTTTTTGTTTTGGCTGTCATTTCAGCCAGGTTTTCCAGGACTTATTCCAAAATGGACATATCGCGCATTGAGCAGCGCATCCTGCATCTGCTCGCCCAAGGCGGGCGCATCGAAATCGAAAAAGACGACAACAACAGGATCGAGGACGTGATCTGCCTCACCCGCGAGGGCTGGCGCTATCCAGGCTTCGATCTCGAGCTGTTCCGGAAGCTGAAGCGAAAGAAGGCAGTCGCCTCTTCGCAAGGCGGGCCATACCGCATCACCAGGGTAGGCCTGAAACTGGTTCGCCCGGAACTCGACAACAGGTAGCCGCCCAAACCACAGCGCCGTGCATCCAGACGGATGCGCGGCGCTGCATGGCCTGGCGTCAGGCGGTGGCGATGTAGGCCTTGATCTCCTCGGCCTCGCGCTCGACGTCCTCGATGCGCTGCTTGACCACGTCGCCGATCGAGACGATGCCGTAGAGATAGCCGTCGCGCTCGACGGGCAGATGGCGGAACCGGCCATTGGTCATGATCTCCATGACCTGGTTCACGGTGTGGCTTTCGTTGCAGATCTTGACCTTGGGGGTCATCACGTCACGCACGCTCTTGTCGAGCGCCGCAGCCCCTTCCTTGCCGATCACGCGCACCACGTCGCGCTCGGAGAGGATGCCGACGATCTTGCGGTCGCCGTTGGTCACGACAAGCGCACCGATGCGATGTTCGGCAAGCGTGCGCACAGCTTCCGACAGCTGCACGTTCGGCCCGATGGTAAATACGTCGTGGCCCTTCTTGTCCAGAATTGCCTTCACAGTCATCAGGTCCTCCTTCTGCCGTCGGTCTGCAATGCGCTTCCGTGGCCTTGTCGGCCACCTGCATGGTGCGCTGCATCAGGTCGCATTTCAAGTGCGCTGAAGTCAGGCCCAGGCAGGCTTGCGATCGAAAAGACGGATGCCGAAGAAGCCGGCCAGGAAGCCGCCAATATGGGCTTCCCAGGCGATCTGGTTGTCGACGCCGGGTGCGAATCCGAACAGGCCGGTGGCCAGATTGATGATCATCCAGACCCCGAGGAACGTCATGGCCGAGCGCGAACGGAGCACCTCGCCGATGGGCAGCGGCATGCCGGCGAAAGCAGGCCTGCCACGCGATCGGTCGATCCGGAAACTGAAGCGCGCAGCCGCCCCCATCATGCCCGAGATCGCGCCCGAAGCACCGACCAGCGGCGCATTGTCTGTCGAGTGCAGCACATAGTGCAGCGCCACCGCAGCCAGCGACGTCACCGCGAAGAAGATAGCAAAGCGGGCGACGCCGAGCCTGTTGGCCAAAGGCGAGCCGAAGGCCGCCAGCCACACCATGTTGACGATCAAATGCGTGAAGCCACCATGCAAGAAGGCGTAGGTGAACGGGCTGGTGAAGGCAGAGATGTCGATGGTGTACTGGCCCGAATAGCGGATGGGGATAAAGGCCGCATGTATCAGCAGCCAGACATTCTGGTCCGGCGTCAGCACATAAGCCTGGAGCAGCTGAATGCCGACGCATATGGCGATGATGGCAATGACGATGCCGGGCAGGTTGAAGATCGGCTCGCGACGCTCGGGCACCATGTCAGGCGTGTCATCGTCGTGCTGGCGTACTGGTTCGCTCATGCGATCTGGTCCGGTTCTCGGCTGATGTGTTTCAGCCATCTAAGCCACCGGCCGCAAAAGCGCAAAAAAGAAAGCCGTCCAGGGTTTCCCCTGAACGGCCGGTCGAGCTCCCCTTGCCCGCCCCCAAAACTCTTGACTGAAGTGCTGCAGGCCACCGCTGGGCGGCCACTTCAAGAAGGTGAGTTCAACTTGCCACGCACCACCGACGACGGCAACGTATACCACTTGTTAACCTTAACGATCCCCACCCGTTAACAACTGTTACCGCGACTGGCACGGGTCCTGCTCCGCGTCTCATGTAGACCTCAAGATTGAAGCGATTCTGTCCAGCGATGGCACATCCCGAACAGAAGCGCTCGGAGCGGAGCAATATGAAACAGCAAGGATCGCTGGCACTGTTCCAGTACTGGAACCGCCTTCGCGATGGCAGGCCTGCGCCCAAGCGCGCCGAAGTCGAGCCTGCCGACATCAAGAGCTTGCTCGCCGACACCTTCATCCTCGAGCGGGATGCCCGCGGCGAAGCAGTATTCCGCCTCGCCGGCACGCGCCTGTGCGCCACCTTCGGACGCGAACTCAAGGGCTTCTCCTTCCCGTCGCTCTGGCGGCAAAAGGACCAGCGCCTGATCGCGCGGCTTGCCTATGGCGTATTCCAGCAGAAGTCGGTCGTTGTCGTCAATTTCGAAGGCTTCACGGCCAGCCTGCGCGCGACGAGCTTTGAAATGCTGCTGCTGCCGCTCGACGGCGGCGTCGAAAACCCGCGCTGCCTGGGCGTGCTGTCGAGCGTCGACCGGCCCTTCTGGCTCGGCTCCGACCCACTTGCCGATGTCTCCATCGAGAGCGTGCGGGTGGTCGATCCGGACCTGGAGCCGATGTTCCTGCGCAACCGGCCAGCCGTCACCGTACCGTCACTGGCGCCCAGCGACGCTGCCGTCCAGGGTGGGCCCAATCCGCTCGACGGAGCACGGCGCATCAGGCACCTCTTTGTGCTCGAAGGCGGCCGCGAGGAATAGCCTGAACAGGCTCTGCCAACGCAATCTTTAGGCGTTTTGTTAACCTGTTCGACGCTATTTTCTTCCGACAACTCCCTACGAGGGTCGCGGGAGTTCAAGGCGGTGTGAGGATAGCATGAGGCCAACGGCGATCGATTTCGCGCCGTCACGGGCAGAACGCCGGACGTTCCAGCGTGTCCGTGTGAAGATTTACGGCCGTTTCATGCTCGAGGATCGCACCGAGCATGCCGGCCAGGTCGTCGACATGTCCCCCGGCAACGTCGCGTTCCGCTCGGAGCGCTCCGGCAGGCCCGGCGAGAAGGTCATCGCCTATATCGATCATATCGGCCGCGTCGAAGGCGTCGTCACGCGCACGCTGCCCGATGGCTTCGCCATGACTGTCATCGCGTCCGAGCGCAAAAAGGACAAGCTGGCAGCCCAACTGACCTGGCTCGCCAACAAGCACGAACTCGACCTGCCGGAAGATCGCCGCCACGAACGCGTTGCGCCGCGCAACCCGATCAGCGCGCTGCAACTCACCGATGGCCGCCAGTATCCGTGCCGTATCATCGACCTGTCGCTGTCGGGTGCTGCCATCGAAATCGAGGTCAAGCCGGCGATCGGCGTTCAGGTCATGCTGGGCACCATGCGCGGCCAGATCGTTCGCCACTTCGAAGACGGCGTAGCCATTGAATTCGCCGTCATTCAGCGCCCAGAGACGCTCGACAGCGAATTCAACCGCGCGCGCACCTGAACCGATAATCCCCTGCGACAAGCAAAGCCGGCGTCGCTTGCGTCGGCTTTCTTCATTTGCGCATCGTTCCATGCGCGCCGATCCAGCGCTCCGAACTGCTTCAGCACCACCATCGCAGCCCAGTCCCACTTCGGCACAGCCGTCCCGACACGATACAGTCGGAACTGGCAAGCCGTGCCAATTCGATAAAAATCTAATCAAATTTGTTGCAAGTTTTATTCTTATTCTATTCTTATGATCGACAAATACCGCGTTGTTTTTACTCAACATCTACTTCGTCGTTTTGCGTGAAATAAATCCGAGCCTGTCATTGTCTCCTCAAACGGGGAGACTACAAAATGAACAAGCGTCTGGCACTGCCGCTCTTTCTGGCCGTGACGTTTCTGGCGGGCGCCGTGGGCAGCGCCATCGCCGGCCCTTCCTTCATGCAGACCAACGGCCGCACCACGCAGCCGGTAGGCCATTATGAGCTGTGCAAGCGTTCGCCGATCGAATGCAACCAGAAGACCGCCAATTCCGCGCCGGTCGAACTGACCCGCTCGCTGTGGAGCGAGATCGTCGCCATCAACACCGACGTCAACACCGCGGTCACGCCGCGCACCGACATGGAAATGTGGGGTGTCGAGGAATACTGGTCCTACCCGACCAATGGCGCAGGCGATTGCGAGGACTACGTCCTGGAAAAGCGCCGCCGGCTGATGGAGCTGGGCGTGCCGGCCGGCAATCTTCTGGTCACCGTCGTCCGCCAGCCGAATGGCGAAGGCCACGCGGTGCTCACCGTTCGCACCACGCTCGGCGAGTTCATCCTCGACAATCTCGATACTCGCGTCATGGCCTGGGACAAGACGCCCTACACTTACCTCAAGCGCCAGTCTGAGAAGAACTCCGGCGTGTGGATCGCGATCAACGACGGCCGCGCCGACGCGGTGGCCTCGGTCCGCTAAGGCGGGCCAGGGAATACCCGGTCGAGTCCCCACCCTCCCCGTCCCCAACGACCGGGTCTAGGAGCCGGCCCCAAGTCCCCGGGCCGGCTCCGCCTTTTTCAGGCGGAGCCTGGCGAAGCTCACTTGAGGAATTCGACAAGACGGAAACTGCGAACCACATATCGCCGCCGGCTCATGTTACCGGCCATTTGGGTAATCGCTTTGCTTATTGGCGGCTTTGCTGTTGGCTGTTTGACCTAGTCTTCGACTTTCACCAACCCCGCTCTGAAACGCCCCTGGTTCTGGACATAGTCCTCGGCCGATTTACGCAAGCGTTCGGCGGCAGCTTCGTCCAGCGTGCGGATGACCTTGGCGGGCGAGCCAACAATCAGGGAATTGTCGGGAAATTTCTTGCCTTCCGTCACAAGCGCGCCGGCGCCGACGAGACAGTTCTTGCCGATCTTCGCACCATTAAGCACGATGGCGCCCATGCCGATCAGGCTGTTGTCGCCTATCGTGCAACCGTGCAGGACAGCGCGATGGCCGATGGTGCAACCCTTGCCCACGGTCAGCGGGAAACCCGGATCGGTGTGCATGACGGTGTGTTCCTGCACATTGGAGCGCGCGCCGATGGTGATGGTCTCGCGATCACCGCGAATGGCAGCACCGAACCAGATGCCGACGTCGCGTCCGATCCGGACATCGCCGACCACCGATGCGTCGGGAGCGACCCACGAGGTGTCGCGGTCCTCGAACTCGGGGACAACGCCGTCGAGTGCGTAAAGCGGCATGGCGAACTCCTTGCAGATACGGCCCAGATGGTGGCGCGCAACCTATGAAGCGACAGCACTCAAGGCAAGCGCGCCCGACCGCTTAACGCGACATTAACCACGCCGGCGCAAGGTCAATACGATATCGGGTCTGCAAATGCGGATGCGCGCAGCTCGATTGAGAGCGTCGACCTGCCGAAAGCGGCCAACGGGATGCTCCAAACCAGCGAATCTGCGTACCGTACCCTCTGGAATCGATGTGATTCTTTGGCCGGTGCGCCAGGAGACGACAGATGAAACAGCAGGCGACCGACGGCGCTGATTTCGAGATCGTCAATTCCGCGCTGGTGATGAAGGTCTTCTACGCCCTCGCCGCCCTTGCCGTGCTTTCCGTCGGCATCAGCGCTGCCGGCCGCTGGTTCGGCCACAGCATCGCCATGGCCGGTTACACCGACGATGCCAGCTCGCGCGAAGTTGTCATCGGCAACGACGTCATCGCTGCGCCTGCCAACATGATCCGCTTCGAAAAAGCCCGCCGCGATGGCGTTGCAGATCGCCTGGACCTTTATCTGCGCTGGCCGGAAATGGACGGCTACAGCGAAGCCGCGCGATCAGCCTTCAACAACACCGATGGGCAAAAGCGCATCGTCTTCCTGAGCCTCGAGCCGCGCATGATGACCCGCGATATGAGCGGGCGGCTGCAGCCGATCTACAGCGCCCTGACGGTCAAGCCGGGCGTCCCCGGTCCTGATGGCATGACGCTCTACGGCTTCAAGGAAAATTCAGGTTATCTGAACGAGGTTTTGGCGGTGGCTGCCCGCGCCGACCAGCCTGAGTTCGTCGCGCGCTGCCTGAGCGGCACGGAAGCCGAGGAGACGCTTGCGCCCTGCGAACGCGACGTCTTTGTCGGCAAGGATCTCAGCCTCACCTACAGGTTCCCGCGCGAATTGTTGGGAGAGTGGCGTGCGCTTGACCAGGCGGTCGTCGCCAAGGCCAGCTCGATGTTGCACCTGGAGCACCCTGCTTCAGAACGTACGAACTGAGCGCTTGAACTTACGCATCGCCTCTTTGTCGAAAATCGCTTTCGATCTGCCGGGCTGATGCGGGAGATGACGCCGCGCATTGCTGCGCAGCGCCACGAAGGGCAAATGATCAGCCCAGATCGACGTCGAGGATCGCCATCGAGAAATTGTAGTCGCCGTCGTCTTCATCCTTGAAAACGATGCCGAGGAATTCGTCGCCGATATAGACCTCAGCCGAGTCGTCCTTGCGCGGACGGGCCTTGACCATGAGGTTAGGGTTCTGGAACTGGCGCTTGAAATAAGCGTCGAGCTTTCGGATTTCTTCCGGCTTCAACTGGCTTCTCCGGCTTGTCGTTTGAGAGAGGCGCTTCTGACACGCCCGGCATGGCAATGTAAAGGCAAGCCGCCGGTTACGCCGCGCAATTCACGCATTCCCGTGAGCGCGGCGCAAGCCCGCAGGCCTCAGATGTCGAAAGTGATGACCTGGTCCATGCTCTGCGAGGGCAGTAGTTGGTCCATCTGGCTCGACGGCCGGTCGCAGCCAGTCTCGCCGACAACCCTGGCCGGCACGCCTGCAACCGTCTTGTTGTGTGGAACCGGCGACAGCACGACAGAACCCGCCGCGATCTTGGCGCAATGGCCGATCTCGATGTTGCCGAGGATCTTGGCGCCCGCCCCGATCAGCACGCCATAACGAACCTTGGGGTGGCGGTCGCCACCGCTCTTGCCGGTGCCGCCAAGGGTCACGCCATGCAGGATCGACACATCGTCCTCGATGACAGCCGTCTCGCCGACAACCAGCCCGGTGGCATGGTCGATGAAGATGCCCTTGCCCATGCGCGCCGCTGGATTGATGTCGGTCTGAAACACCGACGACGACCGGCTCTGCAGGTAGAGCGCAAAGTCCTTGCGGCCGCGATTCCACAGCCAGTGCGCCAGCCTGTGCGTCTGGATGGCATGGAAACCCTTGAAGTAAAGCACGGGCATCAGATAGCGGTCGCAGGCCGGGTCGCGATCGTAATAGGCCTGGATGTCGGTGCGCATGGCATCGCTCCAGTCCGGCCGGTCCTCAAGCATGGCATAGAAAGTCTGGCGCAAAAGGTCGGCGCCGAGATCCTGGTGCGCCAGTCGCTCGGCCAGGCGATGGATCACCGCCTCCTCGAGCGTGTCCTGGTTGATGATGGTCGCATAGAGAAACGCCGAGAGCAGCGGGTCGCGCGCGACGGCATCGGCCGCCTCGTCGCGCACCGACTTCCAGATCGGGTCGACCGGCTTCAGCGTCCCGTGACGCGCAGCTGATATGGAATTCATCGACGGTCTCCGTTCACAGTCGGCTTGTGCATTCCCGCGCCGGACATATAAGCCAGATAGTAGCACGATTGAACTCAATTTTCCTTAGGGGACATTCAGGTCGCCAGATCGTTTCGTTCGTGCGGGTTCAGATGGATTAGGTTCACGGATAATCAAGACGCCATGGAAACCGAACCGCTGCAGGTGACATCCGACGACGGCGTCGCCACCATCGTCATCAACCGGCCCGCGCGCAAGAACGCCATCACCCAGGCAATGTGGGTCGAACTCGCGGCGATCGTCGGCCGGCTTTCGAGTGATAGCGCCACGCGCGTCATCGTGCTGCGCGGCAAGGGCAACGATTTTTCCGCCGGGGCCGACATCTCGGAATTCGACACGCTGCGCGGCACCGCCGAAAGCGCGCGCGCGTACGAAGCCACCAATTCGGCCGCCTTTGCAGCCCTGCGCAATTGCGCCATCCCGGTGATCGCAGCGATCCGCGGCATCTGCTTCGGCGGCGGCTTTGGCCTTGCCGCCGCATGCGACCTCAGGATCGCGACACCGGAGGCGCAGTTCTCCGTGCCTGCGGCTCGCCTCGGCCTAGCCTACCCGCACGATGCGATGGGCGACATCGTCTCGGCCGCCGGGCCGCAGATGGCCAGATATCTCACCTATACCGCCGGCCGGATCGACGCGCAGGCAGCGCTCAGCGCCGGTTTCCTCGTCGAAATCGTCGCAGCAGAAGAGTTTGACGGCCGCATTGCCGACATCGCTCGCGCCATCGCGCGCAACGCGCCCTTGTCCATCAAGGCGTCCAAGGCTGCGATCCGCGCCGCGCTGAGCCATGATCCCAACGAGGCGACCCTTGCCCAGTCGCTCGGCGACGCCACATTCCTCAGCGAAGACTATGCCGAGGGTCGCGCTGCCTTCCACGGCAAGCGCGCACCTCGCTTCAGGGGACGCTGAGCGATGTCGCTGGTTGATTCCGCAATGAAAACCGAGTTGACCGAACTCTATCAGGCGCCCGACCGCCATTATCACGGTATGAGGCATATCGAGGCGCTGCTCGGCCTGCTTGCGACGCACAGGTCTGCCTTCGCCGATCCCGAAGCGGTCGAAGCCGCCATCTGGTTTCACGACGCCATCTATGACAGCCGCCGCAAGGACAATGAGACAGCAAGCGCAGCGCTTGTCGCCGCGAGGCTGCGAGGGAGAGCCGAAGATGGGCGGCTCGCCCGCATCGTCGCGATGATCGAGGCAACCGCCACCCACCAGGTGCCCGAGTTCGAAAACAAGGCGGCACGGCAGGATGCAGCGCTGTTCCTCGACATGGATCTGTCGATCCTCGGCGCACCGGTAGAGGTCTTCGACGCCTATGAAGCTGCCGTCAGGCGCGAATATGGCTGGGTCAGCGAAGCTGACTGGCGCGCCGGCCGCGCCGCCGTGCTCGGAAACTTCCTCGCCCGGCAACACATCTTCTACAGCGATATTTTCGCCGCGCTCTTCGAGGCCCAGGCACGGACCAACATGGAGAGGTCGCTCAAGGCGCTGGGAGCCTGACCTTCAGAGCGGATGCTCGCCATAGAATTCCAGCACGCGCTTCTTGAAGGTGCGGTCGCCGACGGCGAGCATGTGGTCGCGGCCTTCGATGTCGAAGCTGACCGCATTGGGCATCAGCGAGGCAAGCTCGGACGCCGAACCACCGATGTCGTCGGTAGTGCCCACCGCCACCAGCGTCGGCTGGGTAATGCGCGACATGTCGTCTTCGGTCAGAAGCTCGCGCGACGTGGTGATGCAGGCGGCCAGCGCCCGCTTGTCGCTGCGCGTCTGGTCGGCGAAAGCGCGGAACGATTTTCCGCGAGGGTGGGTGATGGTTCCCGGATCTTCCGCCAGCAACGCCGACGCAATCGGATCCCAGTCGCCGACCCCATCGACCATGCCGATGCCGAGCCCGCCGAATACCAGCGTCGCCACGCGCTCGGGGGCTGCCAGCGCCAAAAAAGCAGAGACACGCGCGCCCATCGAGTAGCCCATGACATGGGCGCGTTCGATGCCGAGATGGTCGAGCAGCGCCACCGCATCGCTGGCCATTTTCGAGGGCGTGTAATCAGCCTCGTCATAACTCTTGGACGTGAGGCCGTGACCGCGATTGTCGAAGGCGACGCCGCGATAGCCGGCCTCCGTCAGCGTCTTGAACCAGCCCGGCGACACCCAGTTGACGAAATGGCTTGACGCAAAGCCGTGGATCATCAGCACCGGATCGCCTCGTCCCGGACCTGCCGGCGGCTGGTCGAGAAACGCCAGGTTGAAACCGTCGTGGGAAAAATGATCGACTGCCATGTCCTGCTCCGACCCGTCAGGGCTTGTCGGCCGGCGCTTCCTGGATCGCGGGGTGCCGCATCTGGTCGCCAACCTTGATGCCGCTCTTCTCTGCCGTTCCGGCCTTCAGTTCAAGCACGAAGCGCACTGGCTCGGCAGGCGCGATCACAGCTTCGGAAAACGGTACGCCCGGCAGGATGTCCCGCACCTTGCCATCGGTGCCGATGAACAGCAGGTCGAGCGGCAGCGGCGTGTTCTTCATCCAGAAACCGACCGGCTGGGTCTGCTCGAAGACGAACAGCATGCCCTCGTCATTGGGCAGGTCCTTGCGATACATCAGGCCCATGGCCCTCTGGTCGGGCTCGTCGGCGATCTCGATGCGAAACTCGACCTCGCCCTTGCTGGTCGTCACCAGCAGCGGATCAGGATCGACCGGCAGCTTCATCGGCCTTTCCTGGGCAAGGCCGGTGGTCGTCATCGACGCCGAAACGGCCAGTCCCGCCACCGCCACCATCGCCGCGATGGCCAGTCCAGCCAAAAACGATCTGATCCTGCTCATAAAATCCCCTGCCATGGTTGCGCCATCGCGCTGGCGTCGTCCTTCGACGCGTGCGTCATTTTGGCCACGCCAACAATGCCGCAACACCTGGAACGGCGCGAGGAATCAGTGCGAGACCGGCAAGGTTCCCAAATCGGGGTGAATTTCGGCAGCCATAAGGCCTTTGTCGCCATTGCCGAAGCGCACGAGCACAACCTGCCCAGGGCGAAGCTCGGTAACGCCGAAACGACGCAGGGTTTCCATGTGGACGAAGATGTCCTCGGTGCCCTCGCCGCGCGTCAGGAATCCGAAACCCTTGGTGCGGTTGAACCACTTCACCAGTGCGCGCTCAAGGCCGCTTTCGGCGGTCACGGTCACATGGGTGCGCTGTTCCTGCATTTCGGCGGGATGGACCGCCGTCGAGGTATCCATCGACAGCACACGGAAAGCCTGGAGCCCGCGATCGCCCTGCTTGACCAAGCAGACCACGCGGGAGCCTTCAAGTGCGGTCTGGAAACCGTCGCGGCGCAGGCAGGTCACGTGCAGCAGCACGTCGCCAGTCTTGCCACCGTCGGGGAGAATGAAGCCGTAGCCCTTGGCCACGTCGAACCATTTGATGGCGCCGGAAATCTCGATGAGGCCGACATCGTCGGCACCGTCCTCATGCGTGAAAGCTTCGTGTCCGATGCTCTCTTGCATCAAGAGAGAGGCCTTTTCCCCCATCAGAACGCCCCCTTTTCCTTGCAAACGCCACTACTGATTCTTGACGTAAGATTAACACTTGCACTTTGGACCAGTGCAAGAGCCGGGCCGCCATTTTTCATCTTGGTCCCGAGATAGACACAAGCTTCGCACCAGTTCCGCACAAAAGTCGTTGTTGTGGTTGCCGAGCGCCGCAGGCTCGCCCTATGTATCGGCCCGAACCCCAAAAGCTGAGGAAAGCGAGATGCGCTATCTGCACACCATGGTCCGCGTCAAAGACGTCGACGCCTCTCTGGACTTCTACTGCAACAAGTTCGGCCTGAAGGAGATCCGACGCTCGACCAACGAGAAGGGGCGCTACACGCTGATCTTCCTCGCCGCCTCGGAAGACGTGGGCGCAGGCAACGAGCGCGAGACACCGCTTCTCGAACTCACCTACAACTGGGATACGGAAGATTATCAGGGCGGCCGCAACTTCGGCCACCTCGCCTATGAGGTCGACGACATCTACGCCACCTGCCAGGATCTGCTGGACAAGGGCGTCGTCATCAACCGCCCGCCCCGCGATGGCAACATGGCCTTCATCAAGTCGCCCGACGGCATCTCCATCGAACTGCTGCAGAAGGGCGAACGCAAGGCTCCGGCCGAACCGTGGCTGTCGATGCCGAATACCGGCAGCTGGTAAGGAATCTACGCAAGACCTGCCGGGGCGGCCTCAGGCTTTCCCGGCCATCTCGTGCAAGGTCAGCACGGTGCGCCAATTGCGTGCCGTGCCCGGCACCTTGAGCACCCGCGGCAGCACCTCCGCGAACTTGGATTTGCCCAGACCATCGGGCGCATGCAGGTAAAGAACGTCGTCCCTGATCACGAAACTCTCAGGGCCGGTGCAGCGCTCGGTCAGCGGCGCCACTTCTTCCGGTGTCGGCGCACGCTCCAGCGCGTAGGCATGCAGCTTGGTGTGATCGCCTGCAGCCTCGGGATAAGGGTTTTCCGCCACCAGCCGTTCGAACCAGGCGGCATCGCGCACCATGATGCGCGAACGAAATCCCCAGCGCTCCTCGAATGCCCTTTCCACCTTGCCAGTCAGTGTGGCAGTGTCGCCCTCACCGGTCGTGAACACGACATTGCCGCTCTGGATGTAGGTCGCCACACCGGAGAAGCCTAGCTCCTCGAAGAATAACCTCAGCTCCGCCATCTTCACGATGCGGTTGCTGCCGACATTGATGCCGGAAAACAGCGCGACGAAGACCGTCATATGATGAACCCGCCCAGCGTCTCGTTGTCGGTGATGTCGTGATAGGCGACGCCCTCGATATCGAAGCGGGCCTTGAGCAGGTCGAAATTGCGCTTGTCCTTGGTCTCGATGCCGATCAGCACCGAGCCGAAGTTGCGGGCCGACTTCTTGAGATATTCGAAGCGCGTGATGTCGTCGTCGGGGCCCAGCAGTTCGAGGAAGTCGCGCAGCGCGCCCGGGCGCTGGGGGAAGCGGATGACGAAATACTTCTTCACGCCCTCGAAGCGCAGCGCCCGCTCCTTGACGTCGGGCAGGCGCTCGAAGTCGAAATTGCCGCCCGATACGACTGCCACGACCGTCTTGCCCTTCAGCTCCTTGCGGGAAAAATCCTTGAGCACGTCGATGGCGAGCGCGCCGGCCGGCTCCAGCACCACGCCTTCGACATTGAGCATCTCGATCATGGTGGCGCAGAGACGGTTCTCAGGCACCAGATGGACGCTGTCGGCCGGAAAATCCTTGAGGTGGCGCAGCGGCTCGCGGCCGATCTCGGCGACGGCGGCGCCATCGACGAAGTTGTCGACCTTGGCCAGTTTCACCCGCTTGCCGGTGGCGAGGCTTTCCTTGAGGCTCGGCGCGCCGGCGGGCTCGCAGAACACAAAGCGGGGAGCCGTAACAACCTCGCTGAGATAGTGGGTCACGCCGGCCGCGAGACCGCCGCCGCCGATGGGCAGCAGCACGATGTCGGGCGTCTTGCCGCCGGGCATCTGGGCGGCGATCTCCAGCGCCACGGTCGCTTGCCCCTCGATGATGTCCTTGTGGTCGAAGGGTGGCACCATATGGCCGCCCGAATGGTCGGCGAATTCAAGCGCGGCGCGATAGCACTCGTCGAAGAAGTCGCCGATCAGCCTGATCTCGACGAACTCGCCGCCGAACATTTTTGTCTTGTCGATTTTCTGCTGCGGGGTGGTGACGGGCATGTAGACCACGCCCTTCTTGCCGAAATGGCGGCAGACGAAGGCAAAACCCTGGGCGTGGTTGCCGGCCGAGGCACAGACGAACAGCTCGGCCTGGCGGCCGGCGGACAAAGCCTTGCGGAAGAAATTGAGCGCGCCGCGGATCTTGTAGGAACGGACAGGCGTCAGGTCCTCGCGCTTGAGAAACACCTTGGCGCCGGTCTTGCGCGACAGATAGTCGTTCAGCTGCAAAGGCGTCTCGGGAAACAGCTGGCGCACTGCCTCGGCCGCCACCGAAACCTTTTCGGCAAAACTGGTCATGACGAGGCTACTCCTGGATTTCCTGGGCAAACGATCATGCCATCTAGCGCATGAGCGGCCGATGTTAAACGATACCGGCGCAAGGATGTGTCAGGAATCAATATGTTGAAGCGCGTCGGTCGGGCTGGCGCTGCTGCTTGCCACACCCGGTGGCTATTGCATATTCGGCGTCGGGAAGCCACTGTCCGGCTCCCGCCGCATGGTCCGAACCGGCTCGCCGCGATCAACTGGGGATACGTCACGGTGAACAGAATTGCCGTCCGCGCCGCGATCCATGTCGCAGCGGTCTTTGCCATCTACCTTTCCGTCGCCATGCTGCTTCCGGCTGCCGTGGACCTCTATTATGGCAACGACGACTGGCGCTCTTTCGCCTTCACCGCCTTGTTCATGGGCGGGCTGTCGCTCGGCATCGCGCTCGCCACCCAGGGCCGCAAGCCGCCGGCAAATACGCGCTTCGGCTTCCTGCTGGTCAATTTCCTGTGGCTGACCATGGCCATTGCCGGCGCCATTCCGTTCATGACGTCGTCGCTGCAACTCAGCGTTACCGATGCCTTCTTCGAGGCGGTGTCGGGCATCACCACCACCGGCTCGACAGTTATCAACGGCCTCGACGATGCGCCTCCCGGGCTGTTGCTGTGGCGCTCGCTGCTCAATTTTATGGGTGGCCTTGGCGTCATCGCGCTTGGCCTTTTCATCCTGCCTTTCCTCAATGTCGGCGGCGTCTCCTACTTCAAGATCGAATCCTCCGATATCGAGGACCGGCCTTTCGAGCGCTTCCACACCTTCACGCTCAGCCTGATCGGCATCTACACGGCGCTGATGGTCACCTGCGCCTTCGCCTATGCGGCGGCAGGCATGGAAAGCTTCGACGCCATCAACCATGCCATGTCGACGCTGGCCACCGGCGGCCTGTCGACCAGCGACACCTCGTTCATGAACTACAGCGACCGCCCCGCCATCCTGTGGGTCGGCACCATCTTCATGTTCATCGGCAGCCTGCCCTTCTCGATCATGATCTTGTTTGCCGTGCGCGGTCGGCTCGACGCGCTGCGCGACCCGCAGATCAAGGTCTTTGCCGGCTACTGCATCGTCTTCGCAGTCTCCGTCGCCATCTATCTCAGCCTGCAGACAGGCATGCCGTTCCTGCTTGCGCTTACCCATTCGGCCTTCAACTTCATGTCGATCATCTCGACGACCGGTTTTGCCAGCGACGACTACACGCTGTGGGGGCCGTTCGCGATCGCCTGCATCTTCGTCGCCACCTTCATGGGCGGTTGCTCGGGCTCGACCACTGGCGGCATCAAAGCCTATCGCTTCCTGATCCTGTTCGAGCTGCTCGCCAACGGCTTGAGGCGTCTGATCTATCCGAATTCGGTGATGCCGGTGCGCTACGGCGACCGCGTCGTCGATCCCGACATGCAGCGCGCCGTCGTGCTGTTCATCGCCTCGTTCTTCGTGCTTTGGGCCATCGGCACCATCCTGATGGCGGCAACCGGCCTCGAGCTCGTCACCTCGATGACCGGCGTGCTCAGCTCGCTGACCAATGTAGGCCCCGGCCTCGGCCCGATCATCGGCCCGGTCGGCAACTACTCGTCGCTACCGGATGCCGCCAAGTGGATCTGCTCGGCGGCGATGCTTCTCGGCCGCCTCGAAATCCTTGCTGTCCTGGTGATCTTCACGCCAACTTTCTGGGGTCGGTAACTTCGTGAACTCAGCCGGCGAAGTACCTGTTTCCGCCACCATTTTGGCATTTGAGCCACACTCGGCAGCGGACTGATCGCAAGTATCGCCTTTTCGACTGGACCCGACTTACTTCCGCCACTATCAGCCAGTCGGGAGGAAGGCATGCTGAACGCCTTGCCCGTCAGAAAGAATTTAAAAGTGTCGCCTTCGAAGATCTGCCTCGTGCTTGCCGCCCTCCTGTTGTCCGGTTGCATCAACCAGCCGTCGGGAGAGCTTTTGACCGGAGCGGTCGTCAACGTGCCGGTGACCGAGATCGCCGGCAACCATGCGATCTTCGTCGCCTCGACGCGTGAGCGCGCTTCCGACGACAAGCAGGTGTTCGACCGTGGCCGTTCCTCGACACTGAACTATGCCCGCGTCGACGTGACCGTGCCGAAGGTTCATCGCACCGGCCAGATCGAGCTGCGCAAGCGCGGCAAGGATGCGGACCCGACGAAGTTCTTCACTGCCACCAACGCGGTAGGCTTCCAGACGCAGCCTGAGTTCTCGCAGGCCTTGAGCGCCGACATCGCCGCCCGCGGCGGTCGCGCCATGCTGTTCATCCACGGCTACAACACCTCTTTCGACGCGGCCGTCTACCGCGCCACCCAGATCGCCCACGACAGCGGCTACACCGGCACCCCGGTGCTGTTCTCCTGGGCTTCGGGCGGCTCCACGACCGATTATGTCTATGACAAGGAAAGTGCTGCCGCCGCGCGCGACCAGCTCGAGGTGACGCTGCGCATGCTCGCCCAGTCAGGCGCGCGCCGCATCGACATCGTGGCGCATTCAATGGGCACGTGGGTTACCATGGAAGCGCTGCGTCAGCTGGCGCTGACCGGCGACCGCGACCTCGGCGGCAAGCTCGGCGACGTGGTTCTAGCCTCCCCCGACATCGATGTCGACGTGTTCAAGGCGCAGATGCGCCGTTACGGCAAGCCGACCAAGCCGTTCTTCCTGATGACCTCGGGCGACGACCGCGCGCTCAAGCTGTCAGGCATCATAGCCGGCTCCAAGCCGCGCCTCGGCGACTACAAGAACGCCGCCGACCTGGCCGAGTACGGCGTCATCGTCGTCGACCTGTCGGATGCGAAGGGTGCGGACAGCTTCAACCACACCAAATTCGCCGACAACCCGGAAATGGTGAAGCTTTTGGGCCAGCGCCTGCGCGCCGACGACGGCTTCGCCAGCGACCGCGACGTCACCGACCGCATCAAGATGCTCAGTGGTGGGCTGCTCTAGCCTGATCGAACTCCTGACGCCAATCATCAGCACGATGCAGTTCCGCGTCGGCGATTGGTGCGCCTGCCCATGACCGCAGGCGCATTTGACGATCGTTTGCGGGACTAGGAGCCGAAGAGATCTTCGGCTGCAGGGGTGTGGCCGAAAACAACAAAAAAGCCATCCTCTTACTTGAACGGGATGCGCAAGCTGGCCAGCAAGCAGCGTAGCTGCGCCGCACAGTCCTCGATGCGAGGCGGCAACAGTCGGCCAACCTCAACGCGAACCCTGGGCGCAACCTTCAGCCATTCTATCGACAATCCCATCGCGCCTTCAGGCGTCCTCGCCCAATCACCATGGTAACCAGGGGCGAAGTCAAGCACCTCAGGACGAAGTACGTCTGAAGTTACCCGCTTCTCTTGATAGGGCGGAGCGAACGGAAGCTGTTCAACCACCGCCGAGCAGAGCGCCCGCCACTTGTGGTCGTTCATGTGAGAAGTCAGCCCGCGCTCATAGACGGCACGACGAACAGCCTTGACATTGTGGTCGTAGGGAAAACCGACATAGAAGAACATATTGCCACCTCTGGTGATACGCTCAGCCCACACTGAATATCCATGGCCGCCGGCAATCCCCGAGCTGAAATTCCAACCAGACCTCTTAGCATGTTAAAAATACCTTGTGACGCATCCTTCCTTTCAGCAGTGGGATATCGATTTTTGAGGAACTGAGTATGGTCTATTTTCTCAGCCACAAGGGCAGCGATCTTTACAGTTACATTTACCGCGCCCTGGACGGCGACGTCGAGAAGATACGACCTGTCGACATAACCAGAGACGACGGCATTAGAATTAGACCTGGTTACTCGTATTACGGCCGGCCGTTCGAGGCGACTTACATCCCCACGAAAATCGAACTCACCGGGCCGAAGCGGCCGGTTCTGGATCTTTACGACGCCTTCGGCCTGTCGGTCAGCGCCAAGGTCAAAGACGTCATCGAGCGCTTCGAACCTGGCGTCCACCAGTTCTTTCCCATCCAGTTCTTGTGGACGGACGGCCAACTTGCCGCCGACCGCTTCTGGTTCGTTCCCTGCAACCGCCTCGACACAGTCGACCGTGCCAAGACCACGTTCGAGTTTCGCAATCTCTGGTACCTCGACGGCAGCAAGAAGGAACTGGTCTTCAATCGGTCGCAGATCGGCAACCATCATGTCTGGATCGACAAGTTCATCGTCATGCCGACGCCGGCGATCAGCGAGGCGCTGAAGGACGCTCTCGATGCGGCCGGCGTCACCGGCGCGCATTACCAGCATTTTGCGGAGACGGACTGATGGCGCTGGCAGGCGTCTGCCGTTCTCTTATGAATGCTCAGACGAACAGGTCGACCTTCTCGAAGGTCCTGACATCGACCAGGCCGACGTCGGAAATGCGCAGTTCGGGGATCACCACCAGCGCCAGCAGCGAGTGTTGCATATAGGCATTGTTGAGGCTGCAGCCCATGTCGCGCATCGCCTGAACCAGCCTGTCGGCCTTGGCGGCGACAATCTCGGCGCGCTCGTCGGACATCAGGCCGGCTATCGGCATCTCGACCAGCGCCAGTTCCTTGCCTTCCGAGAACAGCACCACGCCGCCGCCGACCTGCCCGAGCCGATTGGCCGCCAGCGCCATGTCGGCCTTATTGGTGCCGACGACGATCATGTGGTGGCTGTCATGGGCGACCGTGGAAGCCAGCGCGCAGTCCTTCATATAGCCGAAGCCGGAGACGAAGGCGTTGGTCACCTGCCCCGTGGCGCGGTGGCGCTCGACGAGGGCGATCTGGCAGACGTCGTTGCGGCGGTCCATGCCGACAAGCCCGTCCTCGACCGGCAGGTCGGCCTCCAGCGCGCGGGTCGGCGCCTGGTTCTCGATCACGCCGATGACGCGCACCCTGACCTCGTTTGCGCCCTCTGGGGCTTTGATGTCGAAATCGCTGGCGCCAAGCTGCTTGCCGAGCTTGACCGTATTCTTGGCCTCGGCCGGATAGGCATAAGCGGGAATATCGACTTCCAGCTTGCCGGCTTTGGCCAGCCGCACGCCGCGGGCGAAGACTTCATCGATCTTGAGTTCTGCGAGGTCCGAGACGATCAGCACGTCGGCGAGCCGGCCCGGTGCAATCGAGCCAACCTCGCGCTCCAGGCGGAAATGCTGGGCGGTGTTGATCGTGGCCATCTGAATCGCCGTCACCGGCTTCAACCCCTGCTGGATGGCATGGCGGACGACGCGATCCATGTGCCCGTCATGCACCAGCGTGCCGGAATGGCTGTCGTCGGTGCAGAGGATGAAGTTCCTGGGGTCGATGCCCATCTCGGTGACCGCCTTGATCTGGCTGGCAACGTCGTACCAGGCCGAGCCCAGGCGGAGCATCGCCTTCATGCCCTGGCGGACACGGGCGATGGCGTCCTCGGCGCGAGTGCCCTCGTGGTCGTCCTCCGGGCCACCGGCGACGTAGCCGTGGAACGGCAAGCCGAGGTCAGGCGAGGCATAGTGGCCGCCGACGGTCTTGCCAGCCTTCACCGTCTCGGCGATCTCACCCGACATGACCGGGTTGTTGGCGGCGACGCCCGGGAAATTCATGACCTCGCCCAGGCCGATGATGTTTTCCCAGGTCATCGCCTCCGCGACGTCCTCAACGGTCAGCACCGCACCGGCATTCTCCAGTCCGGGCGCCGACGGCACGCAGGACGGCATCTGCACGTGCACGTTGATAGGCATGGCAAGTGCTTCGTCATGCATCAACCGCACGCCGTTCAAGCCGAGCACATTGGCGATCTCGTGCGGATCGATGAACATCGAGGTGGTGCCATGCGGAATGACCGCGCGCGAGAACTCAGTGACGGTGACCATGCCGCTTTCGACATGCATATGCGCATCGCACAGGCCGGGCACCAGGTAGCGTCCGCCGGCATCGACGACCTTGGTGCCTTCGCCGATGGTGTGGCTGGCATTCGGCCCGCAATAGGCGAAGCGGCCGGCTGTGATGGCAAGGTCTGTACTGGGGATGATCTCGCCCGAATGCACATTCACCCAGCGGCCGTTGCGAATGACGAGATCGGCCGGCTTGCGGCCCATGGCGACGTCGACCAGCTGAGGTGCGGTCTCGGTCCACGGGCGCGGCTTGGCGAAGGGCGACTGTTTGGGCATTGCAAGGAATCCTGTGCTCTTTCAATGCGACTGTAACGAAAGCCACGACGGAAAACAGGGCCTTGGTTGTGCGGCATGGCCGCACCGGTATACTTGGCGGCTCGAACGGGTTCAGGCCGCGTCATGCAGCATTTTCTTTATGGCCGTCGCTGGATGTGGCCGGGGCTAGCCCTGGCAGCGCTGGCGCTTGCGATCGTTGTGCTGGGCGGACGGCTTGCCACGCGCGCCTACATGGACGAGGCTGAAGCGCGCGGCCAGACCACGCTCCGGCTTGCCGTCTCCGCACTGACGGGCCAGATCAGCCGCTACAAGGCGCTGCCGCAGTTGATCGCCGACAATGACGACATCCAGCTCATGCTCGCCTCGCCTGACGATCCTGCGCTGCGCGACGTCGCCAACCGCTACCTCAAATCGATCAACAGCCTGCTCGAATCGTCCGACATCTACGTCATCAAACCGGGCGGCGACACGATCGCGGCCAGCAACTACGATCTGCCCACCACTTTCGTCGGCGAGAACTATTCGTATCGGCCCTACTATCAGGATGCCATCCACGGCGGGCTCGGGCGCTTCTTTGCACTCGGCGTCATGTCCAACATGCGCGGCTACTATTTCTCGGCGCCGGTAAAGCTCGGCGAGCGCGCCGCCGGCGTGGTGGTACTCAAGGTGCATATCGAGGAGATCGAGGCCTCGTGGCGCGGGGGCGACTTCGAACTGACCGTCACCGACCCCGAAGGCATCATCTTCATGAGCAGCCGCCCTGGCTGGCTTTATTCAAGCATGAAGCCGCTGACGTCGGAAATGCTGGCGCGTACCACGGCCTCGCGGCGCTATTCCGATGCGGTGCTGCGCAACCTGCCCGTCTCCCGTTTCATGGCCGATGGCCGGGAGCTTCTGGCAATCTCTGAACGCGGCAACACACGCGAATTCCTCGAGGTCGCCGAAGAAATGCCCGAGGCCGGCTGGACGGTGCATGTGCTGGCCGACACAAGTTCCGCCCGCGCCCAGTCGCTGTCGGCGGTCGTGCTCGCCCTTCTTGCGCTTGGCCTTGCAGCCCTCGGCAGCGCCATCATCCTGCAGCGCCGGGCGCGGCTGGCCGAACGCATGCAGATGCAGCAATCGGCGCAGCAGGAATTGGAGCGCCGCGTCGACGAACGCACCGCCGACCTCGCATTGGTCAATACGCGGTTAGAGACCGAGGTCGCCGAGCGCCGCGCCACCGAACAGCAGCTGCGCCAGACCCAGGCCGACCTGATCCAGGCCGGCAAGCTCGCCGCACTCGGCCAGATGTCCGCAGCACTATCACACGAGTTCAACCAGCCGCTGGCGGCAGTGAAAACCTACGCCGACAATGCCGCGATCCTGATCGACCGCGAGCGCGTCGCCGAGGCGCGCGACAATGTCTCGCGCATTTCGAGCCTGACCGATCGCATGGCCTCGATCAGCAAGCATCTCAGGAACTTCGCCCGCAAGCCGAACCAGAAGCTCGGCGCAGTGTCGCTGCAGGAGGTGGTCCACGACACCCAGGAGATCGTCGCCTGGCGCCTCAAGGCGGCGGACGCGACGCTGTCGGTCGACCTTGGCCCAACGCCGCTGACGGTAAAGGCAGGCGCGGTGCGCCTGCAGCAGGTCCTGGTCAATATCGTCACCAACGCTGCCGACGCGGTGGAAGGCCTGCCCGACCGCCGCATAGAACTCGTGGCGCGACGCAAGGCCGGCAAGGTGACCATCACAGTGCGCGACCATGGCCCCGGCGTGCCCAAGGCGATTGCCGAACGCATCTTCGATCCATTCTTCTCGACCAAGGGCGTGGGCAAGGGCCTTGGCCTTGGTCTTTCGATTTCATACAATATCATCAAGGACTTCGGTGGGAGTCTTGGCGTCTTGAATCATCCTGAAGGCGGAGCCTTGTTCACAATCGACCTCGATGCGATGCGCTCCGCCATGCGCGAGGCGGCCGAATGAGGCCGCCTGTCGTGCTGCTCGTCGACGACGAGGACGAGTTGCGCCGCTCGACGGCACAGTCGCTCGACCTTGCCGGCCTCGTCGTCCAGGACAGCGCCAGCGCCGAACGCGCCCTCGACTTCATCACGCAAGGGTTCTACGGCGTCGTCGTCTCCGACATCCGCATGCCCGGCATGGACGGCATGACGCTGATGAACCGCATCCACGAGGTCGATGCCGATATTCCCGTCATCCTTGTCACCGGCCATGGCGACGTCCAGCTTGCCGTGCGTGCCATGCGCGAGGGCGCCTACGATTTCGTCGAAAAGCCGTTCACCTCGCAGCACCTCGCCGAAATGGCAACACGCGCCATCGACCGGCGCAGGCTTGTGCTGGAAAACCGGCAGCTGCGCGCCGCCGCCGGCAAGAACGACGACATCGAGGCGCGCCTGCCCGGCCGCAGCCAGATTATGGTCGAGTTGCGCTACAAGCTTCGCGCCATCGCCGCGACAGATGCCGACGCGCTCATCATCGGAGACACCGGCACGGGCAAGGAAGTGGCGGCGCGCGCGCTGCACGACATCAGCAGCCGCGCGACAAAACCTTTCGTCGCTATCAACTGCGCCGCCCTTCCGGCCACGCTGATCGAGAGCGAGTTGTTCGGCCACGAGGCCGGCGCGTTTCCAGGCGCGCTCAGGCCGCGCTACGGCAAATTCGAACATGCCCGCGGTGGCACGGTGCTGCTCGACGAAATCAGCTCGATGCCAGCAGATCTCCAGGCCAAGCTTCTGCGCGTCATCCAGGACCGCGTCATCTATCGGCTGGGCTCCAATGAGCCGATCCCGCTCGATGTGCGCTTCATCGCCACCAGCAAGGTCGATCTCGACGCCGAGGTCGGCGCTGGGCGTTTCCGCGCCGACCTGCTCTACCGCCTCAATGTGGTGACGCTGCGCATGCCGGCGCTCGCGGCGCGGCGCGAGGACGTGCCGCTGCTGTTTCTGCAACTGGTGCGCGAGGCCGCAGGCCGCTACCGCCGCGACGACGCCGAGGTGCCGCCGCGCGTGGTGGCCGACATCATCAGGCTCGACTGGCCCGGCAACGTGCGCGAACTGCGCAACGCCGCCGACCGCTTCATCCTCGGCCTCGGTCTGCAATCGGCCGACGACAATCTTGCCGAAGGCGACGAAAAGCTGGCCGAGCGCGTCGCCGGCTTCGAAAAGAACATCATATCGGCAGCCCTTGTGGCCCATGGCGGCAGCCTCAAGCCGGTCTATGAGCAGCTCGGAATCTCGCGCAAGACACTCTACGAGAAGATGCTGCGCTACGGCCTCGACAAGAATCGCATCGGCCTGGTAGACGCATCGGAGGACTAGTCCGGCGCCTTTGTGTGGAATTCCACACACGCCAAAAGGCCGATGTTACCTTTTCCACCCATCGCAACAACCTGGGCCACATTTTAGCCGACAATCGGACGGCGGCGGCGTTGCGGATCGCCGGCCCCTGCCGCCCTATCGGTTGATCCAACGCCGGCCCCGGAGGAGCTGTGGTCCCGGCGGAGGTCAAGTTCCGATACCTTTGGGAGGACACCGTGAAGAAATTTATCGCCTCGCTGGCGACGGCCGCTGCTGTTGCCATTTTCCCGCTTGCCGCTGACGCTGCCGGCTACCCCGAGCGCACCATCACCGTCGTCGTGCCTTTCGCCGCCGGCGGCCCGACCGACACCGTCACCCGTCTCGTCGCCGAATCCATGTCCAAGGATCTTGGCCAGCAGGTCATCGTCGAGAACGTCGGCGGCGCCGGCGGAACGCTGGGCGCGGGCCGTGTCGCCTCGGCCGATCCGGACGGCTACACGCTGCTGCTCCACCACATCGGCATGGCCACATCAGCCACGCTCTACCGCAAGCTCGCCTACGACACGCTGAACGCCTTCGAATATGTCGGCCTCGTCACCGAAGTGCCGATGACCATCGTTGCCCGCAAGGACCTCGAGGCAACCGACCTCAAGGGTCTGGTCGACTACGCCAAGGCCAACAAGGACAAGGTCACCGTCGCCAATGCCGGCATCGGTGCGGCCTCGCATCTGTGCGGCATGCTGTTCATGAGCTCCATCGGCACGCCGCTGGTCACCGTTCCCTATAAGGGCACCGGCCCTGCCATGACCGACCTGCTCGGCGGCCAGGTCGACATCATGTGCGACCAGACCACCAACACCACCAAGCAGATCCAGGGCGGCACCATCAAGGCCTATGCCGTGACCTCGCCTGCCCGCCTCAGCGTCCTGCCCGACGTGCCGACCACCAAGGAAGGCGGCCTCGAAGGCATGGAAGTCGGCATCTGGCACGGCGTCTATGCCCCCAAGGGCACGCCGGCAGAAGTGACCGAACGCCTGTCGCAGTCGCTGCAGAAGGCCCTCAAGGACCCGAATGTGATTGCCCGCTTCGCCGAACTCGGCACCGTGCCATCGTCGGACGCCGACGCAACGCCTGCCGCGCTGAAGGCCAAGCTCGAAGGCGAAATCGCCCGCTGGAAGCCGATTATCGAGGCCGCCGGCCAGTACGCCGACTGAGGCAAATGACGGCCGGGCGGGCACTCCACCCACCCGGCCTCCGCCTCGCTTAACCAACATGTCCTCAAAGAGAGAGCAGGCCTGAAACGGCAGTGCCTCCGTCTTCTCCCCAACAGGAGCAGATCGCCGCGTAGCGGCCAGCGAGCGCATGCCGCCTTGGAGCCTCCAGAGGGAACCATGAACAAGCTTTCCATAGATCCAACCAACGGTGCCTGCGGTGCGCTGCTTGCAGCCACCGGCGCCTTCTTCGCCATCCAAGCGCTCGGGCTCGAGCTCGGTACGTCGCTGCGCATGGGTCCAGGCTACTTCCCGCTAGTGCTGTCGCTGGTGCTGGTGGCCCTCGGCCTCGTCATCATCGTCCAGGCGACCCGCGTCGATGGCGAGCCGATCGGCCCGATCGCCTGGCGCGGCATGGCCTTCATCCTGCCCGCGCCGATCTTCTTCGGGCTCACCGTGCGCGGCCTCGGCTTCGTGCCGTCGCTGTTCTTCACCTGCCTGATCGCGGCTTTCGCCTCGACGCGCATGAAGCCGCTGCCGGCACTGGTACTGGCTGCGGCGGTCACGCTGTTCTCGGTGGTGGTGTTCAGCTACGCGCTTGGCCTGCCGTTCCAGCGTTTCGGCCCGTGGCTGCGGTTCTAAGGGGGATGATCTGATGGAACTCTTCAGTAATCTCGCGCTCGGCTTCGCTACCGCGTCGACCATCTACAATCTCGGCTTCTGCCTCATCGGCGTGCTGCTCGGCACCCTCATCGGCGTTCTGCCCGGCATCGGCGCCACCGCCACCATCGCCATGCTGTTGCCGATCACCTTCCAGATCGGCGACCCGGTGTCGTCGCTGATCATGCTCGCCGGCATCTATTACGGCGCGCAATATGGCGGCTCGACCACCGCCATCCTCATCAACATGCCCGGCGAATCATCTTCGGCGGTGACAGCCATCGACGGCTACCAGATGGCCCGCAAGGGCCGTGCGGGTGCGGCCCTTGCCATTGCCGCCATCGGCTCGTTCTTTGCCGGCACGGTGTCGACCTTCCTCGTTGCCGTCTTCGCCCCGCCGCTGACCTCTATCGCGCTGCAATTCGGTGCCGCCGAATATTTCTCGCTGATGGTCGTCGGTCTCGTCTCTTCCATCGCGCTTGCGCACGGCTCCATCGTCAAGGCGCTGGCCATGGTCGTACTCGGGCTGCTGCTCGGCCTCGTCGGCACCGATATCTACACCGGCACGCCACGCTTCACTTTAGGCATCCGCGAATATGCCGACGGGCTCAATTTCGTTGCGGTCGCAGTCGGCGTCTTCGGCATCGCCGAAATCCTGCGCAACCTCGAAAGCGAAAAGACCCGTGAGGTGCTGATGGCCAAGGTCACCGGCCTGATGCCGACGCGCGAGGACTTCAAGGCCATGGCAGCCCCTATCGTGCGCGGTACCGTCATCGGCTCGGCTCTCGGCATTCTGCCGGGCGGCGGCGCGATCCTTGCAGCCTTTGCCTCCTACACGGTGGAAAAGCGCGTCTCCAAGAACCCCGAAGAGTTCGGCAAGGGAGCGATTGCCGGTGTCGCCGGTCCGGAATCGGCCAACAATGCCGGTGCGCAGACCTCGTTCATCCCGATGCTGACGCTCGGCATTCCGGCCAACCCGGTTATGGCGCTGATGATCGGCGCGATGATCATCCAGGGCATCGTGCCCGGCCCCAATGTTGCCGTCGAGCAGCCCGCGCTGTTCTGGGGCATCATCGCCTCGATGTGGATCGGCAACCTGATGCTGATCGTGCTCAACCTGCCGCTGATCGGGCTGTGGGTGAAGCTTCTGACCGTCCCCTATTACATTCTGTTCCCGATCATCATGGCTTTCTGTGCCATCGGCGTCTACAGCGTCAATTCCAACGTCTACGACCTCTATGCCGTCGCCTTCTTCGGCCTGATCGGCTACGCGCTGGTCAAGCTGCGTTGCGAACCGGCGCCGCTGCTGCTCGGCTTCGTGCTTGGGCCGCTGCTCGAGGAAAACCTGCGCCGGGCCATGATCCTATCGCGCGGCGATGCCACCACCTTCATCACTCGGCCGATCAGCGCGCTTCTGCTCGCGATTGCCGCCCTGGTGCTGATCGTGGTGCTGTTGCCGGCGGTGCGAAAGAAGCGCGACGAGGTCTTTGTCGAAGAAGACGCCTGACACCGTCGCCTACAAACTGGCTGAACCGACGGGCGGAGCTTTTTCCGCCCGTCAGCTTTTCGGGGACCTGCTAAGGGACAGTTGCGCCAAATCGTCCTCAGCTAATTTTAGGCTCTGTTGCCCGCCGCTTGCCTTTTTCCGCCGTTAGTCATGTCGCCGCCCACCTTGCGGAGACGGCTATGCGTGCGTTGTGGATTGCGTTGACGTTGGCGTTTCTGGTTGCGCTGCCCAACGCGCCGGCATTCACTGAAGAACGCTGGCAAACCCTGCCCGAACCTGCGCAGATGCCGGTGGCCGACGAAAGTGGCTATGCCCAAGTCAACGGCATCGACATGTATTACGCGATCTACGGCACCGGCGATCCTGTCCTGCTCATCCATGGCGGCCTCAGCCACGCCGACATCTGGGCTGGCCAGGTCGAGGCCCTGTCCAAGACGCACAAGGTGATCGTCGCCGACAGCCGCGGCCATGGCCGCTCAAGCCGCGGCAACAAGCCCTTCGGCTACGACCTGATGGCATCTGACTATGTCGCCCTGCTCGACCATCTCGGCATCGGCAGGACCGCACTTGTCGGCTGGGACGACGGCGGCATCATCGGCCTCGACATCGCCATGAAGCATCCCGAGCGCCTGACCCGGCTCTATGCCCAAGCCGCCAACGTCACGCCCGATGGCGTCGACCCCGACATGCTCGATAACAAGACCTTCGCCGCCTATATCGAACGCTCCGGCGAGGATTACGCGCGGATGTCGAAGACACCGGACGAATATGACAACTTCGTCGCCCAGATCAGCCACATGTGGAAGAGCCAGCCCAACTGGTCCAGGGAGGATCTGGCCCGGATCACCGTGCCCACGGCAATCGTCTCAGGCGACCATGACGAAGCGGTCAAGCGCGAGCACACCGAATACATCGCGTCGGTCATTCCGGGCGCCAAGCTGATCATTCTTGCCAATGCCAGCCACTTCGCCATGCTGCAGGACCCCGATGGCTACAACAGATCGGTGCTCGGCTTCATTGACCAGAAATAGCCTGCGGTAGCTGACTATCACCTGGCACAAAGCGCGACCTGTTCGCGACCCACTTTCCATCGACGTCGCAGGACATCGCCAAGGTTCAAGAGCCGCTATTCGTCGACGGATTGCCGGCCGCTGAGGCTTTCGATGTGGATGCGGAAGAAGATGGATTGGCCGCCGCCACCCTGGTCGAACGGTTTGAGCCCGCCCGGCTCCCACCAGTTGGCGTGCTTTTCCAGCAGCGACCAGGCATGCTCGCGCGCGTGCTTTGAGCCGATACGGTCGGGCAATTCCTCGTAGCGACCGCTCACCACGACACTGCGCCAGCCACGGTCGCCATCGCGACGGTCCGCCTGCAGGCAGACATTGGGGTTTTCACGCATCCAGTCGATCTTCTGGCCCTGCACCGAAAAGGCGTACAGGCTGCCGTCGGCATAGGCAAAGTGGATGGGCACAACGTAAGGACGAGTGTCCTTGCAGCAGGCCAGCCGGCCGAGCCTGCCCATGGTCAGCAGTTCAACGCATTCCTGCCGCGACATTTCCTTGATGATCATCGGCCGTACTCCCTTGCCGCTCTGTATCTGGTGCAGGGTGACATAGAGCGCCATCGGCGCATTGACACCGATCAAACCTGTGTCAGCCAAACGCAAGGCGACGAACCGCGAGGCTCGCCGTCATTCATCGCCTGCGCGAGAACAAATCGTGTATGGAGAGCCAAGGCGGCCGAGTCGCGGCGCGATGAACATGACGGATACTCAGATGGCAATCAGGTTCACTGAAAAGGCTGCGCCGGCAGCAGCAAAATCGGCATCGGCCAAGGCGGCGCCATCGGTTGCCCTGCAGGGGGCAGAAACGAAGGACGCCGGCAAGAAACCTGTGAAGAGGACGCCTTCTCGCAAGGCGCCGAAATCGGGCGAACCAACACCATCACCGTTGCTCGATTTCAACGACGCGAAATAGCTGACAGCGCGTGCCGGGACTTTGGCTATTGCCCGGATGCGCTGGCTGTGACGTATTCTGCCCGTGGCAGTTCCACGTCCGTGGACATGGTGCGGACGGCGGGGATCGAACCCGCATAGCCGAGGCTGAGGGATTTTAAGTCCCTTGCGTCTACCAGTTCCGCCACGTCCGCGCGCCTTTGTATTCAATTACTTATGGGGGCCCGTCAACCTGCGTTGTGCAAGTCGTGCGACAGGTTGTGCAAAAACCCTCAGTGAGGCCGCCGCGCCGGTCTCCTTCACCTCAGTTGCAAAATTACCACTTCGGCGCGCTTTTCGCTGGGTAAAAATGCACCGGCAAATTGCAGAGCGCTACGCCACGCCATACAACTTGACCGGGTGGGAGTAAGAGGGGAGTTGCGTATGCAGTACAATTGGGAACGTGCGCCGCATTTCTGGGAAAAGCACCCCAGCGCCTGGTTCGGTCTTGCCGCCGCCATCTGCGGGGTCTTCGTGGTCTTCTCCATCGTCCCGCTCTGACCGAAACAGGCCCGATTTTCCTCAACGCCGATGCAACGAATTGTCGGTCCCAGCGTTGATGGGCATGCCCTTCCGGACGGGTGTTGGTGCCGGCGCTGTTGGCGTCGCCTGAAGCCTGCCAAGCCCCGCATCGCGAGAGCACTGTCTTCAGAGGGATGACGATGGCAAAGCTCGTCTATGAAATAGTCCAGCACGACAGCGGCTGGGCCTACAAGGTCGGCGGTACCTTTTCAGAGACCTTTCCGACCCATGAAGCCGCATTGCGCGCGGCCGAAACTGCCGCCGCCGAACAGCGCGTCGCCGGCGCGACCGATGGCATCCAGTATGAGGATTCGGACGGCCAATGGCACGACGAAGTCGCCAAGGGCGACGATCGGCCGGAAACCGAAATCTCCGACTGACGCATCGACCTGGAAGCGGGCTTGGCTGTAGATTCAAGCACCTGGAGCAGACTTTGCACATCCGTGCTGACGCATGGCTCCGCCTAGGCCACTGTTTCAGACCACGGCGAAGGCCCGCGCGGCGATCCGCCTGATGAAGGCGTCGACGCGCTGCGGCTCGATGAATTGCGGCATGTGGCCCAGCCCGTCGACAAGTTCAAGCTCGAGATTGCCGATGCGGCCGACCAGCGGCTCGGCGTTGAGACGATAGTCGATCACCCGATCCGCCGTGCCGAACAGTACGCCCACGGGCATCTTCAGTTCCTCATAGCGGGCTTCAAGGCTCGCGAGATCCTGCTCGATCGCCACCAGGTCGGAAGACGTCGCATAGATATGGCTCGGCCTGAGCCCGGCGAGGCCGCCGCCGCCGATGGCATAGTCCTTGGTCGGCTGCTGCGGCCCGAAAACAAAGGCCAGCGTCAACGGCGCATATTTGAGCGAGGTAGGCACCCAGATCGTGTTGGCGAGAAGATGCCTCAGCCAAGACGAACGCACATAGAGCGAGCGGAACTCGGGGCGCAGTTCGTCTTCGACATGAGTCAGCGGCGACAAAAGCGCCAATCCGGACATGCTGTCCGGATGGTCCAGCGCCAGCGCCAGGGCCACGGCACCGCCAAGCGAGTGGCCGACAATGAGCGGCCTTTCCAGCCCCTTGGCCGCGATGAAGTCGCGCACGAGCCTCGCCTGCTCTGTCAGGCTGCCCGAAAATTCTGCTGGCCGTGCCGAATAGCCGGACCCCGGCCTGTCGATTGCAACAAGGTGAAAGTCACCGCCGAGCCGGCCGAACAGGGTGTGGCGAAAGTGGTGAAGCTGGCCGCCGAGGCCGTGGAGGAACAGGATGGGACGGCCCTGCCCCTGTTCGACATAATGAATGCGGTGGCGGCCGAGAGCGAGGAATTGTCCCGAGGCAGGCACGGCGCGTTCGGCCTCGCCGGCGATGCGACGCGTCGCCAAAACGAAATAGCCGGCGGCGAATGCCGCAACCAGCACCGCAATCGTTCCGAACCAGAAGACAATAGAGCCAAGCACGACGAAGCATCCTGCGACAAAGCGATGCCAAGCTTAACCGCGGCGGAGATCAGGGCAAACCCCACGCCAACGCAAAACGGGCGGCCTTGCGACCGCCCGTTCCGAATAGCTGTACTATTTCAGTCTGTTATGCGACTTCCTTCGCTGCATTGGTGCCCTTGCCGTGCAGGCGAACGGTGATCTCGGCCACACGCTTGCCCTGGAAGTGAGCGCCTTCCAGCTCCTGGGCCGAAGGCTGACGCGAGCCGTCGCCATCGGAAGTGGTGGTCATGCCGTAAGGCGCGCCGCCACGGACCACGTCATTGCCCATCTGGCCCTGGTAGGCATAGGACAGCGGCACGATGACCATGCCGTGGTGCTGCAGGTGGATCTGGGCGTTGATGAGGGCGAGCTCGGCGCCGCCATGCTGGGTCGCGGTCGAAACCATAACCGAGCCGACCTTGTCGAGCAGAGCACCCTTGGCCCAGAGCGGGCCAGTCTGGTCGAGGAAGTTCTTCATCTGCGACGCCATCGTGCCGTAGCGGGTGGCGGTGCCGATGATGATGCCGTCATAGTCGGCCAGCTCAAGCGGATCGGCGATCGGCGCTTCCTGGTCGAGCTTGTAGTAGGCGGCCTTGGCAACGGCCTCGGGCACCAGCTCGGGAACGCGCTTGATGGTCACATCGGCGCCGCCAGCACGGGCACCCTCGGCAGCGGCCTTGGCCATCTGCTCCATGTGGCCCCAGCTCGAATAGTAGAGAACAAGAATCTTAGCCATTTCAAACTCCAGGGGAAAATCTCGTTGCGCCGTCTTGGGTCGGCGGCTGCCCCAAGATGTAACGCAACGGCCGTTCAATGAAAGATCGCCATTCGTGACGCATCGTTCACTGAATGCAGACCATTGCCCGCTTGCGCGCGCAGCGGTATCTGACTTCAGCCGACAATGGAGCACCCGAGATGGCTGATATCGTCACCGCAGCAATGGTCGTCATCGGCGACGAGATCCTGTCGGGCCGGACCAAGGACAAGAATATCGGCCACCTTGCCGACGTGATGACGGCCATCGGCATCGACCTGAAGGAAGTGCGTATCGTTCCTGACGAAGAGGACGAGATCGCCGCCGCGGTCAATGCGGTGCGCGCGCGCAACACCTATGTCTTTACCACCGGCGGAATCGGCCCGACGCATGACGACATCACCGCCGATTCCATCTCCAAGGCCTTCGGCGTGCCCTGCGAATACGAGCCGCGCGCCTATGCCATGCTCGAAGCCAACTACGCCTCGCGCGGCATGGAATTCTCGGAGGCGCGCAAGCGCATGGCGCGCATGCCGCGCGGCGCAGACCTCATCGACAACCCGGTGTCGGTAGCGCCCGGCTTCCGCATCGGCAACGTTCATGTCATGGCAGGCGTGCCGTCGATCTTCCAGGCGATGCTCGACAATGTCGTGCCGACGCTCAAGACCGGCACCAAGCTGCTCTCGACCACTGTGCCCTGCCCCTATGGCGAAGGCACCATCGGCGGTCCGCTCGCCGAAATCCAGAAGGCCCATCCCGACACCATCATCGGCTCCTACCCGAAATATCTCGACGGCAAGTTCTGGACGGAACTCGTTGTGCGCTCGCGCTCCAAGGACGCGATGGACGCCGCGCGGGAAGCCATCGAGGCGATGCTCGCCGACCTGGCCAAGGCTGCCTGAACGCTTTCATCCCGGAGACTTGATACCAAGGACTTGATCCAGGTCACATTGGAACAAGTACGGCCATGATAGTGTTTCTTTGCTGAGCGCTCTTTGAGCTCACGCAAAGGAGGGTTCCATGCCGTTCAAGACCATTGTCGCCATCATCCAGAGCGAGCGCGATGTCGCGCGCGTGCTCGATGTGGCCATTCCCTTTGCCGAGCGTCACGAAAGCCACCTGATCGGCGTTCACGCCGAGGCGCTGGCCATGCCCTACACGACCGCTGTGGGCTTCCCCGACACCGAATTCATCCAGGCCAATTCCGAGCTCTGCAAGGAGCGGGCCGAAAAGATTCAGAAGGCCTTCCTGAACCGCATCGAAACCTCAGGCGTGTCGTTCGAATGGCGCAGCTTCGAGAGCTTCTCCGGCGACAGCGCTCTTTCAGGCGTCGACAGCGCCCGCTGCGCCGATCTGGTCATCGTTTCGCAGGCTGCCCCCGACGCCAAGGATTCGCTCGCAGCCGACATTGACTCCCTGATCTACGAGGCGGGCCGGCCGGTTCTGGTCGTGCCGCACTCGGCGCCGCTGATCTCGACTTTCCGCCACATCCTGATCGCCTGGAACGGCAGCCGCGAGGCGGCACGCGCCGCCTTCGATGCCCTTCCTTTCATCATCGAGGCCGAACAGACCGAGATCCTGGTCGTCGACCCGGTCGAAACGGCCTCTCAGAGTTCGGACGCCGCCGGCGCCGAGATCGCCGCAGCCTTTGCCCGCCACGGCGCCAAGGTATCGGTCAGCGTTCAGGATTCACGTGGGCACACAGTCGATGCGGTGATCCACCAGAAAATCGTGGAGACCGGCGCCGACCTTTTGGTGATGGGCGCCTACAGCCATTCGTGGCTGCGCGAATTCCTGTTTGGCGGCGTCACCCGCAGCGTGCTGCAGGCAGGCGACGTTGCGATCCTGCTGTCGCGGTAGTGCAAGTTGGTTGATTGGAGGATATCCGGAGTCCTTGCATCTGCACTTGAATTGGGTAGACACAAGTGAGTTCTGAGGTTCTCGATGAAAGCTCAATTTCTGCTGTCGGTAGCAGTTCTTGCTGTCACTGCTTGTGAAAGCGCAGGAGGCAGCGAAGCGAATCTGACTGTTAAGCAGCTCGCAGAAGCAACAGTTTTGTCGCTACTGTGTGGCGGTATCAAGTTGAACGACGTCGTGCTCGACCCCGCCCTGAATGACGCCGGCATGTCACGCGACGACTTCAAATTGGGTGGAAAGCATCGCAGTGAACTGCAAGTCGAAATGAATGCCGCTGACAGGGCACTGATTGGCTACGTGCCCTGGGTCAGTCTCGTTCACAGTGCGGTCGGCTGTGACCTCGGCCTCCGCAGATATGGCCCAGATGGACAGGTGTTCCGAGGATTGCTGAAGGAGAAGTGAAGCTGCCCTTGCCAAGGACGGGGCTTTCCGGCTAATTCCGCCTGCATTCCCTTATTTCCGCGCCAGATGGCGCGCCGAGCCGGAGTGCGCGTCGATGTCCCTTCCCGAAAAAGCCTTTCCAGTCTCGTGGGATCAGTTCCACCGCGACGCCCGCGCGCTCGCCTGGCGGCTCTCCGGCGTTAATGGCGAGTGGAAGGCGATCGTCTGCATCACCCGCGGCGGCCTGGTGCCGGCAGCCATCATTTCGCGCGAACTCGGCATCCGCGTCATCGAGAGCGTGTGCGTGGCCTCCTATCACGACTACACCGCGCAGGGTCAGTTGCATGTGCTGAAGGAGATCACGCCCTCCCTGCTCGAGGGCGAAGGCGAAGGCATCCTGATCGTCGACGACCTGACCGACACAGGCAAGACTGCAGCCATCGTGCGCGCCATGATGCCCAAAGCGCATTTCGCCACCGTCTACGCCAAGCCCAAGGGCCGGCCGCTGGTCGACACCTTCGTCACCGAGGTGTCGCAGGACACCTGGATCTACTTCCCATGGGACATGGGCTTCACCTACCAGAAGCCGATCGCCGACGACCACAAGGGCTGAGCGCCCTGCCCGGCAGAAACCAATCCTGAGATTGCATCGACGCTCGGCCATTAGAGCGTCGCGCGTCCTGTTCGGACGCGCATAGGACGCTCTTAAAACCTAGGTTTCGCATCGTGCTTTCCGAAAATCGGTTCGATTTTCGGGCCGATGCGCGCCGGGCGTCTGCTTATCAATCTATTTACTTTTGTTACGGAGGATTAACCGTACAATTCGTGACACGGCAACTGAGTCTTTTGACCGGGTGGGACTGCCGATGCTTATGAAGCCTGCGTATCACAACCACCTTTTCGAGCGGATTCGCCGCCTGTTCGGCGCGCCGCCTTGCCGAATACAGGTTGCCGCCCTGCCCTGGCACCGAACATCGTCAGGCATAGAGGTGATGCTGATCACCAGCCGCGACACCGGGCGCTGGGTCCTGCCCAAGGGTTGGCCCGAAACATCCGAGCGCCTGTGTGAAACCGCCGCCCGCGAGGCGAGCGAAGAGGCCGGCCTGAGCGGTTCGGTCGACACTCAGGAAGCCGGCCGCTATTTCTACGTCAAGGAACTTGCCGGCGGCGAGCAGGTCGCCTGCGAGGTGCTGGTTTATCCGCTGGAAGTACGCAAGGTCGCCGAAAAATGGAAAGAGCGACGCCAGCGCACGCGCAAGTGGGTCACACCATCAGAGGCGTCGCGCATGGTCAACGAGCCGGACCTCTGTCGCCTCATCGCCACCTTCGGTGCCACCCACGGCAAGGTCGCGGCCTGACTGCCCGCAGAAGCGGGTGCCGAGTTCGGCGATCCGGGTCATGTTCGCTGTCTGCCAGTGTCGCGCCGGCGTCGTGGTGGTGTGTCATTCTCCCCGTTATCCACACTTGTCCCACACAAGATATTGGGGTCACAAAATCTGCATAAACGACTTCTTGACGTTCACCCCCGAGTCGCTTTTTATGACTCATGCGCGCTTGTTGAGCGTGTGACCGGAAAGTTCTGAGGCCGGTCCTTTTTCCCAGCTTCGTGAGTTATCGCTCGCATTTCCACCCGCTCAGGCGGGTCGCGGAAGCGTGCGTTTTTACGGGTGCCAAGGGGTTGGCGGGTAAAAATTGGGGACTGGCGGAAATCTTCTGTTAACACTATATTTAGTGTTTGCAGGCAGCGTTGGCGCTAGATAGTGTGAGTTGTCCCTCCATGAGGGAATCGCAACCAAGTTTCAGTTCGACGGGCCCGGGACGGGTCGCAGGCTTGAGCGGAAAGTCCTTCCCAAGGAGATTTTCCAGTCCGGCAGCGGCCATCTCGGGAAAAGGCATCCGGCTGCGCGGGCAGTCGGATAAAGCGGGCTCGCGTCTTTCGCACAAGCAACGGGAATTTCCCTGCGAAAAACGCTATATATAGACAAAAGGAAATCGACCGATGCGCATCGAGCGGCGTTTCACCAAGGATGGACAATCGGCCTATGCGGAGATCGAGTTCCGCAAGGCGATCTCCGAGATCAAGAATCCGGATGGATCGATCGTCTTCCGGCTCGCCGACATCGATGTGCCCGTCCAGTTCAGCCAGGTCGCGGCCGACATCCTCGCCCAGAAGTATTTCCGCAAGGCAGGCGTTCCCGCGCGTCTGACGAAGGTCGAGGAGAACGACGTTCCCTCCTTCCTGTGGCGGTCGGTTGCCGACGAGGCCGAGCTTGCCAAGCTGCCCGAAAACGAGCGCTACGGCTCCGAGACCGACGCCCGTCAGGTCTTCGACCGTCTCGCCGGCACCTGGACCTATTGGGGCTGGAAGGGCGGCTACTTCAAGAGCGAGGCCGATGCGCTGGCCTTCCGCGACGAACTCGCCTACATGCTCGCCACCCAGCGCGTGGCCCCGAACTCGCCGCAGTGGTTCAACACCGGCCTGCACTGGGCCTATGGCATCGACGGCCCTGGCCAGGGCCACTTCTATGTCGACCCCTTCACCGGCAAGCTGACCAAGTCGAAGTCGTCCTACGAACACCCGCAGCCGCATGCCTGCTTCATCCAGTCGGTCGCCGACGACCTCGTCAACGAGGGCGGCATCATGGACCTGTGGGTGCGCGAGGCGCGCCTGTTCAAATACGGCTCGGGCACCGGCTCGAACTTCTCGCATCTGCGTGGCGAAGGTGAAAAGCTTTCGGGCGGCGGCCGTTCGTCGGGCCTGATGAGCTTCCTCAAGATCGGCGACCGCGCCGCCGGCGCCATCAAGTCGGGCGGTACCACGCGCCGTGCGGCCAAGATGGTGGTGGTCGACGCCGATCACCCCGATATCGAGGCCTATATCGACTGGAAGGTGAAGGAAGAGCAGAAGGTCGCGGCTCTCGTCACCGGCTCCAAGATCGTGCGCCAGCACCTGACCAAGATCATGGCGGCCTGCGTCAACTGCGAAGGCCAGGATGACGACTGCTTCGATCCGGCCGTCAACACCGCGCTCAAGCGCGAGATCAAGGCCGCCAAGAAGAACTCGGTGCCGGAGAACTACATCTACCGCGTCATCCAGTTCGCCAAGCAGGGCTACACCTCGATCGAGTTCAACACCTACGACACCGATTGGGATTCGGAGGCCTACCTCACGGTTTCGGGCCAGAATTCCAACAATTCGGTCTCGCTCAAGGACAACTTCCTGCGCGCCGTCGAGAATGACGCCGACTGGCACCTGACCGCCCGCAAGGACGGCAAGGTCCTGAAGACGCTCAAGGCCCGCGACCTGTGGGAGAAGATCGGCTACGCCGCCTGGGCTTCGGCCGATCCGGGCCTGCACTTCAACACCACGATGAACGACTGGCACACCTGCGCCTCCGCAGGCGCCATCCGTGCGTCGAACCCGTGCTCGGAATACATGTTCCTCGACGACACGGCCTGCAACCTCGCCTCGATCAACCTGCTGCCCTACCGTATGCAGAATGGCGAGATCGACATCGCAGCCTATGAGCACACCGCCCGTCTGTGGACCGTGGTGCTCGAAATCTCGGTCATGATGGCGCAGTTCCCGTCCAAGGAAATCGCCAAGCTCTCCTACGAGTACCGCACGCTCGGCCTCGGCTATGCCAATATCGGCGGCCTGCTGATGACCTCGGGCATTCCCTATGACTCAGAAGAGGGCCGCGCCATCTGCGGCGCACTCACCGCGATCATGACCGGCGTCGCCTATGCCACCTCGGCCGAAATGGCCTCCGAGCTCGGCGCCTTCCCTGATTACGAGCGCAACGCCCAGAACATGCTGCGCGTCATGCGCAACCATCGCCGCGCCGCCTATGGCGAGGCGGCCGGCTACGAGCAGCTGTCGGTCAACCCGGTGCCGCTGGTTGCTTCCGACCTCAAGCAACAGGCTCTGGTGACGCATGCCCGCGCTGCCTGGGACCGCGCCATCGAGCTTGGCGAAAAGCATGGCTACCGCAATGCGCAGGCGACCGTGATCGCGCCCACCGGCACGATCGGCCTCGTCATGGATTGCGACACGACCGGCATCGAACCCGATTTCGCGCTGGTCAAGTTCAAGAAGCTCGCCGGCGGCGGCTACTTCAAGATCATCAACCGCGCCGTTCCCGAAGCGTTGCGCACGCTCGGCTACACCGAGAGCCAGATCGCCGAGATCGAGGCCTACGCGGTCGGCCACGGCAATCTCAACCAGGCCTCGGGCATCAACCCTTCGACGTTGAAGGCCAAGGGCTTCACCGACGAGAAGATCGAGACGCTGAACGCAGCGCTCAAGAGCGCCTTCGACATCAAGTTCGTGTTCAACAAGTGGACGCTGGGCGAAGATTTCTGCAGGGACGTTCTGGGCTTCACCGACGCACAGCTCGACGATTTCTCGTTCGAGATGCTGCCGGCCCTTGGCTTCTCCAAGAAAGACATCGAAGCCGCCAACATCCACGTCTGCGGTGCCATGACCCTCGAGGGAGCACCATTCCTGAAAGAAGAGCACCTCCCGGTGTTCGACTGCGCCAACCCGTGCGGCAAGATCGGCAAGCGTTATCTCTCGGTCGACAGCCATATCCTGATGATGGCCGCCGCCCAGCCCTTCATCTCGGGCGCCATTTCCAAGACCATCAACATGCCCAACGAGGCGACGGTCGAGGACTGCAAGAGCGCCTACATGCTCTCGTGGAAGCTGGCGCTGAAGGCCAACGCGCTGTACCGCGACGGCTCCAAGCTGTCGCAGCCGCTGAACGCCTCATTGATCGCTGACGATGCCGACGACGAGGACGATGCGGTCGAGGCACTGGTTGCCGCGCCCGCCGCAGCCAAAGCTGTGCAGGTCACCGAAAAGATCGTCGAACGCGTCATCGAGCGGCTCTACCGCGAACGGGAAAAGCTGCCGAACCGCCGCAAGGGCTACACCCAGAAGGCTGTCGTCGGCGGTCACAAGGTCTATCTCCGCACCGGCGAATTCGACGACGGCCGCTTGGGCGAGATCTTCATCGACATGCACAAGGAAGGTGCCGCCTTCCGTGCGATGATGAACAACTTCGCCATCTCGATCTCGCTCGGCCTGCAGTACGGCGTTCCGCTCGACGAATATGTCGAGGCCTTCACCTTCACCAAGTTCGAGCCGGCCGGCATGGTCATCGGCAACGATGCCATCAAGAACGCCACCTCGATCCTCGACTATGTCTTCCGCGAACTCGCCGTTTCCTATCTCGGCCGCCACGACCTCGCCCATGTCGACCAGTCGGACTTCGACAAGACGGCACTCGGCAAGGGCATCACCGAAGGCAAGGCCCTGCCCTTCTCCAGGGGCCTGACCCGCGGCGCCCCGCTCAAGGTCGTCTCCGGCGTCATCGGCAACGACCCCAAGGGTTCGGCCACGCCTGCCTCCGCCCCTATCAAGGCCGCGCCAACCGCGTTCTCGGGCTCGAACGTGCGTGCCATCTCGACCGGTGCAACGGTGACGGCGCTGAAGTCGGTATCGTCGGAGCTGCGCGAGGAAGCCACCGCCTACAAGCGCGACTACGAGGAGCGTGCCAAGGAGCTGGCCGAAGAAATCACGATCGACGAGACGACAGAGGAAACGGTCACGACCTCACTGTTTTCCGATGCCGCAGCCAACGAGGCGGCCGAGGCCAAGAAAGTGGCAGCCGATCGCCGCGCCAAGTCGATGCTGCAGGGCTACACCGGCAACTCCTGCTCGGAGTGCCAGAACTTCACCATGGTCCGCAACGGCACCTGCGAGAAGTGCGACACCTGCGGCGCCACGAGCGGGTGCAGCTGAGAGGCTAGGCTGTTGTGGGCGGACACCCAAAGTTGTGTGCCTGAAAGCCAATGTGTCCCTGGAGCGGCGAAACGGCCGCTCCTCAACGAGAAGTAGGAGAAGCTGCGAAGAGCGTGCCGTTTGAGGAAGGACGAAGAGTTGCCTCTCGGTCCGACCTGACCTTGTCCTGACGCGTCACCGTATCTTGCTCAGCGTCAAGATAGATGGCTCATCCGACACTCAAAGTCGGCTCACCTAGATAGGTGACGAAAAAGCCTGGACATCTGCATGTCCGGGCTTTTCCTGTTTGCTTCTGTCACCTCACCAAACATGTCGTCGTTGCTCAACGTGTCGCCGTTGTTGGTCATTTGAGGCCGTTTTGGCGGCACACAGCTAAGCCATCCAGGCGTAACCAATAGCATGCGGTCACGCAGTCACCCCTCGAACAACCGGAAGAGCGCACTCCAACTCGACATACAATTGACATGGCTCAAGGCATGCTGAGTCACATTGACTACGCTCCGAAGACATTTCCACCTTGGAAAGGAACGCGGAATGCAGAGAGCCAACAAGTCACTCGCCGAAATTGACGACGCATTCGTTGGTTCCGAAGAACTCCATCTGCTTCATCGTTATTGGCAGGCGGCGAACTATCTGTCGGTTGGGCAGATTTATCTTCTGGACAACCCTCTTCTGAAGGAACCGCTGAAGCCCGAGCACATCAAGCCACGCCTGCTTGGCCACTGGGGCACCACACCCGGACTCAACTTCATCTACGCACATCTGAACCGCCTCATCAGGAACCGCGACCTCGACATGATCTATGTCTGCGGGCCAGGCCATGGCGGACCCGGAATGGTGGCCAATACATATCTTGAGGGCACTTATTCTGAGATTTACCCCGAGATCGGCCGCGACACCGACGGCATACGCGCGCTTTTCCGACAGTTTTCGTTCCCCGGCGGCATCCCCAGCCACGCTGCGCCTGAAACTCCCGGCTCCATCCACGAAGGCGGAGAGCTGGGCTATGCACTGGTTCATGCGTATGGGGCTGCCTTCGACAATCCCGATCTAGTCGTAGCCTGCGTGATAGGCGACGGCGAAGCTGAGACTGGCACGCTTGCAGCCTCATGGCACTCGAACAAGTTCTTGAGCCCCGTCCATGACGGCGCCGTCCTGCCGATCCTGCACCTCAACGGCTACAAGATCGCCAACCCGACGGTGCTTGCCCGCATCGACAAGTCCGAGTTGCATGGCCTTCTGACGGGTTACGGACACGAGCCCATCTTTGTCGAGGGTGAGGACCCTGTCGAAATGCATGGCAAGATGGCCATGGCGCTCGACACAGCATTTAACCGCATCGAGGCGATCCAGACGGCAGCAAGGCGGGAAGGTCGCGCCGAACGCCCCCGCTGGCCGATGATCGTATTGCGCAGTCCCAAGGGGTGGACTGGTCCCAAAGAGATAGACGGCAAGAAGACAGAAGGGTTCTGGCGGTCTCATCAGGTCCCGATCACTGATCCACGCCAGAACGAGGAACATCTTCGTATCCTGGAAGAATGGATGCGTAGCTATGACCCCGGCAGTCTGTTCGACGATCACGGAAGGCTTCGCAAAAAGCTTGAGGCATTGGCTCCGAAGGGGATCCGAAGGATGGGAGCCAACCCGCACGCCAACGGCGGTGGCCTTAAGCGCGACCTTGTCATGCCCGACTTCAGGTCATTTGCGGTCGATGTGCCATCACCCGGATCCGTCAACGGGGAAGCGACGCGGACAATGGGACGGATGCTCAGGGAAATCGTCGAGCTGAACGCCGAGGCTCGGAACTTCCGCATCATGGGGCCCGACGAGACCGCTTCCAATCGGCTTGATCCAGTGTTCGCATCCACCGACCGGGTGTGGATGGCCGATATCAAGCCTTATGACGAGCACCTTGCACGCGATGGGCGTGTCATGGAGGTTTTGAGCGAGAATCTCTGCCAGGGCTGGCTGGAAGGCTATCTACTGACAGGGCGGCATGGGCTGTTCTCCTGCTACGAAGCCTTCATCCACATCGTTGACTCGATGTTCAACCAGCATGCCAAATGGCTAAAGGTTTCGCGAGAATTGGCTTGGCGACAACCGATCGCTTCGCTCAACTATCTTCTGACCTCGCACGTCTGGCGGCAGGATCACAACGGCTTCAGCCATCAGGATCCGGGCTTCGTTGACCTCGTGGCCAACAAGAAGGCGGACATAGTCCGCGTCTATTTGCCCCCCGATGCCAACACCCTGCTTTGGGTGACTGACCATTGCCTGCGCACTTTTGACCGGATCAATGTGATCGTGGCTGGAAAGCAGCCGCAGCAACAATGGCTAAACATGGCCGACGCGATCGCCCACTGCCAAGCTGGAGCAGGTATCTGGCATTGGGCCGGCTCCGAAGATGACAGCGGCCCCGATGTTGTGATGGCCTGCGCCGGCGATGTGCCCACGCTAGAGACACTTGCCGCAGTGGGCCTGCTGCGGGAAGCCCTACCAGACCTGAAGATTCGTGTCGTCAACGTCGTGGATCTCATGACGTTGCAGTCGATTAGTCAGCATCCCCACGGCCTGACAGATGCGGCTTTTGACGCATTGTTCACTGCGGACCGACCGGTAGTATTCGCCTATCACGGCTACCCTTATCTGATCCACCGGTTGACCTATCGCCGCAACAACCACGAGAACATTCACGTTCGAGGCTTCCAGGAAGAAGGTACCACCACTACACCTTTCGACATGACCGTGCTCAACAAGATGGATCGCTATCATCTTGCCATCGAAGCGATCGACCGCGTGCGCAACCTCGGGCCTAAGGCTGCAGAAGCGCGGGCCTATTTCGAGAATTGTCTCTCAGTACACTGGCATTACGTCCGAGATCATGGAGAAGACATGCCTGAGGTGCGCAACTGGTCATGGCGGGGCTGAGAAAGGAAGAACCACATGGCTCTCCTGGCACTGAACGCAGGATCTTCCAGCTTGAAATTCGGGCTGTTCACGCAGTCGCCCGCTGGCCCGGAGCAGTTGTTACGCGGCGTGTTCGATGGCATCGGCGGATCTCCCCGTTTTTCGGCAAAGCACTCGTCGGGCCAAATCCTCGCCGACGGCCGACCTGTTGCCACGAGCTCAACGGTGTTGTTGCTGGAGGAACTTATCGAGTTTCTCCATCCGCACTTGGACGGCAGGGCACTGGAACTGGTCGGCCACCGCATAGTCCATGGCGGAAGCCGCTTTGTGACACCAATTCGCCTGTCGGCAGACGTGATCGACGCACTTGACGAGCTCACCCCCATCGCTCCGCTGCACCAGCCCGCGAGCCTCGCCCCCGTCAGGGCGTTGGCTGAGCTACAACCCGGCCTCGCACAGATTGGGTGTTTCGACACGGCTTTTCATTGCTCCATGCGGCCGCCCGCCACCCGCTACGCCCTTCCACGCCAGTTTGAATCAGATGGCGTGCGGCGCTATGGCTTCCACGGACTGTCGTATGAGCATATCTCCCACCACCTGGGTGAGATCTCACCTGAGCTCAGGTCGCGAAAGACGATAGTTGCCCATCTTGGCAGCGGCTGCAGTCTTTGCGCCATGATCGACGGGAAGAGCCAGGACACGACGATGGGCTTCACCGCACTGGATGGGGTGATGATGGCCACACGCTCCGGTTCGATTGATCCCGGCATCCTACTCTATCTACAAAAGGAGAAGGGGCTGGCGGTCACCGAGGTCGAGGACCTGCTATATCGTCGATCGGGCCTACTTGGCGTATCGGGCATTTCAGGTGACATGCGCGCCCTGCATTCCAGCAACGATCCGCGGGCGACCGAGGCCATCGACTTGTTCGTGTTCAGTATATCTCGGGCCATTGCGGGTCTCGCCAGTTCGATCGAAGGCATCGAGCTTCTAGTCTTCACTGGAGGGGTCGGCGAGCACGCAACTGAAATACGCCAGGCGATTTGCCGGCGACTCCAGTGGTTGGGGGTCAAACTCGATCCATCGCGCGACGGCGAGGTGATCAGCCATCCCAACAGCAAGGTGGAGGTTCGCGTGATAGCCACGAACGAGGAACTGTCCATTGCCAGACAGATGTCCAAGTTTCAGTACTGACAAGTCGGCACCCGGCGCAACCCTGCGGATCATTTGGTTTCCCACGCTGTTGACCCAAGTCAAGGCGTTGCCGTTGATGAATTCCTAAATTTGAAGTTAACCGCTGCTGCGGCTCCGAGACATTCGGACGGGGACAGCCAATGAAGTATCGCGAAGTGCAGGAACGCCTGCGTGCCGTGGGCGTAGCAATCAGCAAGCGAGGCAGTGTAATCCGGGTCAATTATTTCGGTGGCTTCGAAGGAAGCGCGCGATACACAACTGACCTGCAAGAGGCGCTGGCCCTCGGACTTGCGATGGCCAGGCCGGAGCATCTGCCCAAGATTTGGCTGTCAGTTCGACCAACCAATTAGTCCCACAGCCGAGCGTTCCAGGCCGTCTAGCTCGATGCGTCACGATCGTTCGGTTGTCAGGGCTCGGCGCAACCGACGAATGACGGCAGACCGTCCACGTTCGTCCGCCTGCTGACTGACGGCCTGGCTTACATCAAGCAGCAATTCCGATAACTCGTTGTGCCAATCAAGGCGGGCGACCTTGCCCGGCAACAGACGCTTCGGTTCGTTGAAATCAACCCTTTGTGCGCCGGCCCTACGGAGATCGAAGGCTTCGTCAAGTTGTGGTGCAATGATACGTTCCGGAGAGACGAATGCCGCCAGGCGTGCCTTCAGTCCAGACAGGCCAGTTTCTTCGCCATGGGTCAGGAATACCCCTTCATGGATAGGCAGTCGCGCCCTTACCCAATCCTCGAGCTCGCTGGCATCGGCGTGGCCCGAATACAGGTCGAGCAGTCTGATCCGAGCCTTGACCTGAAACTCCTCTCCCTGAATTCGTACTCGTTCGGCCCCGTCGAGGAGTATGCGTCCCAGCGTTCCCTGGGCCTGAAATCCGGCAAGCATCACCGTTGCGTTCCTCCGCCACAGATTCGCCTTCAGATGGTGTCGGATGCGACCTGCATCGCACATGCCGCTTGCTGCGATCACGACGTAGAACCCGCTGAGGCGATTGATCGCCTTGCTTTGCTCAACTGTTTCCGTGAAGCGAATTTCGCGAGAACTGAGGGCCTGCCTGAGCACATCGCCTTCCTGGATTTCGTCGGCATGTCGCTCGAAGATTGTGCTGGCGCGAGTGGCTAGCGGCGAATCCACGAAGACATCGGCCTTGGGAATCTGCCCCTCGCGCATCAACCAGAACAGGTCGACAAGCAACTCCTGCGTTCGTTCGACGGCAAACGATGGGATGATAAGCGGACCACTTGCCGCGAGCGCGCCTTGCACCTCTTGCAAGAGCAGGGACCTACGTCGCTGAGGGGTGATTTCTCCTCGCTCCCGATCTCCATAGGTCGATTCGCAAATCAGATAGTCGACATCCGTCGGCGCTTCCGGATCCGGCTGCAGAAGTTTGTGAGCCGGACCGACATCTCCGGAAAACAATAGTCTGAGCGGCTTGTCCGAAAAATTGATCTCAATTTCGACTGAAGCGGACCCCAACAGATGCCCGGCGTTCCAAAACCTGACCCGCACACCAGCTACGACTTCGAACCATTCTCTATATTGCCTGGCATGGAAGAGCGTCATGCACTTTGCCGCGTCTTCCGCCGTGTATATGGGTTCTACTGCCATACGACCCCGTTGGGCGTTGCGGCGATTGAGGTGCTCAACTTCCATTTCCTGGATGTGAGCGCAATCGGGCAGCATGACCGAGCAGAGATCGATCGTGGCTCGAGTGGCATGTATGGGACCGGAGAACCCGTGCTTCATCAGCTTGGGAAGCAACCCACTGTGATCGATGTGGGCATGGGTCAGCACGACCGCGTCAATCCTGCTCGGATCGAATGGAAAGTCTCCGTAATTGAGCTCCCGTTCAGATTTCGACCCTTGGAAGAGACCACAGTCGATCAGTATCCTCTGGTCCCCGACTTCAAGCTCGTAACAAGAGCCAGTCACTGCATGGGCAGCGCCATGGAAACGCAGACGTGGCACCATTTCTTGACGCTCCCGAATGTTGCTCACATGGCGTGGATCGCCGATCGAGACTGAAGTTTCCCCGAGTTTCAGCTGCGAACCTTGACCGGGGTCAATTTCGGTCTGAAACTTCTGGTCTCATTCCGAGATGGTGCGGGCGTTGGCAAGGAAGAGCGCAGGCATACTAGCGTTCAGGCGAACGCAAGGGTTCGTGGAAGTCCTGCTTGCACATCCGGGCGGGCCGTTCTGGAGCAAACGCGATCTTGGCGCCTGGTCCATGCCCAAAGGCGAGTATGCCGGCGACGAGGAATCGGAGGCAGCGGCTAGGCGAGAGTTCCAGGAAGAGACAGGCATCGAAGTGACGGGCAAGCTCATTCCGCTCGGCACCGTCCGCCAGCATAGTGGGAAGCTGGTCACCGCCTTTGCCGTGGAAGCCGACATCGATATGGCTGATTTCAAAAGCAACCTGTTTGCCATGGAGTGGCCGCCCCACAGCGGCCAAGACAAGCTCTTCCCGGAGGTGGACCGAATTGAGTGGTTCTCGTTGGACGACGCGAGCAACAAGCTCGTCGCCGGACAGCGACCATTGTTGGATTTACTGAGCCAAGCAACTGCGAGCGCAGCCTCTGCGGAATGATGCTCGGGCCAGTGACTGGGACAATGCCCAGCCATCTATTCGCACATAACCAATAGCGCCTGCATTTTGACGATTTCAACCGTTCTCAAGGACACCAGCCGCATGATGCCTTGTCCGCGCAGTCTGGTGAAAACGCGTGACACGGTTTCAAGCGACAGGCCTAGATAATCGGCAATGTCTGTCCGTGACATCGGCAGTTCAAAGCGTTCGAGCCCACCCTGACGCTCGAACATGTCCAGCAAAAAGGCGGCAACTCGCTCAGGGGCATTCTGACGGCCGAGAACGAGGAGATGCTCCTGGGCGCGCACCAGGCCGCGCAGCGCCAGAGGCAGAAGTGTTGCCGACAAATCAGCGGTTGCCGACACTCTCATGGAAAGTGTCGAGGTGGCACCGACGGCCTCCGCGAAGAAATGATGGCGACTATCCGCCTCGAATCCGAACACTTCGCCAGGCAGATGAAATGCAGAGATTTGCCTACGGCCATCAGCCAGCAGCCTATAGACTCGGACGCAACCGAACTTCACCACATAGAAGCAGCTCGCGTCGCTTCCTGGGGAGAAAATTTCGCAGCCTGCTGGATGGAATGACGCGGGCATTGGAACTCCGAATGCCGGCAGAGGCATCTGGCCCAATAGCGTGTCCCAATTAGACCCCGTGGTACTGTCGACCTTGCCCTGAGGATGCATTGCTCTCTCCCGCGGTAACCGGGAGATTCATCGCGCATGAGCCGCCGCAGAGAAATTCGGTTATGTCACTAGGGGAGAATACGTAGTCACGTGATGGTTGGGGGCTGTCAATGTTGCCCGGCACCAAGCCCCGCTTCGATGGCCATTCTCACCAGTTCGGGAAGGCTTCGCGCTTCCATCTTGGACATTACGTTCGCCCGGTGAACCTCGACGGTTCGAGGACTGATATCGAGATCGTATGCGATGGTTTTGTTCGGAAGTCCCGCCACGACCGCAACGAAGACCTCGCGCTCGCGATCGCTCAACAACGCCGCTCGAGCGCGAATGGCAGATATGTCCTCGTGAACGGCCTGCCTTCCGATGCTAGCGATGGCCCGGTCAACAGCCGAGATCAAGACATCGTCCTTGAACGGCTTTTCGATAAAATCGAAGGCTCCCGCTTTCATGGCTTCGACGGCAAGTGGAACGTCGCCATGTCCCGTAATCACTATCGCGGGAATGGTGCTGGATAGCTGGCGGAGCCGCTGCAGCAATTCGATCCCGTCTACATCGGGCATACGTAAGTCAGTCACCAAACAACCATTACGGATAGTTGGTGCCACGGATAGGAACGCTACGGCAGACTCATGCTGGCGCACAGTATACCCGGACATAGTAAGCAGGAACGCCAGTGACTTTCTCACCGGTTCCTCATCGTCGACGACGTGGACGACGCTCTCACCCTTGTCCATCGGCTGTCTCCTGTCCGAAAGCGGGCAAGGTGAAACGGAATGTCACCCCGCCATGGGCATTCTTCCGCATGTTCAGCTCCCCCCCGTGTGCCTCCACGATGCGTTTGGCAATCGAGAGGCCAATGCCCATACCGCTGGCCTTGGTCGTCACGAAGGGCTGGAACAGGCGCGCTGCAACCTCGTCGGAAATGCCAGGCCCGGTGTCGGAGACTTCAACGGCGACTTCGCCTGGCTTTCCGGAGGCCGTCCGCACAGTCAGAAGCCGCGTATCGCTGTCACGCATGGCTTCGATGCCGTTGCGCATGAGATTGGTCAGTACTTGTTGAATCTGGACTCTGTCGACCATCACCATCCCTGTTCCGGGACCGAAATCAAAAACTGATCGAACGCCTCGTTCTCTTGACCCCATCAGAGCCAAAGCACCGGCCTCTTCGACAAGCTTATGAATGTCCTCGGGCGCTTTCTCGGTCTCCCCGCGCATCACGAATTCCCGAAGATGGCGGATAATCTCTCCTGCTCGGAGTGACTGCGTCGCAATCTCTTGCAAAACTTCTGGAAGTTGGCCTGCTACTTGATCTGGGTGTTCTCGCAGCATGCGAAGAGACCCTTGCGTGTAGTTTGCAATTGTCGACAGCGGCTGATTGAGTTCGTGCGCAAGCGTTGAAGCCATTTCTCCCAGTTCGTTGAGGCGGGCGAGCCTCGCCAGCTCGCCTTGAATTTCCTGAAGCCGAGCTGCAGATTCTTCTCGTTCGGTCAAATCGCGTATGAACCCGGTGAAATAGATCTTATCGCCGGACTTCATCTCGCCCACGGCCAGAGTCATCGGAAACGTGGAACCATCCTTCCTGCGGCCGACCACCACGCGATCGACCCCAATGATGCGCTTCTCGCCAGTGGTCAGGTACCTGCGGATGAAGCCATCGTGACCGCTTCGATATGGCTCCGGCATGAGGATTCGAACATTTTGGCCCCTGACTTCCTCTTCCAAGTAGCCGAACTGCCTGACTGCTGCCGTGTTGAAGGAAACGATGGTTCCATCTCGTTCGATGACAACCGAAGCGTCGAGGACAGTGTCCAATATCGACTTGAGATGAGCTTCGCGCTCAACGAGCCTATGCTTCGTTTCTTCATTGACACTCCAGGCCCGATGCAACAGTTCCCCCATTGCCGCCAGAGCCAAGCCGACGAGGGTGAAAACCAGCAGCGCACCGACACCAGTGTTGCCCTCCAGCTTGAGCCCGCCAATGTAGAACGCGCCAATAACGGACAGGACAACTGAAACCAGCCCAGGACCCGCACCGCCTGTCATCGCAGCTATGAGGATTGCCGGGACGAAGAGTATGAAAGTGGCGCTGTCAGCCAGAAAGCCATGGAGAAGAATACGTGCCAAAAACGCGAATGCCACGACTGAACAGGCAAAAAGGTATGCTTTTCCCCCACAGTAAATAAAAGGGAACCTTACTTTGTGGAACGGTTTGGAAATGGCATCTTCGGCCATGACCACTTCCCGATGTTGCCTCACCCAGACCCGCTGGAAAGCGGTCCTTCACCCTGGTTTTCTTATACATCCATCTATCGCGAAGGGCTACGAGTTGCACTCGTGACATGGTTGCTCGCCAAAATTTGACAAGGATCAATGCAGCCGAGGGGCTCTGGCAGAGACTGGTCTTTCTGCGTTTGCGGCGACAACAAGGAGTTCGATCGATGTCTGATATCGCCCTCAGACAAGATGTCCTCGACGAATTGGATTTCGAACCCAGCATCAATGCAGCCCATATCGGAGTGTCTGTCGATCACGGTGTCGTCACTCTGACTGGGCATGTTTCGACCTATGCTCAGAAGGCTGCGGCAGAAGGAGTTGTTCGACGTGTGAAGGGGGTAAGGGGGATCGCTCAAGATATTGAAGTCCGGCCTTTCGGTGCCCACGCCACTGCTGACGACGAGATCGCGAGACGAGCGGTTACTATCCTTGCATGGAATACGACAATTCCTGAGAACGCGGTCCAAATCACGGTCCAGCACGGCTGGGTGACCCTCACAGGCAGCGTCACTTGGCAGTATCAGAAAACCGCAGCAACTGACGTGGTGCAACGCTTGGGTGGCGTGGTCGGCATCTCCAACAACATTGAAATCAGGCCGCACCTGACATCGGCCGATGTCCGCAAGAAGATCAAGTCGGCCTTGGTACGCAGTGCTGAAATCGAAGCCCAAGCGATCCAGGTTTCGATGGCCGATGGAATCGTCCGACTGGAGGGCCACGTCCGCACATGGTCGGAGCGCATGGCGGCCGAACGCGCAGCATGGTCCATCCCCGGAGTTACCCAGGTGGACGACCGAATTTCGGTGAGTTGAAGGCGTATCGGGGGCCCGCAGCAATGAAGGCCATGTTGCTTGAGCATGTGCGCCAACCGCTTCGGCTTGTTGAGAGGGCGGATCCTTCCCCCGGACCCAGGCAGATCCGCCTGCGTGTAGAAGCCTGCGCTGTATGCCGAACCGATCTTCATGTTGTGGACGGAGACCTTCCAAATCCGAAGTTGCCGTTGATTCCGGGGCACGAGATTGTCGGCATTGCTGACCTAGTCGGATCTGATCTCGACAGTTCCTTGCTCGGCCATAGGTTCGGCGTACCGTGGCTGGGTCGAACATGCGGCGACTGTCGCTATTGCAGGGCAGGCAGCGAGAACCTCTGCAATTCACCCTTATTCACAGGCTACACAGCGGACGGCGGCTTCGCGACCCATGTGTTGGCCGGCGTGGACTATGCCTTTGAACTCGATCCACGTGACAACCCGGTGGCGCAGGCCCCCCTGCTATGCGCTGGACTGATCGGATGGCGATGCTTGAAGAAGGCGGGTGATGCCAAGCGGCTGGGACTGTTTGGCTTTGGCGCGGCAGCCCACATCATTGCCCAAGTCTCCGTCTGGCAAGGGCGGCAAGTCTTTGCCTTCACCAAACCGGGCGACGTGACAGCCCAGGGATTGGCCCGCCAGCTTGGGTGTATTTGGGCGGGTAGTTCGGAAGATCAACCTCCAGCAGAACTCGACGCGGCGATCATCTTCGCCCCGGTCGGCTCGCTCGTGCCAGCGGCGCTCGCACTGGTTCGGAAAGGTGGGCGCGTCGTCTGCGGCGGCATTCATATGAGCGATATTCCGGCCATGCACTACGAACTGTTATGGGGCGAGCGTGAAGTCGTTTCAGTGGCGAACCTCACCCGCCGCGATGGCGACGAATTCTTCGCCATTTCCAAGCAGGCGAAGGTCACGGCTCGCACTACCGCCTACCTGCTTCACAAAGCCAACGACGCGCTCGACGACCTTCGGTCGGGCCGAGTCAGCGGGGCGGCCGTCCTGGTACCGTAGTGCGGGTTAATGGGCGCGCCTGCCGAGCTGTTCGATTTGGCAGATCCATTTCAATCGCCGTGCTTCTCCGGTACCCACGGGGCCGAGGAGTGTTTCATGAACGGGCTTGATCCCCACGAAATTCAGAACCCCTCGGCGCATGCCGGCGATCCCGTGGTTGAGGAACCACAGCCGATAGAAGATCGACGGCATTCCCATGGTCACCACGATCCGGGCGGATCGGCCCCGCAGCAGGGCTTTTGTCAGCATTCCCTTGTTTTCCGGGTACTGGAAGGCCACTCCTGGCCGCATCGTCTGTTCGAGGAATCCTTTGAGCAGCGCCGGCATGGTGCCGAGCCACAAGGGAAATACGAACACCAGGTGTTCAGCCCAGACGATCGCATCGGCAGCCGCTCGCAATGGTTCAGGGACAGTACCGTGCTCGAACTCTTCGGCGGTCCTCAACAGCGGGAAGTCTGTGACCGCCAGATCGATCTGACGGATCTGATGGCCCGCGCTCTCCGCCGCGGCAGCATACGCTTTCGCAAGCACGCGACAAAAGCGATCGGGGGAAGGATCCGGGTGACCAATTATGATGAGGATGCGTCGAGTCATGGAGATAACTCCGTTCACTGCGACCTGCTCGCCAATCCGCCAACAAGGGCACGCTTCGTTGGACTGTGGAGGCCAGTGTTAGAAACTCCAGAAGTCGCGAAGAACCGGACCTTCAACCATTCCGTCGTCATCACATAAGCGAGTGTGATGCAAAGCAGCCCTCCCATGGTTGTTAGCGACAACGGCACGAACCCAAACCAGACAGCCACTGGCGAATAGGACAGGCTAACCGCAACGGTGCCAACGAGTAGCGTAAGCGACACAAGCGTCCGGCTGGGCCGGCTTGACCAAGCAGGCTTGTGGGTCCGAATGACCAGAACGGTGGCAAGTTGGGTAAGCAACGATTCAGTGAACCAACCAGTCTGAAACACCGAAGCGCCGGCGTGAACCACGAACAATAGGAAGGCGAACGTTGCCGCGTCGAACAAGGAACTGACCAAACCGAAACGGATCATGAAGCGACGAATGAACGAGATGTCCCATCTCCTCGGTCGCCTGGTTTCATCTATATCGACATTGTCAGTTGCGATCGACAAAGACGGGAGGTCGGAGAGAAAGTTGTTGAGCAGTATCTGCTTCGCCAAGAGGGGAAGAAAGGGCAGGAAAAGCGACGCAATGGCCATACTGATCATGTTGCCGAAGTTCGAGCTAGTCGTGATGGCGATGTACTTCATCGTGTTGGCGAAGGTCTTTCGTCCATCGTCGATTCCCACCATGAGAATCCCAAGGTCCCGTTCGAGCAGAATGATATCGGCCGCCTCACGCGCCACATCGACGGCTTGGTCCACCGAGATGCCGACATCGGCCTGGTGGAGTGCCGGCGCGTCGTTGATGCCATCCCCTAGGTAGCCGACAATCCGGCCCCGTCTCTTGAATGCTTCGACGATCCGTTCCTTCTGGTTGGGGTCGATCTCGGCAAAAATGTCGATGTCTTCGACACGCGCGAACAGGGCTTCCTTCGTCATGTGAACCAGTTCGTCGCCGGTCAATATCGCGTCGGGGGCTAGGCCTATAGCCTTGGCAAGATGCCTGGCAACGTGTCGGTCATCGCCACTGATCATTCGAACTGATACGCCGCGCCTGGCGAGTTCCTTCAGCGCGTCAGCCGAGCTCTCCTTTGGAGGGTCGAAAAACAGCAGAAAGCCCGCGAGCGTGAGGTCCATTTCATCGCCGCGGGTGAAACCTTCAGTCTTCAGAAACTGACGGACAGCCAGGGCAATAACGCGAAAGCCCTGTTCGCTCCACGACCGAACCTGGTCATCGATATCGGCCCGACGCTGATCGGAGAGTTTTTCAGCCGTTTGTCCGTCTGTTTCAGTCCCGCACACATCCAGCATCGTCCGGACCGCACCCTTGCAGATCATCAGCGAGCCGCCTTCGACTCTGCGGACGATAACGGACAGGCGCTTGCGGGCGAAGTCGTAGGGAATCTCGTCGAGCTTAACCCCTTGCCCGCCCAGGGGCTGCTGCTCCGGGATGCCGACATTGACGATCGCTTCGTCGAGTGGATTCTTGATCCCAGTCTGGAGCGACGCGTTCAGTTTCGCCCAGGCAAGCAGCTGATCGGATGGTCGCCCACGCGAATCTACCCATCGGTCAAGCCGAATAGCTCCTTCGGTTAATGTCCCCGTCTTGTCCGTACACAGGACATCCATGCTGCCCAGGTTCTCAATTGCCTCGAGCCGTCGGACGATCACGCCATTCTTGGCCATGACCGCGGCCCCACGAGCGAGCGTAACGCTGATGATCGCAGGCAACAGTTCCGGAGTAAGGCCGACCGCCAGTGCGAGAGAAAAGAGCAGCGATTCTGCCAACGGCCTGTGGAGCAACAGGTTGACCACAAATACGACGATCACAATCGCCAGCATCACCTCGGTCATGAGGTATCCGAATCGCCGGATACCCTTGGCAAAGCCGCTTTCCTCTACCCGCCTCTCGACTGCATCGGCGATCGCTGCAAACTCTGTGGCGCTTCCTGTTGCGACGGCGAGTACGGTGGCCGTGCCGCTGCGGACGGATGTCCCTGTGAAGACAGAATTCGTCCGTTGCCCCAGTGGCGTTTCTGCCCCGACCACTCCCATGGTTTTCAGGACGGGAAAGGATTCGCCAGTCAGGACCGCCTCACTGACGTTGAAGTCGCGGGCATCGACGATGAGGCCGTCGGCAGCAATCATGTCCCCAGCGGATAACTTGAGAAGATCGCCGGGAACAACCTCATCTATGGCAACGTCGGTCTCGACACCATTGCGCAAAGCCCTGACTCTTCGAAGCAATTGACGCTTCAGGGCCAATGCGGCCTTGGACGCACCGTACTCTTGCGTGAAGCCCAGGCCGCAACTCGCCAGCAATATCAGGCAGATAATAATCGCTTCCTGCGCCTCTCCCATCAGCGACGACACGGCCGCGGCAAACATGAGTATGAGCACCAAAGGACTGCGGACTTGCCGAAGCACCAGGCGGAGCGCCTCTCCGCCCGAGCGACCTTGAATGGCGTTGATTCCGTGAAGCGCACGACTTTGGTTCGCTTGTGCGGCGGTCAAACCGCCTGGGTTCGTGCCCAGCGCGGTCATGACCTCCGCTAACGGCATCGACCAATAGGGATCACGCTGCGGATTCATCGGCTTGCCCCTTCGAGGGTACTCCAGATGTCAGAGGGAACCACTAACAGAACAGCCGGAGGGCCAACTGAGATGTCACGGCCGCTCGACCCTGGCGACCTGGTAGGTATGCATGGCTTGTTTTCGTCCGATCGAGACGTATTCGCCGACGGTGAAACGTTCGTCGTTCAGACGAAAGCCAATCTCATCGTCCCGGTCTCCGTCAGAATAGTCGAAATACCACTGCCCGCCCGGCTTTCGCCTCAGCAATCCAATGCGGTCTTCGCTCCCGTCGCCGAACTTTCGGACGCGGCAGAACGCCTGGTGCGTCTTCCAGTCGGCAGCATCAAGCCGACCTTCAGCATCGAGCGGGACAAGCAAATCGTATCCTACCTCTCGATCCCCGATGGGATGTCCCTTTTCGCGGGCCAGAAGCAACCGCACGTTCCGAAAGCCAGGTGTCAAATCTGCCAACGAAGTCATAGCGCAATCCTCTATTTGCCCTGACATAGCGCTCGATCGCGCAGGACGGCATTGATCCGCGTCAAATTGACGATGACCAGGACATGCACCCGTAAGGACGAAGACAGCCGCGCCCAGCGCCATGGCTATGAGCGTCGCCAGAAGCATGCCTCCAGCAAACGATCGGGCTCGTTCCGTTCTTGCCACCCACGCTTGAAACCAACCAGGAGCCCGATCGCCAGCGCAAGTCCGAGGCGTGCTATGGCACCCATTGGTCACCTGCAGTAGAAGCGGCTCGTCATTGGTATCCCACTTTGCGTTTCCCATGGTCACCGAGGGCCCGCAAAGCATTGAGAATGACCGCAACGTCTATCGCCTCCTGAAGAAGCGCCCCAGAGACAGGCGATAGAAAGCCAAAGGCGGCGGCGATCATCGCCAATGCAGATAGCCCGATGCCAGCCACGATGCTTTGTCTTGCGATCATGGTAGTCCGGCTCGCGATTTCAACCGCCGTCGCCACAGCCCCTAAGCTGTCTGTCAGGACGACCACATCTGCAGCCTCGGAAGAGGCTGTTGCTCCGCGAGCCCCCATCGCAACACCCACTGTGGCCATCGCTAGTGCTGGAGCATCGTTGATGCCGTCGCCGACCATCATGGTAGCTGCCTTGCTGCTCTCGGCATTCACAACAGCCACCTTGTCAGCGGGTGACGCGTCCGCAACGACGAGGTCCAGCGGGAGAGTGGCCGCTATCCGATTGGCGGCATCTGCATCATCGCCTGTCAGCATTATGCTGCGCCGCACGCCGGCATTCCGAAGCCGGGTCACCGCCGAAACAGCATCCGCCCGAAGGCTGTCGCCAAGAACCAAGACCGCTGCAAGACGGCCCTCGACAGCCATGTACACAACAAGAACCGGATGCCCCTGATATCGGGACACCACCCGTTCCGCCCAAGCGGGGGGCGCTGAAGCCGCCAAGATTAGGGACCGGGAACCAGCGGAGACTCTGGTTCCTGAAATGGTTCCGATCAACCCCGATCCTCTATGCTCACAAACGCCATCAGGGCGCGTCAAGGTGAGCCCCCTGTTTCTGGCGAGGGCAACGACCGCTGAGGCGAGAACGTGGTGAGATGCCTGTTCTAGGGAACCCAGCAAACGTAGAAGTTCATCTTCGTCTCTTCCCGGGGCAATTTGCATCTCGATCAGTTGAGCGCCGCCATGGGTGAGTGTGCCTGTCTTGTCGAAGATGGCGGTCCTCACTTTGGCGAGTGCTTCCAAAGCCGTGCTGCCCTTCATCAGAACACCCTGGCGTGCCGCGCGGGAGACTCCGGCTATGAAAGCGATCGGCGCCGCGAGAATGAGCGGACACGGTGTTGCCACGACCAGCACGGCGAGCGCTCGCACTGGGTCACCTGAAACATGCCATGCGGCAGCTGCCACGATCAGCGTGAGGGGCAACAACACCAACGCAAATCGGTCGGCCAGACGGATGAATGGCGCTTTGGCAGTCTGAGCCGCCTCGACCATTCTGACGATGCCGGCATAGGTGCTTTCTGCCGCGACGGCAGTGGCGCGCATGTGAAACATTTCTCCTGCGTTCACCGTGCCGCTGCGGACTGCATCTCCCTGCTTGCATGCTCTTAAGAACGGCTCCCCGGTGATGGCGGACTCATCGATCCTGGTGTCATCATCGAGCAGCACGCCATCGACGGGCAGCACCTCGCCGGCCCGAACCATCAATTCGTCTCCAACCGAAACGCTCCCGATTGATATGCTCTCGAGGACCTCGCCGCGGCGGCGATGAGCAATCCTCGGTGACCGGTCAGTCAAGGCCTTCAGATCACTTTGGGCACGACCACGAGCATAGTCCTCAAGGACATTGCCCCCCATGTACATGATCGCGACAACTATGGCTGCCAAGTCCTCACCGAGCCAAAGCGCCACACTCATTGACACAAGAGCAATGGCATCGACACCAAAACGACCAGCCCACAGATCTCGGACAATGGAGAGTGCGAGGGCGGCGATCACCGGAGCGCTTGCGAAGGCCCAAATGCTGTCAGCCAGATTTTCCATGCCGAGCTGAAAATGTGTCGCAAACCCAGCGGCGAGCCCTAAGACGGCGATCGCCAGTATGATCTTTCTGAGCAAGGGTTCGTTGACGGGCATGTTCCCTCGATCGCTTTGCACGACAACAGGTACGAGTCTGCCGTCGCCATTCCGACTGCAGACGGCAGCCGCGTCCCGCCTACGTTCGAGTCACATTGCGACAAGATCGTCAGAGAGGACGCTACCTTCAGTTTGACTATCGGAGCGCTGCGCAAGCGCCTTGATCCACGTCAATTTGAATCCGCGCTCGCTCCGACCTCAAACCAAAACACTGCTCTCCAGCGATTTGATGCGCGTCAAAGCCGAACGGCCAATTGCAGCGCGCTCTGCCAGCAATTGGTCTGCATTTTGGGAGACGCACCATGGCTGCCACAGACATCTCTTCCGCACCTAACTCCGCCGCCGCGACAGCAAACGGGACCAAGCTGCGCCTGGGCCCGTCGACGGCCCTTGTCATCGGTTCGATGGTCGGATCCAGGGTGTTCAGCCTGCCGCAAAACAGGACCGCTGGCGCAGGTCCTCTTGCCATTGTGATTGGCTGGGCCATTACCGCCATCGGCATGCTGGCGGCGATGGAATTCGCCCGCGCGACGGGCAGGCCTGGCGCAATCGGACGCATCGAAGACGCTGCGGCTATCGTGGTTGTAACAAAGGACACTGTCGCGCCAGACAATCCGTATTGAACACGGATTGAAAGTTGATCCGCGTCAAGGTCTTTGCCGCAGCTTCCGTCATCTTACGACCACTTAAGTCCTGATTTCGAGGCGCAGCCATGAGCTACAAATCCATCCTAGTGAACATCGATATCGACGGACCGGTCGTTCCGATTGTGAAGTTGGCAGTCGATATCGCGAGATCCTACGACGCAAGGCTAATCGGTCTCTGCGGGGGTGATGCACCGCTGCCAATGGCAACGCCGGAAGGCGGGGTCATCATTTCGGAAGCATGGCAACTGATGCGTGACGATATCGAGCAGCGTTTCACGGAAGTACGCGCAGAGTTCGACCAGTTGACCGCAGGATCAGTACGGACCGAATGGCGGCAAAGCCTGACCAGCCCCACCCATGCGGTCGTCCAGGCAGCCCAATCGGCGGATCTCATCGTCATGGCGGCCTCAGAGGGCGCGGCTACCGGGGACTCCTATCGGCATGCCAGTCCCGCCAGTGTCGTTCTTCGTGCGGGCCGTCCGGTTTTGGTCGTGCGCGATAAGGTTGAACAGTTCAGCGCCGAGCGCATCATTGTGGCTTGGAAAGACACACGCGAAGCCCGACGCGCCGTGGCCGATGCAATGCCTCTGCTTGTCGCGGCCAAAGAAGTGACGGTGGTGACCGTGACGGCTGAGGCCGATCAAGTCATTCGAGATGGCCTAAACAATGTAGTAGCCTTCCTGGCGGAACACGGCATCAAAGCCACGCCAAGATTGATCGAAAGCCCCGACGAATATCTCATGCTGTTCAATTTCATCGACCATAGCGGTGCTGACCTCGTGGTGTCGGGCGCGTACGGGCACAGCCGATTGAGAGAGTGGGCGTTCGGTGGGGTCACGCGCGCATTGCTCGATGAAGCCCGGGTCAATCGGTTGTTATCAAGTTGAGAGCATCTCGCCCAACCGGCGGCGAGGACCGAGGCCGAAGCGGCTTTCGGTCCTTCGTTGAAGAGTCTCGTCGGCAGCTTTTTTTGAGCACGCCGACAGTTGAACACTAGTCAGCGCATCCGACTACCGCTTCGACGACCTGGGCAGCGCCTCGCAATATTTTCTCGCGAGCCTCCGAACGGAACAACACTTGTTGTGAGCCATTGCGTGATCCTTGAAGGTCTGGAGATTGCCGGATCCGTCAGGATGCTTCACTTGCTCGTCGGCGATTTCTGGGCATTGCCACCCATCATCCCAGTGCCGCATCCGGATGGCTTGTGTTCCCATTCGGAGTCTTGTGGCAGGGTGATCCCCAGTTCCGCTGCGCGTTTCTGCATGGCCTCATGGTGCTCGGCCCGGATAGCGTCGCATTCCTCGTCGGACTTCGCGCTACGCATCCGGTCCATCATCGTGGCCATCTCATCCGCGGACATCATTTGATGACCTTGGAACATCAGCGGGCCACGCATCTGGGCCAGAGTGCCTGGGACTTCGCTGGTCAGGGCAACAATCGCGACTGCCGCACCCAGCATGAGCTTGGTGAACTGCATGTTCATTTGGTTCCTCCTTTTTCACAAATGGAGCACGGGTTGACCCGACGAGCCTTGATGCATGTCAATCTGAACGGCGACATCGGGAATTGATCTAGGGCAATGCGTCCTGCAACGCGGAGCCGTACTGGTCCATGGAGGAGGAAGTCGCTTTGACCATCCGCAACCTGGAATTCGTGCTGCATCCCAGATCGATCGCCGTATTCGGCGCATCGACCCGGCTCGGTTCGGTAGGCGCGGTGGTTATAGAAAACATTGTCCAGGGAGGGTTCGAAGGCCAGATCTGGCCAGTCAATCCGAAGCACCGTGAGATCGCAGGCAGACCTTGCTATCGAACCGCCAAAGAACTTCCCGAGGCGCCCGATCTCAGCGTGATCGTTACCCCTGCCGAAACGGTTCCAGGCATTGTCCGGGATCTCGGCGACATAGGCAGCAAGGCGGCCGTCGTAATCACTGCCGGCCTGACGGTGGAAAACGGCCTCAAGCAGGCAATGCTCGAGGCCGCAAAGCCCAATCTGTTTCGAATAGTGGGGCCTAACACGCTTGGCTTGCTCACGCCCAAGCTGAATCTCAACGCCAGCTTTTCGCATTGCAATGCGTCCACGGGCGGCATTGCGCTGCTTTCCCAGTCCGGGGCGATCGTGACAGCGCTGGTAGACTGGTCACTCGACAACAATGTCGGCTTTTCCCACATCGTGTCCCTGGGCGACATGGCCGATGTTGATGTTGGCGACTACCTTGACCTGCTCGCAAGTGACCCGTCCACGCATGCGATCCTAATGTACCTGGAAACTATCCCCCATCCGCGGAAATTCATGTCGGCCGCACGGGCTGCAGCTCGGCTCAAACCGGTGGTGGCGATAAAATCAGGCCGACATGATCAGGCTGCGAAAGCGGCGATGACACACACTGGAGCACTTGCCGGGAGTGATCGCGCGGTCAGCGCTGCTTTCACCCGGGCGGGAATTCTTCGCGTCGGAGGTCTCATTGAGCTGTTCGATGCGGCAGAGATACTAGCTCTGCTGGGGCCGCTTCAACAAACCCGCCTGGGCATCGTAACCAACGGCGGCGGTGCCGGAGTCCTCGCTGTCGACGACTTGCTTGATCGCCGTTGTGAACTCGCTGCGTTCTCTCTCGCGACGATCGAACGCCTGAACGCCTGCCTGCCGCCAACCTGGTCGAAGGGAAACCCGGTAGACATCATCGGTGACGCATCGCCACGTCGATATGCCGATGTCATTCAAGCCGTGGCAGCCGACCCCGGAACCGATGCCCTGATGGTTCTCAATTGTCCGACTGGCCTCGCCTCGGCGACCGATGCGGCATCCGCGGTTTCCACAATCGCGCAAAATGGAAAGATAAACGGAAAGCCGTTGATCACCTGTTGGCTTGGGGAAAGCACAGCACGACAGGGGCGGCACCTTTTGCAGAACGCAGGGGTCCCGAGTTTCGAGACTCCGGCTGAGGCAGCTCAGGCAGCATCATATCTCGGCGAGTGGTCGCGAGCCCAGGCCGCGTTGATGCGAGTGCCGCCAGAGTCTGGGGGCGCATCCTTGGCTGACCGCTCCCACGCGACAGCAATCTTCCGGGCGGCTGCGGCTGATGGACGGCAAATGTTGACGGAGGCCGAAGCGAAAGAGGTTATCGCGGCATATGGCATCGCAACGCCAAAGACCGTAGTCGCAAGGTCCCCCTCAGATGTCGAGAAGGCCGCGGCAGCTATGCTCCAGACTGTCGACAAGGTCGTCGTCAAACTTGTGTCCAGGGACATCTCTCACAAGTCAGACGTTGACGGGGTGGCTCTCGACCTGGGTTCTGCTGAAGCTGCGCGGGATGCCGCCGAGGCCATCTGCCTTCGCATACAGCACTCTGCGCCTGATGCGTCGGTGGACGGTTTCACGGTCCAGCCCATGATTAGCGGGCGGGGGGCATACGAACTGCTCGTAGGCATCCATCAAGACCCGATTTTCGGGCCTGTGATAATGTTTGGAAGCGGCGGCGTTGCCGTTGAATTGCTTGACGACACGGCAGTGTCTTTGCCTCCGCTCGACGATGTATTGGCCGGAGATCTCATAGACAATACGCGGGCAGGCCGATTGTTGGCAGGATATCGTGATCGCGAACCAGCCAATCGAGCCGCCATATTGGGTGCCTTGGACAGTGTCTCGCGACTGGTCGTCGACTTTCGCTGCATCAAGTCAATGGACATCAATCCTCTGTTGTCGGATCGCGAGGGAGCGGTCGCCCTGGATGCCCGCATTCAGTTCGATCCATCGTTGATCGAGGCCCCTCCACCCAATGCCGATCTCGTCATTCGTCCATATCCATCAAAGTGGGAGCGAGACATCGAGGTCAAAGGGCAGCGATACGTCATCCGGCCGATCAAGCCGATAGATGTCGCTCTCTATCCGGAATTCTTGGGCAAGGTCACGCAGGAAGACATGCGACTGCGGTTTCTCAGTCCCCGCAAGCACTTTCCGGACCAGATGCTGAAGCGAATGACCCAGCTCGACTATGACCGCGAGATGGCCTTTGTAGTCATTGCGCGTGGTGGTGAAGAGCTCGCAGGCATTGGCCGCCTCTCATGCGACCCGGATCATGTCGTCGCAGAATATGCGCTGCTCGTCCGAACGGATCTGCAGGGTCAAGGCATCGGCTGGGAACTGCTCAACCAGCTTATCGACTATGCCCGTGAGGACGGAATCTCCAGGATCGAAGGCATGATCCTCGCCGAGAACCGCAAGATGCTGTCCATGTGCCGCGTACTTGGGTTTGTGATCCAGCATGAAATCGACGACCCCGGCCTCTGCCGAGCGTCGCTGCTGCTGAAACCTCGCGCGAATGCCGAAGCCAGCGACTGACAGTTCAGCAGGAAACCTCGTGATCTATGGCGACCAGAATGTCTGAGACAACGCCAGCAGGTGTCTGGGCGGCATTCAAGCTTTTCCAGTCAACATCGGCAACCGACCTGCGAAGCTGATGCGACAGCACGTCCACCGTCGCATCTGACACACCCCCACTTCGCTCGCTCACCCGCGACCAAAGCAGGTTGGCATCGGCCTCCAACCAAAATCCCGAAAATGGCACGCCCCGTTCTCTGGCGCAGAGCTCCATTCTGTCCCTGTCTTTCGGACGCTCGAAAACGGCATCTGCCACCACCGAGCTCCCCTGCGACAGGATAAGTCCCGCACGCCACGCCATCTCCGAATAGACGCGCTCGGAAACCTCGGGGGCATAGGCCCTGTTGGGGAGCCGGGTTTCGGGTGCCACACCATGAAGGATTTTCCGAATGCGATCGCTTTCGACGATACGTGCGCCTGGCGGAGCTCCAATATGCGCTGCAAGCGCTTCCGCGACCGTCGTCTTGCCGGAGCCGCTGAGGCCCCCGATCGCCACGAGACGGGGCAGGCAAGCGACCAGAAGTTGATGCGCGAGCTCGAAGTACGATCGTGCATCCCCTGCAAGTCGCGTCTTTTGGGGCCCGCCTTCTTCGGCCTGCGTGGCAGTGACGTGCGCGCGTACAGCGGCACGGATTGCCATCAACAGCGGCAGGAGTACGAACCCGTCCTCGTCGTCTGCCTCATCAAGATAGCGGTTCGCAACCAGGTTAGAAAGCTCGGGCAGACCCCGATGCCAAAGATCCATCAGCAAGAACGCGAGGTCGTAGAGGACATCGACCGTAGAGATGTCGTCGTTGAACTCGATGCAGTCGAACAGACGGGGCTTGCCCTGGAAGAGGCATATGTTGCGCAAGTGAAGGTCGCCATGGCATCGGCGCATCTTTCCATGTCGTTCCCGACTGTCTAGCAGGCCCGCGTGCCGTTGCAGGGTCGTCCGGAAGAGGCCATCGAACTCCTCGACCTCGGATCTGGAGAACACATGGCTCGTGCCAAAACCTGCAAGATTGATATCGAGCACCCGCTGCAGATTGGCAGCACCTCCGCAGTCATGGGACACAGGCACATCACGATGAAACCTGATGATCGTCCGGGCAACATCGGTCATCAGTTGTGGTGTCAATTCATCTGCCACTGCCATCTTGTCGAGCAAGGCAGATTGATCGAAACGCCGCATCTCGACCACAGCGTCAACGAGATCTCCCGTTCCATCAAACTCCAGGCGGCCGTCAGGTCTTCTCGTCAACCGTCTCACCCCGAGATAGAGCTCCGGTGCCGTCGTTGAGTTGCGGTCCACCTCCAGCTGACAAACAGCAAGCCTACGATCGGCTGAAGAGAAGTCCACGTACGGAAGCTGCACCGCACGCTTCATCTTGAACGCGCGGTCTCCTGCAAGGAACACGCGTGAAATGTGCGTCTCGATCAATTCCACGGGCCGCGGATCACCATGACTGGTGGCATCCAACAAGAACTCAACTGCTTCGACCTGTTTATCGGTGATCATTATCCATACCCTCGATCCATCCTGTGGTCTCAGGGGACTGCACCCTCGTTCCTCGAACTCTGCAGGCTCTCGATGAACGTTGCCAGCTCGTGAATCCTTGCCTGCGTCACGACGGGTCCGTCGTCCGGCCCATAAATACGCTTATCGCTCAAAAGAAATTGCTGCCCCCAGACGGGCATGTCGCGCTCGCCATGACCTGGAACAACATAACGCCCATCAATTGTCGCCAGCACACGCCGATAGGGAAACTCGCCGCCGTTCTTTTCTGCAAGCAGGGTCAGATCTGTCGGCACCCTTCGTAATTCCGCAGCCAGAGGGCCGTCGCCCTTTCCGCCACTTCCGTGGCAGGCGGCGCATGAGTTCAGAAACTCGGTTTTCCCGTAGCTCATCTCTTGAGCATGAAGAGAAATTAAGCTGCCTGAAACCAATACAGCGACTGTGATCAAGCGTTTCATATGGCGGCCTCAGCCCATTGGGTTGGAGCCTAATGTCCCTGTCATGCGAAACCTTGATACGGATCAAATCGCATGCGCTTTCACGAATTGACGCAGAGCAAGGAATGTTCCGATCCTGGGCGGTATCAGAAGACCTGGTTTCAATTGACTGAGGATTCAAGCCATGGCCTTCAAGACAATTCTAACGGTTACGGGCACCCACCGCGGCGACAACGACATCAAGTTGGCCGCCTCCTTGTGCGCGGAGTTGGACGCTCATCTTTCCGTGCTTGCCGTAACACTCGCAGCTCCCCCGCCCATCGGCGACTACGCGGCCCCTATGTCCGACGCCTGGATGGAAGAGCGGCGCGCCGATCTCGAGCGGCTCGATTCGAGGACGGCCGAGGTCACGCAAGTGCTTGCCGGCGCTGCGATTTCGGCGGATGTCACCAACACCTATCCCGAAATAGCTTGGGCCGACGAGATTATCGGGCGGCGCGCCCACTATGCCGATCTGACCTTTGTCGGGCCGGAGCTTTTGGCAGGCGGAACGCTCAGGGACAAGACGATTGAAGGTGCGCTCTTCTCATCGGGCAAGCCAATGCTGTTGTCGCCCGAGGGCACCAAACCGACGCTGCGTCCCAGGAAGGTGATGGTTGCATGGGATTCGCGCGCCGAAGCCTCGCGGGCAGTTCGGGAAGCCATCGATATCCTGGAGGCAGCAGACGAGGTACATGTGGTGCTCGTTGATCCGCTTGAAGGTGAAGGCCGTCAGGGCGACGAGCCAGGGGCCGATATAGCGACCTATCTGGCCCGCCACGGCGCAAAGGTTACGGTCGACAGGTTGCCGAGCTCAGGGCAAAAGGTCGCCGATGTGCTGAAGCGGCATGCCTCGGACATGTCCGCTGACCTGATCGTGATGGGCGCATACGGCCACTCCCGCCTTCGCGAGAAGATTTTCGGCGGCGTTACCAAATCGATCCTGGAAGACGTTTCAATCCCGGTATTGATGGCACGCTGAATTTAAGCCGCGAGGTCGGTGAGAGATAGAACCGACCTCGCGTATCAGATTCCAATATTCCTTAAGATTGCTCACCCTCTATGGCCTCCCGGCCCGATATCTGTTCCACGTAAATCCGGAAGAAGAGGTGGGATGAGTGATCGGCAATGGGACGCTGATCGGGTTTCAGACCGCCTGGCTCCCACCAATTCACATGTTTGCTGAGCAGGTTCCAGGCATGCTCCTGATCGATCTTGTTCTGGGGCGTGTCGCCTTTCAGCTCCTCGAAGCGGCCATCGACCAGCACGCTGCGCCACTCTCGGCCACTTCCCCTTTCGTCGACCAGCACGCAAACGCAGGGATTGGCTCGCATGAAGTCGATCTTCTTTCCAGGCATCGAGAATGCGTAAAGCCTGTTGTCTGAGTAACAGAAGTAAAACGGTACTACGTATGGCCGTCTGTCCTTGGAACAAGCCAGGTGGCCGAAGTGACTGCGAGCCAGAATCTTGCTGCAGTCGAGCGTAGACAAAGAACGAACCCACATGACCTCACCTCCGTAACGCTGGGTCAGCGCGGCCAGAAGTCGATCGCGCCAGCCGTGATTGGCACAACACGTGTCCCGGCCTCTCCTGACAGGACATGTTCCGCATTCGAAATCGATCCGATCGCAGCCCATTTGTGCGATGCCTCGACGAAATCGCATGCGGCCTTCACCTTAGGCCCCATTGAAGACGGATCGAAGGCCCCGCAGCGACGGGTACGGGGCCGCACATAACAACTGCCGTACCAGATCCGATCAAAGATTTCGCTGCGCCAATCTCGATGGTTTCGAGGAGGCGGGGAACTGGGACAACACGTCGATACTCGCCGTCAAAATCCGTAAATTGCCAGCCACGCAGCTGGCGCAATTGGTGGGCGTAGGTCCGTTCGTAGAAGGGTCCGATGGGCTTGGCCGGCTTTCCAAATGCCTCGTCATCGGCATTGACCAGCACCTGCGCCATTTGCGCGACAACGTGTCGGTCGCTCCCGAGTTTGTTCCGCAACTCTCGAGCCAGCAGATACCCTGTCTCACCCCCGGCTTGAGCACACAGCAGATCAAGACGCGTAGGTTCGGCGACCCGATAAGAAAACGACTGCAGTGCGAGCATCGCCAATTGCGGGCCGCTGCCGTGAGCGATCACCACGTCGTGTTCCCGAAACACGGGCGCGAGCCACGTGGTGGCCATGGCGGCGTTTTCGCGCTGGTTCTCAGCCGTGATCGCCTGCCCTTTGCGCAAGAGGGCATTCCCACCCAAGGAAATTACCAGTCTCATGTCGTGCCTCCGCAGGTTGTGTTCGCTGCTGGCAACCGGGCACGTTCGCGATGCCGTGAGGGCGACTAGCGCGACGTGTAACCTCCGTCGACCAGATGATAGCTACCCGTTATGAAGCTGGCTCTTTCAGACAAAAGGAAGCAAGTCAGCGCCGCGACCTCACGCGCAGACCCGAGGCGGTTCAACGGGTGAAGCGCCGCCAACTGTCCGATCGTCTCGTCGTCCAGGTTCTTTTTCAGCAGCGGAGTGTCGATAAACGCTGGGCCGACGGCGTTAACGCGAACATTCTTCCCTACGTATTCAAGGGCCACAGCTTTCGTCAATCCAACCAAGGCGTGCTTTGCTGCGACATACGCGCAAGCCTTGCTCCAGCCCACCGACCCCAGAATGGACGACATGTTGACGATCGCTCCTCCACCGGACTTCAGCATGGCCGGAAGCTGGAACTTGATGCAGTAGAAGACACCATTGAGATTCACTTCCATCACGCTTAGCCAATTGTCGATCGGGTAGTCGGCCGTTTCGGATTCCGCACCGCCTATGCCCGCATTGTTGACCGCAAGGTGGAGACCTCCAAACGTCTCCACGGCGAACCCGACCATCTGTTCAACTGATCGCGGATCGGCAACGTCGACCTGACAGGCATGGGCTTCGCCTTTTTCAGCCACGATGATTTCCGCCACGCGTGCCGCTGAGTGGATGTCGATGTCGGCCACAACAACCTTGGCACCGCCGGCGGCAAGCTCGCGAGCCACAGCCTCACCTATGCCCGATCCAGCTCCGGTGACGAGCGCGACTTTGCTTGAGAACTCCATGGCCAAGTCCCTCAATGCGACATCAGTATCGGCAGACGCAAGTCCGTCAGAACGCCTTCCGTCGCCCCGCCAAGTACGAAGTCGCGAACCCTGGAATGGCCGTATCCCCCCATCACCAGGAGATCCGTACCCAGCTCGATTGCCCGTTCCTGCAAGGTAATTGCGATCGGGCAGTCTTCGGATTTGATGTCTGCGGCATCAGCGTTGAGCCCACGCTTTCTCAATGAGGCAACCAGCTTTTCGCCGATGTCAGCTGCCTTCAGCGGCTTTTCGTCAACTACTGTGAGAACATGAATCCTGGAGGCGTGTGTCAGAAGCGGCAGTGCATCAGCCACGGCGCGAGCTGCCACTCGGCTGCCGTCCCATGCGATTGCGATGTGCTCGATCTTGGCTGCGCTCGCCGAGTCGGGCAGGAGGATAGTTGGCCTGCCAGAGCCGAAAACGACCCCTTCCGCAATCATCCGGGAAGTCTGGTTGTTAGGCTCCCATCCGACAACGGCAAGGTCATAGTACCTGGCGTGGGTTGCTGCACTTTCACCCTGAAGCGCGAGAAGGACAGCCTCCGAGGCAGTGGTGACTGAAACGCCCAGTCGCAATCCTTCTTCGATCAATTTCGCGAGGAGGTGCTCGCCGGCTTGGTGGCTGATTGCCTCGGCCTGGCGGATACGGGCCGGGACATCAATCAGAATTCGTGACAATGGACTCGAAACGTGAGGGATGGCGGCATCAATCGCGAGAGCATACAGGTCGGCATGGAGCTGTTGCGCGACAGCGACAGCATTGACGGCGACGGTATCGGAGTTTGCATCGGGGTATGTCGCGAGTGGCAGAAAAATCTGGGTTTTCATCCTGCGTCTCCTTGAGCAACGCTCAGGACGCAACATCGACCTGAACATGATCAGAATGATCGTCTCGGGAGACCTTAACCTTGACGTAGAGCAAACATTTGAGGATCGCACTGCCACTGCACGAGAAAAGACACTCGAGTTGACTTATCGAGGATGACGAAGTCTTCGCTCTTCGTCGGCTGCCCGAAGAGCATTCATCGCGTCCTCGTCGGTCAGCTGAGGGAAGCTGCGATAGTGATAGCTCAAGGCCCGAAAGCGGCCAGGCGTGCTCAAGCAGAAGACCTGATCGGCCTCCTGCCGGACAACATCAAGCGCGTCGGACGGTGCAACCGGGATTGCCACGACGGTACGTGTGGGTCCCCGCCGTTTGACTGCTCGCAACGCGACCTTCAGGGTCGCCCCTGTAGCGGCACCATCGTCGACCAAGACCGCAGTTCTGCCAGCCAGAGAATGGGGACGAGTGACCGCTCCGAAAAGCCTGCTGCGTCGCTCCAGTTCCGGGCGCTCTGCGCTAACCAGGGCAGCGAGCTCCTCGTCACCCAGGGAATATGCTTCGACGATTTCGCGGTTCACAACCACATCCGGAGGTGTGCCGTCGACAATTGCGGCGACAGCCAACTCCGAATTTTCCGGTGCGCCGACTTTGCGGACAATGAGCACGTCGAGCGGTGCATCGAGAGCTCTTGCGACGGCCGCAGCCACTGGAACGCCCCCACGGGGAAGCGCCAAAACAACGGGTTTGAAAAGCTTGGCACCAAGCAATTCAAGTCCCAGCCTTTCGCCAGCCTCTTGTCTGTCTTGGAACATTATCGTCATTCCGGCCAAAGATGTCGGAGCGACTTGCGCATCGAATTCTTCACCTGGACAATTTCACCATGCGAAAGATGCCGATCGAGAAGCCTGAATACGGCTGCAATGCCCTCCTCGATGTCGATCTCCGGCTGGTCGTCCAAGGATTTCGAGATTCGGAGCGCAAAGTCACGCTTGTCACGCTCCCGGGCGGGTGACGTCCCTGGATTCCAGCCTTCGAAATAGATCCCCCGGATCATCTCAGGGAGCTGTGAGGAAAGATCGGCGGCCTCTTCGGGCGACAGCCAATCGCGCAACGCTTGAAGCACCGACCTCATCAAGCGATGAGAAAGGTTTTCCGGCCAGCCGAGATCAGCAGCCAACTCATTCACCCATTGCTGAGCTTTTTGGGCGGAATGTGAGAAGTTCGGCTTGGATGCGTGTCCCATGAGGTCGACTCCATGTCCTTTGCCGGAGTGTCTCGACTTTGAGTGGTTTGGGAGACCAGCCACGCCAACTCCCTCCACGTCGTTGCGAAGTATCTGGCAGTCTCGTCGTCAGAAAGCCCAGTTGCCTCAGGGCGCGCACGCTCGCTTCAGGATTGGGACCCAACCGAAGCTTGACGTTTTCGGCTACCATCGGGACATCTCCGGGCGGAGGTGCCGGCGCTACAAACACGCCGACACTCGGTGTGGCGGGCCCTATGCGGTCTTCACCGTGATTGTCTTTTCGGGCTTTTGAGCTTCCGCGGTCTTCGGCAGCCTGACAGTCAAGATGCCTTTCGAGAAGGTGGCTTCGATCTTGTCGGGATCGATTCCGTCAGGAATCTGAATGGACCGCTGAAACGAACCGTAGCGACGTTCCGAGAGGAAATAGTCTTTCTTTTTTTCCTCCTTTTCCTCGCTCTTCTCGCCCTTGATGGTCAGCAGGTGGTTGGTGACCTTGATGTCGATGTTCTTCTCGTCGGCACCCGGCATCTCGGCGGTGATTTCGTATTCTTTCTCCTTTTCGACCAGGTCCATCGCAGGAGCCAGTGGCCAACTTCCTTCGAAAGAAGTGCGCGGCTCCGGTAGCCTAGGAAATGACCCACGCCAGCCGAAAGGATGGAAATCATCGAAGAGACGATCGACTTCTCGGCGCAAGGTTTCAAATGGGCTCCAGCCGTTGCCGCGCGGCTCCGGGGAAGCTCCCTTTTCCGCTTTCACTGGAAGTTTGGTCGATGTGTCAGTCATGGAATTGATCCTCTTGAACGTTGACCAATCGCCTGCAGACACCAGGGATCTTCGCACAAACTGCGCCGCGTTCATTCTTCCGAAGCTGTCTATGGCGATATCCCAAAACAATACGCCTGAAACATTAGACAACATTGATGTACGTCAAATTGGTTGCAACAGAACCTGGCCGCGATCAGGCGCTATCGCGAAGCGGCCACACTGCCTCTGTGACATTCTCACCCACCGAAACTGGCGGATCGAGATAGAATTCCCATAGGTCGCCGGCCGCCTTCAGTCCGCCACCCTGAATCGCTTGAAGCATCCTCGCGTGCATGAGATGCAGTTGCTCGCCAGACCCTCTGTTCGCCACCTTGACGGCTTCTCCGGCCGCTGTTGCGCCGAGTCCCAATCCCGACCCTCTCAAGATCCTGAACTGATCCTCACGTATTGGAAATCCTGCGTCGAAAGAGATCTTCTGTTCACCAATCTCGCGATAGTGAACGACGGGGAGGCCAGCAGGAACAACCATGTTGGACGACAGGGTATGGTAGAGTTTCTCGAAACTAGACGTTAGAGCATCCTCAAGTTGTGAGGGCGCACAGCTCTTCGAGGCGAATGCAAAGGGCCTCGTCACCAACGTCACAAACTCGAGATCGGGCATTGCTAGTCCCCGTATCCGGTTTTCAGTTCGATAGCAGCCGATTGACCGATTTGCCCCGAAGCAAGGTACGGGTGACCCCGCCAAAGGCCCATTCACTGAGGCGGCTGTGCCCATATGCCCCGGACACAATCAGGTCAGCTCCAAATTCCGACGCGGCCTCCATTAGGGCCTCGGCTTCATTCGCGCCACCAACATCAACGATCTCGCTGAATGCCTTGATGCCATGCCTGGCCAGGTAAGCAACAACGTCATCGATGCTTGCCCGGGTCGCCGGCGTATTCTTATCGACAGTAACAACGTGTACTCGTGATGCCGCAGTCAAGAACGGTAAGCCATCGACAATCGCACGACGTGCTTCACGTGTATCTTTCCAGCCAATCAGGATGGCCTCGGCCTTTGGAAGTTGGAAATCAAATGGCGCGAGCAGTACTGGACGTCCAGAAGACAGGAGTAGCGTCCCCAGATCAACGCTGCGGGACGTATCGAGTGGAAAGTCGGGCTGGGGCCCAGAAATAATGAGGTCTGCCGCTCGACAGTTAATCGCGAGCAACTTGGTTGGATTGCCGATCAATCCGCGCCAGCTGGCACGCTTGCTGTTTTCAGTTTCGCGAACGAATTCCGCTTTCGCTGCGGCGAGGCTAGCTTCGATGGCTTCGCACTGGCGCTTCAGCTCGTCAGCAACGGCCATATTGCTCTCGCCAAGGCGCATCACGTAGCGAGGCTCGGCGGCGCAAAAACCAATAAGATCTGCGTCGAACATCAGAGCCACGGATTTTGCATACGCGACCCGAGGCCGAATGGGACCGTCGATATCAAGGTGCAGGAGAACACTGTTGTAGGCCATTTGGGTGCTCCAAGTTGAGCAACCAGTGACACATCCAGGCTAGGGCGCATTGACGTGCGTCAAAGCTGCTGGGTGCCTCGCTTGCAAAGCTCTGCCACGCGCGGTCAAGTACCTCCTCGCACGCAGCCTCCGGCGCACTTGCAAGGAGAACGACCGCGGTGGGTAAGACCTACGTTCAGTATTCGAACACGGAGTGACGATCAACTACACTGGATACCTCTGCCGGGCGGGGCCATCCGGCCAACACAGGGACGGACCTTGGCGCTCATGCAGGTTTCCGGTGGCTCGCAGTCCTTCAATGCCGTGAACCAGATACGAATCCTCGGTCGGTGGATGCGCATGGTGACCATCCCGAACCAATCCTCCATCGCCAACGCGTGGCAGGAATTCGACGAAGGCGGGCGCATGAAGCCATCCTCCTTCTACGACCGGGTCGTCGATGTGATGGAAGACCTGATGAAGTTCACGCTGCTGACCCGTGGCATCTCGGACCATCTCACCGACCGCTACAGCGAGCGCAAGGAAAGCCTTGCCAAGCTGGAGAAGCGAGTGAGCCTGAAATCCATATGACTGCCGAGCGTTCGCCGATCGTCGCCCTCGGCGTTACGCAGATCATCGGTTACGGGACACTCTACTACGCGTTCAGCATCCTGGCGGCCGACATTGGCTCGCGGGCATCCGTCAGCCATTGCGCTTTCGACTGTCACTTTCCGTTGGCCGCCAGGGTTGGCTATTCCGGATTAAGGCTTGAACCTGAAGCAAACATCTGATGTGCTCGCGAAATCATAGCGGCAAGGAGGGGCGCGCCGTTGTTGCGGATCGGTCAGAAATATCAACACCTTGCCCACGGTTGGACCTGCGCGTGCCATACTCCACAGGCTCAGCAGCTACTCACGCGCGTTGACAAGGGTCTTTCCCGTCGTTCCGTCTTGAAGGCAGTCGCTGGAGTTCTCGCAGCTCCGATGTTTGGTGCTGCGGTCCCTGCCTTCGCACAGTCCGGCAAGCCAGTCCTGCTTCGCAACGTCAAGATCTTCGACGGCATGACATCCAAGCTGGTCGAAGCCCACGGCCTCTTGATCGATGGCAGGCTCATCAAGGCACTTGTCCCTGCAAGCGACGCAGTTTCAGATGCCGACACCATAGACTGCGGCGGCCGTACGCTGATGCCTGGGATGATCGATGCACACTGGCATTCGATCCTCGCAGGCATTTCTCAAATGGTGGCCATGACCGCCGACATTCCGTACGTCCATTTGATCGCAGCACAAGAGGCTGAGCGCACGGTGCTGCGTGGCTTCACGACGGTCCGGGATGTCGGGGGACCATCATTTGCACTGAAGCGCGCCATCGATGAGGGGCGCATACCAGGGCCGCGCATCTATCCCTCCGGAGCAATGATCTCGCAGACCTCCGGGCATGGCGATTTCCGTATACGCACCGAGCTGCCACGCACTCCTCAAACCGATCTCAACATAACGGAAACGGCGGGTATTGCGGCGATCGCCGACGGCGAGGCGGAGGTGCTGCGCCGTGTCCGCGAGCAACTCATGCTCGGTGCCAGCCAGATCAAGATCATGGGTGGCGGCGGTGTCGCCTCCGCCTATGACCCTATCGATGCGCTTCAGTATTCCGAAACCGAGATGAAGGCGGCTGTGGCAGCTGCAACCGACTGGGGCACATATGTCTGCATCCATGCGTATACGTCCGCCGCAGTCCAGCGGGCGCTCGCGTGCGGGGTGAAGTCGATTGAGCACGGCCAGCTTGCCGACGAGGAGACGGTGAAGCGTATCGCGGATTCGGGCGCCTGGTGGAGCATCCAGCCGTTTCTTGCCGATGAAGATGCCAACACCTATGCCTCTCCCGAGCAGCGCACGCACCAGCAGATGATTGCGGATGGAACTGCCCGGGCAGTCGAACTGGGACGCAAGCATAAGGTCAAGATGGCGCTGGGCACAGACATTTTGTTCAACCCGAAGGGCACGGCAACACAAGGCAAGCAACTGGCCAAATTTGCGCGGTGGTACGACAACGCCGAGGTGTTGCGGCTTTTGACAAGCGGCAATGCCGAACTTGCAGGTCTTTCCGGGCCGCGCAATCCTTATCCAGGAAAGCTCGGAGTGATCGAGGCGGGCGCCTATGCCGATCTTCTCGTGATCGACGGCGATCCGCTCGATGACATCTCCTTGATCGCCGATCCCGAGCGGACGCTGAAGCTCGTCATGAAGGATGGACGTATCCACAAGAATACACTTGGAGCCTGAGGGGGCATCATTGAACAGATTTGCAGTTGCCGTTGTCTTGGGCCTATGCAGCACTCAGGCAGGATATGCAGCCGATGTGCTTCCTGCCCGACCAGAAGAAGCGACACCAGCTCTCGCCGAAAGCCGGAACTGGGCGTTGCAGATTTCGCCCTATATGTGGGCTGCCGGCCTTAAAGGAAACATATCGCCGTTCCGCCAAGGCCCGTCCATCGGCGTGGAGAAGTCATTCTCGGACGTTTTGGATAACCTCAACTTCGGCGGCTTCGTCAATGTGTGGGGACGCCACGACCGGTTCGTCTTCTCCGGTGACATCATGTATGTCGACACGACCGATAGCCACGGCGCCGGGCCATTGCCGACATTCCAGCTTCCGGGCGGCATCGTGGTGCCCGCCGGCACAAGTGTGGATGCCAAGGTCGACACGAAGCAGTTCACGGCGACCTTGCAGGGTGGCTATCGTGTCGTCGACACACCGGGTTTCACACTCGACGCACTCGCCGGCGCGCGTTTCTGGCACATCTCTAATGATGTGACGCTCACTGTGGGGCTCGGCGGCGGCAGTGTGACCCGTAGTTATGGCGAGAACTTCGGCTGGGTGGACCCGGTGATAGGCGCACGCGCGTTCCTGCCCGTGACGGAAAAACTCTCCTTGCAAGCTCAGGCGGACATCGGCGGTTTTGGCGCCGGGTCGAAGCTCACATGGTCGGTGCTTGCGACTGCCAATTATGTCATCAACGAACACTTCTCCGCCTCGCTCGGCTACAAGGTGCTCGACGTTGATTACGATCATGACGGCCATGTCTTCGATACCCGCCTGTCCGGGCCTGTCCTGGGAATGACTTACAGGTTCTAGGCGCTGAACAGGTGCGGGGTAGAATGAAATCTAACCGCGGGTGGAACCATGGGAGCTTTGTCATAGACAAGGAATTGCACCGGGACTTTCGCCTGATCGCCTACCCGATCCCAGGATCGTAGGTGTTGCGGCCTCGACCTGACACTTCGGGCGCTGCCACGCATTTTACCGCACTGCCTGACACCTGAATCGAAGCTGATATGTAAAGGGTTGCGCATTCAAGCAGCCTCACTCTCCGGCAGCCCCCCGCTGAGCGCGACAGCAAGAGCCGCAAGCACGCCCCATCCACGGCAGCACCCGCAGAGCCTCCCAATCCACCGCTACGCCACCCAATGCCGTTCCGACCCGACGCCGACGCGCATCGAGGAGAAGTTCAGGCCGATGCCCGTCTCGCCACCTTCGGGGCCTTCGGCGATGCGGAAGCTCTGGAAGACTGGGGAAATCATCCAATCATCAGGACGACAGCGAGGATCGCGGGCTGCTTCAGGCAAACGACGCCAGATAGACAAACAGCACGAGATGCCTACCGACTACTGGGTGGCGGAGGCGAGCTTGACAGCGACCCGGCGCGGAGTTCGGCTGCGGCGCATGTTTCCAAGCCGAGAGCGCGAGCGGATCTTGCGACTGTCGCGACCAACGCGGCGTTCGAAGGCGCCAAGGTGCCGTCCGGCAGATGCAGGTTGTTTTCGAACCCAACGCGGATATGGCCGCCGAGGAGTGCTGCGGCGGTGACGCAGGCGGCTTCGTGCTTGCCGAAGGCGCAAACGCTCCAATGGGAGAAGCGCGGCCCATCCGGCGCGAGGAAGGGCAGAAGATCGGCGGGCACAGATGTCTGGGACACGGTGTAGCGGCCGAGCACGTAGAGCACGGGGATGTCCGGCCAGGGTACCAGGCCGCGCCGGATCATCGCTGCGAGGCGCACGGCCTCGGCTGGGTCGTAGAGGATGATCTGCGGCAGCACGTCTTCCCGCCTCATCCAAGCAAGCGCCTCGGCGAAGGCCGGCTCGGCGGCCTCGTCCGGGGCGAGTTCGCGCAGCGCCAGCGAGGCGGCTTCGGGTCGCACGGCCTTCAGCACGGCTATCTGCTCGGCCGGGGCATAGATGCCGAGCGCTTCCGTCGTGATCTGGATGACCAGCCTGTCGCCGACCTCCTTGCGGATCGCGTCAATCGCCTGCCGGTAGGCGTCGGCATCGACCAAGTGGCCGCCGTCGGGGCGGCGGACATGGACATGGATCATCGCCGCGCCAGCGTCCAGGCACGCGGCGGCGGTGCGTGCGAGTTCTGCCGGTGTCAGCGGAATGACCGGATGATCGGCCCTGGTCCGGCGCCCACCGTTCGGCGCCACTGCAATCGCCACCCGATGCTGGCTATAGAGGTCGGCCATCCGCATTCCTCATATATGATTCATATGGATCATATCATTACATCATTGAAACATATGTTGCAAACCACCAATGAAGGGTGTAATCGAATCCCATGCAAACCGGTCCTCTCGCAGACACGATCGTCCAGGCCTTCGACACGATGTCGGAGCAGTTGCAGGCGGCCGCGCGCTACATCCTGAACCAACCTCGTGACGTCGCCTTGCTGTCCATGCGCGAGCAGGCACGGCATGCTGGCGTCCAGCCCGCCACCATGACCCGGCTTGCCAAGCATCTCGGCCTCGCCGGCTACGAGGATATCCGCCAGCAATATGCCGACGCGATGCGCGGCAACGTGACGGGATTCGCAGGCCGCGTCGGGGCGCAGGCGAAGAGCCAGAAGCTCAAGGGCGAGCATGCCCTGGCGGCCGACATGCTCGGCGGCATCGCCACGCAGGTCAGCCAGCTGGCGCAGCCGGCCACGCTCGACGCCCTGGTCGAGGCGGCCGGACGGCTGAGCGCAGCGCGGCGCATCTATTGCCTCGGCCTGCGCTCCAGTCACTCGCCGGCCTGGCACCTGCATTACATCCTCTCGCTCGCAGGCAAGCATTCGACCATGCTGGATGCCGTCGGCGGCATCGGTGCGGATGCGCTCGGCGTCGCCACGGACGACGACGTGATGGTCGCCGTCAGCGTGCTGCCCTATACGCGCCAGACGATCGAGATCGCCGACTATGCCGGCGAAGCGGGCGTGCCGCTGATCGCCATTACCGACAGCCCCGTCGCCCCCCTCGCCCAGCTTGCCGCCTGCACCGTCGTCGTGCCGACCGAAAGCCCGTCCTTCCTGCACACCATGTCGCCGGCCTTCGTCGTCGCCGAGGTGCTGGGCGCTCTGGTCGCGGGACAGGCAGGAGATGCGGCCAGCGCGGCACTTGCCGGCGTCGATCGTCAATCCGCCGCCCTCAACGTCCACCTCAAGACAAGGATGAAGCGCCCGTGACCCGTATCCTGCACCGCGCCATTCATTCCCGCTTGCCCGTCGCGGTCGGCGGCAAGGGCATCGAGCTCTTCGATGCCGAGGGCAAGGCCTACATCGACGCCTCGGGTGGTGCTGCGGTCTCCTGCCTCGGCCATGCCCATCCAGCCGTCCTTGCCGCCCTGCACGAACAGCTGGACCGGCTCGCTTATGCCCATACCGGCTTCTTCACCTCCGAGACCGCCGAGGCGCTGGCCGATCTCCTGATCGAGGACGCGCCGGCCGGGCTAAGCCACGTCTATCTCGTCAGCGGTGGGTCGGAAGCGGTCGAGGCGGCGCTGAAGATGGCGCGGCAGTATTTCGTCGAGAAAGGCGAGCCGCAGCGCCGCCACATCATCGCGCGCCGGCAGAGTTATCACGGCAACACGCTCGGCGCACTTGCCGCCGGCGGCAATGAATGGCGCCGCGCCCAGTTCAGGCCGCTGCTCATCGAAACCCATCACATCGACCCCTGTTATGCCTATCGCCTGCAGCAGCCCGGCGAGAGCGACGAGGCCTATGCCGCCCGCGCCGCGCAGCAGCTGGAGGACAAGATCCTAGAACTCGGCGCGGACCAGGTCATCGCCTTCGTGGCCGAACCCGTGGTGGGCGCCACCGCCGGTGCCGTTCCGCCGGTCGCCGACTACTTCAAGCGCATCCGCGCCATCTGCGACCGGTACGGCGTGTTGCTGATCCTCGACGAGGTGATGTGCGGCATGGGCCGCACCGGCACATTGCACGCCTGCGAGCAGGACGGTGTGTCGCCCGACCTGATGACGATCGCCAAGGGGCTCGGCGGCGGCTACCAGCCGGTTGGCGCGGTGTTGCTTTCCGACAGGATCTTCGACGGCTTCGCGAACGGCTCCGGGTTCTTCCAGCATGGCCATACCTACATGGGTCATCCGATGGCGGCGGCCGCCGCCCTCGCCGTTCAGCAGGTCATCCGGCGTGACAACCTGCTCGCCAACGTGGTCACCATGGGGGCGGAGCTGGAGAGCCAGCTCACCGAGCGCCTCGGCAACCATCATCATGTCGGCGACATCCGCGGGCGCGGCCTGTTTCGCGGGGTCGAACTCGTCGCCGACCGTGCCCGCAAACGGCCATTCGATCCGAAGCTCAAGCTCAACGCCCTCATCAAGAAGGAAGCCATGGCGCGGGGACTGATGGTCTATCCGATGGGCGGCACTATCGACGGCCGTCTCGGCGACCACGTGCTCATCGCCCCGCCCTTCATCGTCGATCGCGCCGGTATCGGCAGCATCGTCGACCGGCTGGGCGACGCCATCGACGCCGCGACGAACGCTCTTCCGCACGCATAACCAAGCAAAAGGGGAACTGACATGAAACTGCGTTCTATTCTGTTTGCCGCCTTCGCCACCGCCATCGCCCTTGCACCGGCGCGGGCGGAGGACCTGGTGGTCGCCACCGACACCGCCTTCGTGCCTTTCGAATTCAAGGAAGGCGACAAGTATGTCGGCTTCGACATCGACATGTGGGATGCCATCGCCAAGGAAATCGGCGTCACCTACACGCTGCAGCCGATGGACTTCAACGGCATCATTCCCGCCCTCCAGACCAAGCAGGTGGATGTGGCGCTCGCCGGCATCACCATCAAGGATGAGCGCAAGAAGGCCATCGACTTTTCCGACGGCTATTATGACAGCGGCTTCCTGTTGATGGTGCCGACGGACAGCACCATCAAGGGTGCGGATGACCTCAAGGGCAAGATTCTCGCCACCAAGACCGGCACGTCGGCGACTGACTATGCCAAGGAGCACTTCAAGGACACGGAGCTGCGCCAGTTCCCCAACATCGACAATGCCTATCTGGAACTGCAGACGGGCCGGGTCGACGCCGCCATGCACGACACGCCGAACGTGCTCTATTACGTAAAGACCGCAGGCGGCGGCAAGGTGAAGGCAGTCGGCGAGCAGATGATGGCCCATCAATACGGCATCGGCTTTCCGAAGGGCAGCGAACTGGTCGCCAAAGTCAACACCGCGCTCGCCAACATGAAGAAGGACGGCCGCTACACCGAAATCTACAAGAAGTGGTTCGGCACGGAGCCGAAGCTCTGATGCTCTAGCCCGAGTGCGCCGGCACGGCTGGCGCGCTCTCCTCTCACCGGGGAGCCAATCCATGGAATTCGACTGGTCCGTCATCGGCGAGGCCATGCCCGCACTGCTGAGCGGCGCGCGCCTTACCATCCTCATCACCATCGCCGGCCTGGTGGGCGGCCTCATCGTCGGTTTTGTCGCGGGTCTGATGCGCGCTTACGGTAATGCGCTGCTCAACGCCATCGCCTTCACCTATGTCGAGCTGATCCGCGGCACGCCGATCGTCGTCCAGGTGATGTTCATCTATTTCGCCCTTCCGGTACTGGCCGATGTCCGCGTCAATCCGATGACCGCGGCCGTCACCGCCATCATCGTGAACGCGGGCGCCTACATCGCTGAGATCGTGCGCGGCTCCTTCCTCTCCGTGCATAAGGGATTGAAGGAGGCAGGCCTCGCGCTCGGCTTGCCGATGTGGAAGGTGCTGGTCTACATCATCGGCCCGGTCGCCTTCCGCCGCATGATCCCGCCGCTCGGCAACCAATTCATTGTCAGCCTCAAGGACACCTCGCTGTTCATCGTTATCGGCGTCGGCGAACTCACCCGCCAAGGTCAGGAGATCATGGCCGCCAACTTCCGCGCCGTCGAAATCTGGAGCGCGGTGGCGATCCTCTACCTGCTGATGACCGGCACCATGACGCTGATCCTGCGCGTCACCGAAAAGAGGATGCGGATTCTATGAGCATCGTCGAATTTCGAAACGTCACGAAAACCTTCGGTTCGGTCGTGGTATTGCGCGAAGTCGACCTCAACATCGACAAGGGCGAGGTGGTGGTGCTGATCGGCCCCTCCGGTTCCGGCAAGTCGACGTTGCTCCGCTGCATCAACGCGCTGGAGGACATCAATGGCGGCGATCTTGTCGTCGACAACATCAGCGTGAAGGCCGGCCGCTCGCAGGTGCGGATGATCCGCCAGGAAGCGGGCATGGTCTTCCAGCAGTTCAACCTCTTCCCGCAGATGACGGCGCTGGAAAATGTCGCCTTCGGCCCTCGCCGCGTCCGGGGCGTCGGCCGGGCCGAGTCGCTGGAACAGGCCAGGGCACTGCTCGCCAAAGTCGGCCTTGCGGAGCGCGGCCATCACTATCCGTCCGAGCTTTCGGGCGGACAGCAGCAGCGCGTGGCGATCGCCCGAGCTCTGGCCGTCAAACCCAAGCTGATGCTGTTCGACGAGCCGACCTCCGCGCTCGACCCGGAACTGCGCCACGAGGTGCTGCGCGTCATGCAGTCGCTGGCAGAGGAAGGCATGACGATGATCGTGGTGACGCATGAGATGGCTTTCGCCCGCCAGGTCGGAACGCGGCTGATCTTCATGGAAGATGGCAAGATCTCCGTAGACGGCAATCCCGCCGCCCTGCTCGCCAATCCTGAAAATCCCCGCCTGCGGGAGTTCTTGCAGCATGTCCACTGAAACCAGGCTGGGCTTCATCGACATCGCCGGCGCGCCGCACGACGTGGGCGCCCAGCTCGGCCGTTTCGGCCGCGAGATCGCCCATCGCCATCTCCTCATCGGCCACGCCTGGGCTTCGGTCATGGCCCGCAGAGACGACCCGCGCGTTGCCTCCATGCGCGCGTCGGTCGAGGCGTGCTTCCCTGTCCATTGGGCGGAACTGCAAGGGCTCGCCAGCGGCCTCGACCTGCCCTTCGACGATGTCTTCCTGTGGAATTGCCGAGGAGACGTCTGGGCTTTCGCACCCGACGGCTGCACCACGGTACAGATCCCCGGCGTGGAACCTGTCGTTGCCCACAACGAAGACGGCGATCCGGGCTTTCGCGGTCACTGCGCGCTTGCCCGGATTCGCCCGGAAAGCGGCCGAGCCTTCACGAGCTTCGTCTATCCGGCCTCGATCCCCGGCCATACCTTCGCCGTCACCGAGGCTGGCCTCGTCCAGGCGGTCAACAATATCCGCTCGCGCGGGATCGGCGATGGCCTGCCGCGCATGGTTCTCGGCCGCGCCCTGCTCGATTGCGGCACGCTCGACGAGGCGGTCCACCTGGTCAGGACCAGCGAACGCGCTGGCGCCTTCCACATGACCCTCGCCCAGCAGGGCGATCGCCGCCTTCTCAGCGTCGAGTTCACTGACAAAAACTGCAGCGTCATTGCTGTTGATCGCCCCCAGTGCCATGCCAACCATCTCATCCACGAGGATGCCAGGAATGAACGGCAGGTCATCACCGACTCCTCCCTCTCACGTCAGCAGCGCGGCGACGCCCTTCTCGACGGAGCATCCACAACGGTCGATCCGCTCCGCGTCCTGCAGGACAAGGTCATCGCGCCGCTGCCGATCTATCGCGAGCAGCCCGACGACCCCGACCACGAGAACACGCTGGCGACCGCGGTCTTCCGCGTCGGAGCCAACTCCGTCGACTGGACGGTCCACGACCACGCAAGCGACACGCCGCGATTTGCATTGAAGGGGACAGCGGCACCGGCGGCGTAAGGTCTGTTCAAGCGCATGCACAGGGTTGCCAGCACCCAGGGGCCGAACATAGGCGAACTGGGAAACCCGCCCCTTGTCTACGGAAGTGGCGAGGCCTTCCAGCACCCTGCAAATTCAGGGCATCGAGCAGACTGGACGAATCCGGCTCCGCGTCGCCACCACACTGAGTCCGACCGCGAGAACCGCAAGTCCCGCCCCGAGCCACGGGAGCGTCTCCAGCAGGTCCCAATCCACCGCTACACCACCCAGTGCCGTTCCAAGCCCGACGCCGATATGCATGGCTGAGAAGTTCAGGCCGATGCCCGCTTCGCTGCCCTCGGGGTCTTCGGCGATGAGGAAGCCCTGGACGACTGGGGAAATCATCCAGCTGATGCATCCCCAGACCATCAGGACGACAACTTGGATCACGGGTTGCTCCAGGGCTGCCGGGATGGCGGCCAGGGCTGCGAGATAGGCGACGGTGGTGATGACGAGCGCCTTGCCTGGCGAAAAAAGGTCAGCCAACCGGCCACCCAGATGCCCCCCGGTCACGCCGGATATGCCAAATGCGAGGAAGGCCAGGAAGAGTTCGCCCTGGGCAAAACCAGCGATATCAAGCAGATACGGCGCCAAATAGGCAAACAGCGTGAAATGTCCGCCGATCATGGTGACCGAGACCAGTTGGGCCGCGACCAGATTCCATGACGAAAGATGCTTGCGGTAGCCGGGCGCCTTGCCGGCGCTGATGCCAGTCCTGGACATGACGACCCAGCTCAGGACAAGGACGAGCGCGGCGAGCAACGCCAGCAGCAGGAACACTGACCGCCAGCCAAGATGGCCGCTGACGAACATGCCTGCGGGCACGCCGAGCACGAGCGAGCCGCTGATGCCCATGAAGATCACCCCGATTGCCCGTCCGCGCATCTCGGGCCCGGCCAGTTCGGTCGCCATCATGGTGGCGACGACGCAGACGGCCGCGCTGGCCAGTGCCATGCCGATCCTGGCGGCGAACAGGAATGCGTAACCAGGGCTCGACGCGGCCAGGAGGCTGGCGGCAACGAACACGCCCATCGCGCCCAGAAACACCAGCCTGCGCTCGAACCTGTTGGTGAGCAGCAGCACGGCGGGCGCGGCAACCGCGAAGGTTACCGAAAACGCCGACGTCAGTTGGCCAGCGAGACCCCGGGAAATGCCGAGGCCGGATGAAATGTCGGGCAGGATGCCAACGATGATGTTTTCGGCTGTGCCCGTGACAAAAGTCGCCAGGGCGAGCAGGAAAATCCGGAAGTTCAAGACCACGTCCCCATTGCTGTCAGCCAGCCGCGGTGGACGACGCCCGATCCGCTAACCGGCTGCAATTGCCAGTCGGGTTTCGAGCTTGGTTTCGGTTATCCCTGTCGCAGGGCTAGCACGGCGCCCCCAGATAGGGAAGCCGGCGGCCAGCGCCCGGAGCGTCGTGTAAGCCTCCCAACAAAGCGCACACCGAGCTTGTCCCCGACGAAGGCGGGGGTGGTCTGCTCGACGCCCGGACCAGCGCCGGATAGGTGATCGAGGCGCTGTTGAAACCGAGCCGGCGATAGGTCGCCTCCATGTCTCTGTTCAGGTCGAGTTGTGGATTGCGCTGTCGAGCACGGTCATCACATGAACCGTATCCTTCAGGAAGTGCGTTCCCATGACGGTGGGATAACCCTCGTTTGGCGCCCGCTCGAACAGAAGCCCGCAAGTTCCGCCTCGACTTCGCCCAGCCGCCGTGACAAGGCCGGCTGCGCAGTGGGGAGTCGGGACGATGCACGGTGAATGCTGCGAGCATGATCCAATCAGACGAGCTTGTGATGCCGGCAACTTCGGGTCACGCCCACAATGGGGACGTGACCAGACCTGGAGCGTAAGTTCCAGGTGCGCGCGCTTAGGCTGAGCCAGTGCAGCCGCCTCGACCATCAACATACATTGCAGCGCGTTGATTGAGTACCGCACGCTCGACGAAAACATCATCGGCAGCACCACCGAAATCTTTACCTGTCACGGACTAGACTGCAGCACCTTCAATCAGTGGCATGGCATGTTCCGAACCGAAGAAATCGTCAGGCGTTTTGGGAAGCTCAGCGTTCCAAAGCAGAGCTGCATCCTGGTCGTCGCGGCGATCCTGGGAGCCGACCTGCTCACCTTGATCTTCTACGGAATGTTCTTTTCCGATCGCCTCTTGCTCGACCTGTTGCTGACGACCCTGATCGTTGTCGTCGTCGCCTTCCCTCTGGCCTTCTTCGTGATGAACCAGCAGGCGAGGCTGACAACGATGGCGGAAAAGCTGGACCGGGCCGCGCGGACTGACGACCTGACCGGACTTTCCAATAGGAAGACTTTCTTCGACCAGGTACGGCAGACCATCCAGAGCAGCTCAGGCTCGGCCGGATGCCTCCTGTTCATCGACGCGGACCACTTCAAGTCGATCAACGATACATACGGTCACGCTACGGGGGACGTCGTCCTGTTGGAACTGGGCGCAATCATGAAGTCCAGCGTTGGCGGACAAGACCTGGTCGCGCGACTGGGCGGCGAGGAGTTCGCGGTCTTTCTGGTCGGAGCCGATCGTTCGGCAGCACTTCGGACCGCCGAAGCCCTACGGCTGAAAGCCCACCAGGTGGCAAGTTGCGCAGGCATTGGCGACCACCAGGTCAGCGTCAGCATCGGCATTTCCATCCACCGCACAGGCCTGGGCCTGGAGGATCTCCTTCTGGAGGCCGACAAGAACCTCTATGCCGCCAAGAAGAATGGCCGGGATCGTGTGATGGAAGCGGAGCGAGTGTTTCCTGGCCCGGCAGATGTTTTGTCCAGGCTAAGGCATTAGCATGACCACCCCTTGAGACAGCGGACAGCATCACTGACACAACCTTGGTTGCGTCGCCATCCAGGGAGATCGTCACGAGCCGTGGACGGTGGAGGCACTGACCGCCACGTCCTCCAAGGAGCAAGTCCCGGCACTCCTGCACGACAGGCGAACGCCCCGCACCTTCGTCATCCCCGGGCAAAGCAGGCGCGCGGCGACGTCGTGGAAACCCTCGGATCCATGCCGTCACAAAGGCACTCGTGCCCGATCCACCAGTTTTCCCGCGCGGTCGGTGGGCCTCACGCCGTCACGGCCGCAGCGGCCTGGCAGTTCCTCTACCGGGATGCGACTGCAGTGATTTCAACGCCGAGATCAGGATAAGCGAGCCTGGACTCGACCGTTGCCCTCGCCGGAGCTTCTCCGGGGATGACCCATCGATCCCAAGCTTCGTTCATCAGGTCGAAGTTCGACATATCCGCCAGATAAATCTGCACCATGGCGAGGTTCCTCTTCGTCACCCCGGCCTGAGCCAGCGTCTCATCGAGTAACTGAAGGACCTCTTCCGTCTGTTCGCGAACCGACTGGCCTCGCGTCTTCTCTGCAGTGTGGCCAGCGACGAAAATCAGGTTCCCAACGACGACAGCGTCGCTCCACCTGGTATCGGGGTTTATTCTTTCTAGCATCTGTTCATCCTTTGTCGCTTCTTCGCCGGATGGCTTTGAGAGCCCCGCCGGCGACAGCCTATGTTTGATAGGCCGCCCGAGAGCAAGAGACGATAACCACCACCGTCGAACCGCAAACAGCAGAGAGGCCATTCGAGGCGCCACGCTCGCGGCCGAGCCATTGCCTCGGCAAACGCATAGGCTATTCAAACACCAGCAGTTCGCAAAAATGGTTCATGTCCTCGAACGAGCAGAAGGCCGGCGGGTCGAGTTCAAGGATCGGCATCTTCCGCCTGATATCTCCGGCAACCTCGTCCAGCATGACCTGCCAGCGCGGCAGCGCGTCGTTGTCCAGCCAGTCGATGGCGTAGGCGAAGGTGATGTGGAACGGATAGTCGTCATGATCTGGATGGCGGTAACCGAGCAGGTCTGCGAGTGCGTCGCGCCAGGCGCGCATTGCCTTGCGGTCACGCTCGCTCGCGCCATCGACCAGCAGGCCAGACGGCCGCGCATGCGTCACCTCGACCTGGAATGGCTCGAAGACGGGCAGCGTCTCCAGCCGCTCGGCCATGATGTCGGTCATCTCGTCGACCGGCGCGTCGAGAGCGATGCCCTCAGGCCAGAAGCCGGGCTTACGGCGATACTCGATGATGCCCTGGAACAGCGTCATGTGCAAACTGGTGATCGGCGTGAAAACGAATTGCTGGGCTTCGGGCATGGCGAGATATTTGTCGCGCGCCTCGACCAGTATCTCCTGCGTCAACGACCCCTTCGTCACGTGGCAGACAATGGTGTTGCCGGGCTCGGGCAGGAAGCCGCCGGTCCTGAGGTAGCGCGTGCCGAGATGCGGCGGCGGGGCCGCATTGCGCCCCCCGGAATAGGCAAGCAGTTCAGGGGAAAGGGAAACTGTGCGCATCGCTGACGGTCCGTGGTTCAAGCTCCACTTGCCCTAGCGCCCAACCGCGACCGCCGGATGACAGCCCGGCCACTTCCCGACGCCACGCCGCCAGATTCGAAGAAAAGCGGAAACACACTAGGCGCGATACAGCCACGACATGAACTGCGTTCCAAGCAGGCACGGCTTGTCTGCGGACACCGTATAAGCGCCCACCAGTGCCGAAATTGCCGGGCACAGCGCCACCAGCCTTCCGCCTGCCAGCTCGTCCTCGACGAAAGCGGGATTGGCCTGCCCGACGCCCAGCCCCGACAGGCAGGCGTCGATCGCGGCCTCGTCGGTATCGAAGGTCATCGCCCCGGCACGCGGGTGGAACGCCACGCCCGCGGCCGCGCACCATCGCTGCCATGACCAGGCGTCCGCGGTGTCGAGCAATACCGGCATGCCCAAAAGCGTGTCGACGTCCAAAACGGCAGCCCTTTCGCCCAGGAGCCGCGGCGAGCAGACGGCGATTGTCCGGTCGAGCAGGACCGCGCCTTCGAACGAAGACATGTCCGTCCCACGCCGGTAGCCGATGGTCAGGTCGGCCACCTCGTTTCCCGGCTTCTGCTGCGAACGGAACGACAGGTCGGCTTCGGGACAGTCCTGTCGGAACGAGGCGATCCGAGGAATGAGCCAGCGCTGGGTCAGCGTGATCGGTGCCTGGACGACAAGCCCCCTGCGGCGCGGGGCAATCTCGCGCATGCCCGTCTCGACCAGCGCCAGCGCCTCCCTGGCACGCGCCAGGAAGCGCTGTCCGCTCTCGGTCAGCGCGATCGCGTTGTGGCTCCGCTGGAACAAAGGCGTGCCCAGCCCCTCCTCCAGCGTCTTGATCTGGCGGCTGACCGCGCTCGGAGTGAGGCAGAGCTCCTCCGAAGCGAGTGTCAGGCTGCCTGTGCGGGCGACCGCGACGAAGGCCGGCAGCGTGTTCAAAGACGGGAATCTGGAAGGACCTGCTTGAGTTATTTGCATGCCGGCTTGCGAAGTTTTCGATTGCAGATCGGGGTTGTCTGGGCAATTTGCCATAAAACTTGAATATTGTCCTCATCAATAAACGATCCATCAATGCACGCGATGTGCCGTCACCACGAAACCGACCGGGCGTCATGACGTCGCTGGCAGCAGCAGCCGTTGCAAGGGATGTTGCCGGGCGCGGCCGCCTCGGCCTGGCAAGCCTTCTCCTCGCCGGCATGGTCGTTCTCGTCGGTCTGGCCTTCGCTGGACTGTTCGTCGGCGGCGTGCAGACCCCGGTCCGCGCTGTCGTCGACGCCCTGCTCGGAACCGCAAGTGGGCCGGAAGCGGCAATCCTGTGGAAGCTGCGTATTCCGCGCGAGTTGCTGGCGATGCTGGCGGGTGCGGCCTTGGCGTGCTCGGGCGTGGTCATGCAAGGCGTTTCGCGCAACGCGCTCGCCTCCCCCGACCTCACCGGCGTGCTGACCGGCGCGAGCTTTGCCATCGTCGTATTCTACGTCTTCGCGCCTTCGGTTCCCGCCGTCGTCCACCCGTTCATCGGCCTGGCCGGAGGCCTGCTTGCAGGCGGAACAAGCCTGGTCATTGCCTCGGCCGGCGGGCTCTCCCCGGTCAGGCTGGCGCTTGCCGGGTCGGCGGTTGCCTTCTTTTGCGCCGCCGGCATCACCACGGCGCTGGTCCATGCCGGCCCGACCGTTGCGTCGGTGTTTTTCTGGCTCACCGGCGGCCTTGCCGGGCGCGGCTGGCAGCACCTGACCATCCTGTTGCCCTGGGCGGTGGCCGGTCTTGCCGCCTGTATAGCGCTTGCCAGGCCACTCGACATCCTGGCCCTGGGCGATGACGCGGCTGAGACGCTGGGCCTCAACGTCCGCTTCTGGCGGCTCGTGGCCGCCAGCACCGCAACAGTGCTGTCGGTCGGCGTCGTCGCCGTCGCAGGTCCGATCGGCTTTGTCGGCCTCTGCGTCCCCCACATCGCCCGCAGTCTTGTCGGCGTCCGGCACACAGCTCTGCTTCCGGCCTCGGCCATGCTCGGCGCCATCACGCTGCTTGCGGCGGACACGATGGCTCGCACGCTCGCCGCACCGCGCGAACTGCCGATAGGCGTACTCACAGCCATTGTTGGCGGTCCCTTCCTTATCCACCTGATCTGGAGGAAGACCGCATGATCAGGCTGCCTTTCTGGCCGACGGCGGTCGCTGCCGCATCGACGCTGTTCGTCTTCGCACTGCTCGCCACACTGTTCGGCGCGGCCGATCTCGGCCTGCAGAACAGCTTCCATGCCCTGGTCTCCGGCACCGGAGACGACACCGGCATCTTGTGGAACATCCGTCTGCCGCGTGTCGCAGTGGGCCTGCTGGTCGGCGCACATCTGGCCGTCGCCGGTCATCTTCTGCAGCAGGCGACCCGCAACCCGCTGACTGACCCAAATGTGCTGGGCATTTCGGGCGGCGCGATGCTGGCGGTGATGATCTACCTGCTTGCTACAGTCTACTGGAGCGCAACCGACGGCAGCAAGCTGGCCTCCTATCCGGTGGCGCCCCTGCCCTTCGTGGCGCTCGCCGGCGGTCTTGCGGCCGCGACGCTGACCTATCTGATCGCCTGGCGCCGCGGCGCAGCGCCCTTGCGGCTCGTGCTTGCCGGCATCGCCGTCGGCCTGACCTTCCAGGCGCTCGGGCTCGGCATCTTCGCCGCCTGGGGGTCGACCCGCATGGAGACGGTGCTGCTGTGGCTTTCGGGCAGCCTCTATGCCCGTGGGTGGGAGCATGCGTTGCATCTGCTGCCATGGACCGTGCTCGGCTTCGCCGTGCTGCCGCTGATGGTGGCCAAGCTTGACCTGCTGTCGATCGGCGACGAGGCCGCACGCACGCTCGGCATCCATGTCGGCGCCATCAGGCTTTCGGCCGTCGCTCTGGCAACGGTGCTCGCCTCGTCGGCGGTCGCCATTGTCGGCCCGCTCGGCTTCGTCGGCCTGATCGTGCCTCATGCCGCGCGCCGGCTGGTCGGGCCATCCCTGGCAAGGTCCCTGCCGATATCCGCCCTGCTCGGCGCCGGCCTGGTGACGCTAGGCGATCTCATTGGCCGCGTCGTCGCCCCGCCTGCCGAAATCCCGGTCGGGGCCGTGACGGCTCTGATCGGCGTACCTATCTTCCTCATGCTTCTGGGACGGCGGATATGACCGGACTTGTGTGCCGCAATCTCAGCCTCGGCTATGGCCGTCGCCCCGTCTTGCAGAATATCGACCTGACGGTGCCCGAGGGCAGCGTTACCGCCTTGATCGGCGCCAATGGCAGCGGCAAGAGCACGCTGCTGCGAGCCATGGCAGGCCTGCTGCGGCCGGAGAACGGCACTGTCAAGCTCGATGACAGGCCTCTCGCTGCCTGGCCTCGCAAGCAGTTGGCGCGCCGGCTGTCGTTCCTGCCGCAGGAGATGATCGATCCGCCCGAGATCACGGTTGCCGAGCTTGTCGCCTATGGCCGCCATCCGCATCGCGGCCTGCTCGGGCGTGCGACGGCCAGCGACACGGATGCGATTGCCCGGGCCATCGCGGCAACGGACATGACGCGCTTCTCCGACCGGATGCTCGTCACCTTGTCGGGTGGCGAAAGGCGGCGGGCCTGGATCTCGATGGCACTCGCGGTCGAGGCGACGATATTGCTGCTCGACGAGCCGACGACATTTCTCGATATCGGCCATCAGTTCGAGGTGCTGGAGCTGGTGCGGGAGATCAACCGCACACACGGCATCACAGTGGTGCTGTCACTGCACGACCTCAACCAGGCGGTGCGGTTCGCCGACAACCTTGTTGTCGTCGATCGCGGCACCATCGTCGACCAAGGCGCGCCGGCCGTGGTCCTGACCGAACGCCTGCTTTCCGAGACCTTCCGCGTTTCCGCAACAATCGCTCGCAGCGAAAACGAACCACCAATGTTCGTCGCCACCGGTTCGATCAAATCACCCTCCTTTGGCCATCCTGAAAGGACTTCGCCATGAATCGCAGGAACTTCCTGATCCAGTCGACCGCCGTCGGCCTGCTCACCTTGCTGGCAGGAGCCGCACGAGCCGCATCGCGCACCATCACCGACGACCGCAACGTCGTTCTCAACCTGTCCGACGATGCCAAGCGGGTTGCCGCCATCTCCTATTTCGGCGCGGATGTCGCACTGGCGCTTGGCCTTACCCCTGTGGCCACCACCTACATGGTCGAGGGGCGCAACCCCGACCACCTGCTCGACAAGCTCGAGGGCGTGGCCAAGATCGGGCAGCGCGCCAGCCCCAATCTCGAGCTTCTGGCACAGGCTAAGCCGGACCTGATCGTGGCGATCAAGCGCTACACCGAGGCCAATGCGGCCAAGCTGGAGCAGATCGCCCCCTATCTCGCCGTCAGGCTCGAAACCCCTGACGATGCCGATCGCGACCTGTTGCTGGTGGCGGAAGCGCTGGGCAAGAAAGCGGAGGGCGAGAAGCTCGTCGCCGACTATCATGCCGAGTTCGACGCCCTGGTTGCCAAGGCGCCCAAGGATCGCGGCATCAAGTACCTCTATTTCTACGGCTCCGGCGAAGCGCCGTGGACGTTCTACGAGGACGACGTCACCGCCTCGATCCTGACCGCGCTCGGCGGGGTCAATGTCGCAGGTAAGAACCCAACGCCCGAGGTGCCCGACAATACCGCTTTCGAGATGAACCTCGAGGCCATGCTGGTTGCCGATCCCGATGTCATCATCGTCTATGACTACGGCCCCGACCGCCCATTCGAGACCAACCCGATCTGGTCGTCGCTGCGCGCGGTCCAGCAAGGCAAGGTCCACTTCGTGAAGGATCACTGGATCGAATCACACGGCCCGATCGCCCGCCGCGTGGTGATCAACGAGGCTGCGGCCATCCTCTACCCTGACGTCTTCAAGGCCGAGGATCCGCGTACAATCGCATCCCGCATCCTTGGCTGACGGCGTGAACGAGCGTTCCCTCGGTGTTGGCGCAGGCAGGCCTTCGGGCCTGCCTGCGATTGTACGCGATTTCCGCCACATACTCGAACTGGCGGTGCCATTGGCCCTCACACAGCTTGCCCAGGTCGCGATCTCGACGACGTCGATCGTCATCCTGGGCCTGCTCGGGCCGGCCCAACTCGCCGCTGGTGGGCTGGCGATTGGACTGTTCAACCTGCTGCGCACGATGGGCGTCGGCTTGGCCGTCGGCACTGCCAATCTGGTGGCCGAAGAATTGCGCGGCGGCGGCAGTACAGACAGGATCGCACGCTACACCGCATCCAGCCTGCAGATATCGACAGTCGCCGGCCTGCTCGCGATTGCTGCCATGACCCAGGTCGAACCGGTCCTCGTCTTCTTCGGCCAGTCGCCCGACATCGCCCGAAGCGCGCAGATCTACCTGCTGGCGACTTGCCTCGGCATCCTGCCCTGCCTGTGGTTCAACGCGCTGCGCAGCTTCACGGTCGGATTGCGACGCCCTGGACCGGTCCTTGCGATCACCGTCCTGTCGATCGCCGTCAACGCTGCGCTGGCATTTGGGCTGGCGACCGGCACCTTCGGCCTGCCGCAATTGGGAGCGGCCGGAATAGCGCTGACGGCAGCCATCGTGCATCTCGTCAGCTTTGCGGTCCTTTTCGCCCATATCCTTCGTGCACCCGCCTATCGTTCCTATGGCTTTGTCCGGGCATTCTTCGGCTTCGACCGCCATGCCTGGCGGCGCACCCTTTTGCTCGGACTGCCGACTGCCGCCGCCTATGGCTCCGAGGCCGGCTTCACGGTCGCCATCGCGCTGTTCATGGGCACCTTCGGCGAAGCGGCACTTGCGGCACATAACATCGTCAACCAGGTCATCTACATCGCGTTCATGCTGGCGATCGGCCTGTCGCATGGAACGTCGGTGGCGATCAGCGAGGCCCAAGGTGCGGGACGACATGACCTGCGCCGCCGCTACGGCGCGATAGGCGTAAGCCTGGGACTGGCGACGATGGCGCTGATCGGCGCTGTCTACCTGCTGGCGCCTGAGGCGATCCTTGCCCTGTTTTCCGCCGGCGGTGGCCTGCACGGTGTAGCAACGACAAATATTGCGATGCATCTGCTCGTCATCGCCGCAGTCCTGCAGCTGTTCGATTGCTCTCAGAACATTGGCGTCGGGCTCATGCGCGGCCTCGGGTGCGCGCGACTGACGCTTGGGCTGACATTGCTCGGCTACTGGGTAATCGGATTACCGGCAGCATGGTCGCTCGGCCAGGCAATGGGTCCCACCGGCGTTTGGTGGGGCCTGTGCGTCGGTCTCGCTGCAACGGCCATCCTGATCCTGGGCAGCTTTGAAAGGTTGACGCGGAAAAAGGCGACGGCGGACTGACCTAACCGCTTGCCCACTCTAAGCGGCCGTTCGCGACCGGCTAGGGGCCTGGCTACCTCTGTGCCGCAACTCAGCAGCGCCTGATCATACCGCGCCGGGGGCACCGCCTCGGGCCGCCTGCGCTCTGGTCTGCCACGGCTGGCCCAGCGTCCGCATCGGTGATGCCGTAGCGCTTGTAGAACTCGGCGTTGTCGCGCTCGACCTGTTCGCGCATCAGCTTGTCATGACGAATGATCATGGCATCGCGCGCGGCCCTGCCAGCGGTCGTGGTGACGAGGCTGCCTGCGCCCATCGGTATCATCGAGGCCGCAGCACCAGCGACCCCTTGCGCAGTTCCCAGCGCAGCCGCTTCCCCCATCATCTGCTTTTCCAGCCTGCGTGTGTCGTCGGAGAAGGCGGGGCCTTCGAAGCTCGACTTGGTAGGCGTGGTGCAGGCGCTCAATATGAAAGATGCTGCGATGCCCAGTCCGAACCGGCCGATCGACCAGCCCTCGCCTCTTGTCGGTGTGCTGCCGGCCATTCGCCAACCTCCCGGGAGAACCGAAAAACGGTCGGCGCCGTGGCAGACGATCGGCCGCCAGCCCTCATCTTTACGCTGGGATCGAAGCCACAGTCTTGGACGCTACGGAACTGCCTATGCCAGAAAGGAACAAGCCGGAGGTGGCCGCGTCGGCGCCGTTCACCCCACCTCGATTTCGCAACGCCCCGCGCATTCCAGCCGCACCTGTCCGCGCACCGGCCGCACGATCTGGATCGGCCCGCCCCGTTCCTCCAACCGCCGGCGCAGCAGGATGAGCCGGGTTTCGAGATTGTCCTTGAAATCGGGCAGCTGCAGCGATGGCTCACGGCGAAGCGCGCGGTTGAAGAAGTCCGCCTGACCGGTGGCGAGGAATGCAGAAATGAAATGATGCAGCAGCCGTCCTGACAGCCCGCGGATGATGTATTCGCCGTCGAAGAAGACACCGCCGTCGCGCGGAAAATAGCGTACATGCACCGGCCGGTCCGCCGCAGCCCGGGACGAGCGACCGCTGATCTGAGGTTCAGCCGTGCTTTCGGGACGCTCCTGTTCGGCAAGCAGCAAGCTCGTGGCGAGCTGGTTTGCCACCAGCGACAGTGCCTCCTCGTCATTGTGATCGAAGGCATAGCTTCTTTCGGATTCGACGAAGAGCACGCCCATAAGCCGGCCCCGCACCAGCATCGGCACAGCAAGCTGGCTGCGCGGCTCGGCCAGCGCCGGAAACGGGATCGGCGACACAACCTCGCTGCCTGCGGCCTCGCGCACGGCCGAGGCATAACGCTGGCCACGTCTGAAGTCGCTGATGCGCAGCGGCCGCCGGCTCGACGCGGCGAGCCCCGCCGTGCCTTCGCCCACCGCCACTTCGGAGCCGAAGCCGAATGTCGAGTAGCCGCGGCTGGCGATGGTGCTGAGCCGTGCGCCCTCGCCGTCGGGCACCAGCACCATGGCGTTGCCATAGCCAAGCAGTCCCTGCAGTTCTGCCAACGCGCAGTCGAGCATCAGCTCGGTGTCGACCTGTGCCGAAATCACGTTGCAGATGCGTGCCGCGGCAGCGAGGTGGTGGTGCTGTGGCTGGCCGGCTTCCTTGGCGCCAGGCACTGCAGGCCCGAAGACCGGCCGACAATCCTCGACCTCATAGATGTCCAGGCTGCGCAGCTTCATGATCTCGCCCATGCCCTGCTGGGCGCTGGTAACGGTGAGATGAGCAGCGACCCGGTCGAACAACTCGCCTTCGCCGACCGCATTGGTGAAACGCAGGTGGAGAATATGCTGCTGCCCGGTGCGGCCATCGACCACCATCACGGTTGCCATGCCGCTGTGGCGGACATTCTCCGATGTCTTGGAAAAGAACTGGTTGGAGAGCGCCACATGGCGCTCGTCGACATAATGCACATGCGACAAATAGGAGATGTTGGGCATGCCCCTGGCATCGGTGGTGGCCACGACCGACGGGATGACGCCTTCGAAGGCGTCGCGGATGCCCCAAAGTCGGATCATGACTGCACCAGCCGCGCGCCGGCACCCGGCCCTGGCGTCTGCACGAAAAGATCGGTGGGAACGAAGCTGATGCAGACAAGGTCCCAGTCGGTCAGCGTGTGTGACAGCTGAACCCTGTTGACGCCGAGTTCGCCCATCACCTCCAGCATGCGTTCGACATAAGCCCGGCCCCGTGCCTGCTCGTCCTCCGACACGGCCGCCACGTCTTTGATCCAGCCCTTGACCTGGTAGGCGCGATAGTCGTTCGGGCGTACCAGGGTGACCGCAACCGGCTCGCCCTGCACGGCATGGGCCACCACCTCCGGCCACAGGCTGGCATTGACCAACACGTCGAAGCGTCCCGTCGCCCGATCGAAACGAACGCCGGACCCGCGCGCAATATAGGCGCGGCCGGCGCTGTCGCGCGTCGACGCAAGGATCATAAGCGGACCTTCGATGAACGCAGCCACATCCGCGCCGATCATCACACCCTCCGGGATCGTTCGAGCACCGATAGCAAAATATTAGGAACGACAGGAGGTGCTTAGGAAGCTTTTAGGGAGCGCAGCACACGCGACAGTCGTAGATGGCGACACATCGCAACCCGCTCACGGAGCAAGATCATGACCGAAAGCCTCGCCGCCATTCCCGATCTCCAAGGCCGCTACGACATCTACGGCCCCATCCACAAAGGCCTGCGCCGGGCGCAATGCGACCTGCTCGGACGCCTCGGCAGCGCCGATTTCAGCTCACCCCAAACCGCATTGCTGTCGGACCTCAGGGGCCTGCTGATGCTGGCAGCCTCCCACGTCCAGCACGAGGACCGCCACATCCACAATGCGCTGAAGGAGCGCGGTGCGATCTCCGTCGAGCGGCTCGACGACCAGCACGACGACCACCGCAAGACCTTTGCCGAGCTGGAGGCGCTCGCCACCACAATCGAAAAGGCACCGGCAAACGAGCGGCAGGCGCTGGGGCGGCGCCTCTATCTTGCCTTCACCGCCTATGTTGCGCACGACCTCGAGCACATGTTCGAGGAGGAAACGGTGGCAGCCCCCCAACTGCTCGCCTTGTTCAGCGACGCCGAACTGATGGAGATCGAGACGCGCATCGTCGGTTCGCTGCCACCGGAGAAATCGATGGCGTTCATGCAGATCATGATCCCGGCGGTGCGCCCAGACGAGCGCGCGGCGATGCTCGCCGGAATGAGGCAGCAGGCGCCGAAGGAAGCTTTTGATGCAGTGATCGAGTTTGCCGCGCGGCCGAAGCTTTCGGCGCCCGAATTCGCCGATCTCGCCAGGCGGCTCGAACTGACCGCCTGAGAGGCCGCCGGGCGGTCTTAGCCCCGCCTTGCGGCGAGCGGCAGCGTATTGGGGCGCTGCCGCTCGTGTTGTCCAGGCGGCAAGCTAGAGCGCGGCCGCCGCCTTGATTCCGGAATTCGGAATGTGGATGTCGATTTCCAGCGTCGAGGTGGTCGCACCCCGATCCATGGTGATCTTGACGTCGTCCTGGCTGACCTGGACGTGCTTGGCGATCACGGCAATGATCTCTTCGCGCAGCACGGCAACGAGATCGGGCTGGTTGCGGTTGTTGCGTTCATAGGCGAGCAGCACCTGAAGGCGCTCACGCGCCACCGGTGCACTGCCGCCACGCTTGAAGAATTCGAGTAGTTTCATGCCACTCTCCTTCCCAGAAGACGGTTAAGGAGACCTTTCTTCTCCACCGGTGTGACCATTGGCACATCCTCGCCCTGGAGGCGCTTGGCAGCGTCGGCATAGGCGCGGGCAGCCGCGTTGGTCGGCTCGTTGAGCGTCACCGGCGAGCCTACATTGGAGGCGCGCAGCACGCCCTGGCTCTCGGGGATGATGCCCAGCAGTGGCACCGACAGGATTTCCAGCACATCGGCGATGCTCAGCATCTCGCCACGCGCCGCACGGCCGGCGTCATAGCGGGTGACCAGCACGTGCTTGGTAACGCTCTCACCCTTTTCGGCCTTCAGCGTCTTGGAATCGAGCAGGCCGATGATGCGGTCGGAGTCGCGGACCGAGCTCACCTCGGGATTGGTGACGATGACGGCCTCGTCGGCGAAGCGCATGGCAAGCTGGGCACCGCGCTCGATGCCTGCCGGGCTGTCGCACAACACATAGTCGAACTTTTCGCGCAGCGTCGCGATCACGCTGGCCACGCCTTCCTCGGTCAGCGCGTCCTTGTCGCGCGTCTGCGAGGCCGGCAGCAGGAACAGCGTTTCGACGCGCTTGTCGCGGATCAGCGCCTGAGACAGCTTGGCCTGGCCCTGGGTGACGTTGACGAGGTCGAACACCACGCGGCGCTCGGCGCCCATCACCAGATCGAGATTGCGCAGGCCGACGTCGAAGTCGATCAACACCACCTTCTTGCCGGACTGGGCCAGAACGGCGCCCAGGGCAGCCGTCGAGGTCGTCTTGCCGACCCCGCCCTTGCCAGATGTGACGACCACTACCTTGCCCATGCTATTGTCTCCGTTCATCAGTTGAGGGGCGCGACCAAAATGGCATTGTCGTCCAGATGGGCCTGGATCGCCTTGCCGCGCATCGACGGCTCCATGTCCTCGGCGGTGCGGTACCAGCCGTCCACCGCCAGAAGTTCAGCCTCGTTCCTGCGGCAGAAGATGCGCGCGTTGCGGTTGCCCCAGGCGCCGGCAAAGGCGCGACCGCGCAGCGTGCCGTAGACGTGGATCGAGCCGCCGGCGAGGATTTCGGAGCCAAAGCTGGCCGAGCCCATCACGATGACATCGCCTTGCGGATGCACGATCGACTGTCCCGAGCGGATCGGCTGGTCGACGATCAGCGTGGTCGACGCCTGCGGCTCCGGCTCGACGGGTGCTGCCTCCTGGGCCTGCTCCTCCTCGATGAAGGTCTCCTTGGCGCCGACCAGCAGCGGCGGCAGGTCATGCCCAAGCGAATCGATTCGCTTGCCTTCGATGGCGTAGGTGCGGATGCCGCGGTCGGCGAGTTGCGCCACAAGGGCAGCGATCTCGTCCTTCGCAGGCTTCAGGGCATTGAGGTCGAGAACGACGGGCCGGCCCTTGAAAAAGCCGGGAGAATTCTGGATCCAGCGGTCGAGATCCTGCAGCCATTCGTCGAGCGGCGCTTCGGGCACGAGCGCGAAGGCAACGAAGGAACGGGCGCGAAAGCGGATGGATTTGTTCTGCATTTGGGGCGGTGCAAATCACTGGCGGGGCTTCAAGAAGGGTCGCGGTGTAGGCGATGGTGAACGAAACGTAAACTGCAATTCGCCTTACAGCGCGTAATGCGCCGAGCGTATCGCATTTGCGCAACGGCCCGATGACCCCGGCCCTTGGCCACATTCCCGCACCTTACGTACAGGTAACTGGACAAACCGCCGAAAACATTGGCTTATCCTGTCATCGGCAGCACGAGGGGAGCGCGCGGCGTGGATACAGTGACTTCCAGACGCAGCAACACGGCAATCTACTGGCTGTTCGCCATCTCCGCGGTTCTGGCCATCATCGGCAGCCTGGTCGCGCCCGACAACACCTCGCCCTGGCGCTGGCTGCATTACCTGACCAAGCCGACCGCGACGCTGCTTCTGCTTGTCGCCGTGCTCCGTGGCATGAGTTCGCGCGCCTATGGCGTGCCGATCGCCATCGGCCTTGCCTTTGGCGCGGCGGGCGATTTCTTCCTCATGCTGCCGGGCGACTATTTCCTTGCCGGCCTCGTCGGCTTCCTGCTCGCCCACTGCGCCTATATCTGGGCGCTGACCCGCGATGCGAGGTTCGGCGGCAACGTCGCGATCTTCGCGCTCTTCGCGGTCGTCGCGGTGGCCGTCTTCGCCGGACTGTGGTCGCACCTGCCCTCGCCCATGCGGATGCCTGTGGTGATCTATGCGCTGGTGCTCACCACCATGGCCGCCCAGGCGCTGTCGCGCCATCGCCAACTCGCCGGCACGCAAGCGCAGCGGGCGGCTCGCCATGCGGCGATCGGCGGCCTGTTCTTCATGGTCAGCGACACCATGCTTGCCTATGGCCGCTTCCGCTGGAACATTCCCTACAATGCCATCTGGGTGCTCGGCACCTATTATGCCGCGCAGTATCTCTTCGCCCGGTCGACGGAAAACGATGCTGAAGCAAAACGATAGCCAGCCCGAGCTCAGGGCAACCTTCGATGCGCTGCGTGCCACCTGGCTCGAGACGCGGCCGACATATGCCCAGCGCGTCCAGGACCTCAAGCGCCTGCAGAGCGCCTTCAGCCGGCGCCTGAACGAGATGGCCGAGGCCATCAGCGCCGATTTCGGCCATCGCTCCCGGCACGAAAGCCTGCTGGGCGAAGGCAGCGTCGTTCTGTCGGAAATCAAGCACACGCTGCGCAAGCTGAAATCCTGGATGCGGCCCGAGCGCCGCTCGGCCGGCTGGAAGCTTTTGCCTGCAAGCGCCGAAATCCGCCACGTACCGCTCGGCGTCGTCGGCATCATCGCGCCGTGGAACTATCCGGTGAACCTTTCGCTCGCGCCGCTGGTCGCGGCCATCGCCGCCGGCAACCACGTCTTCCTCAAGCCGTCGGAGCACACGCCGCGCACAACGACCTTCCTGCAGTCGCTGCTGGCAGACGTCTTCCCTTCATCCCGCGTGGCGGTGGCGCTGGGGGGCGCCGAGCTGTCGGCGGCCTTTTCCGAACTGCCCTTCGACCATCTGTTCTTCACCGGCTCCACCGCGGTCGGCCGTAAGGTGATGGCTGCCGCTGCCCGCAACCTGACACCCGTGACGCTCGAGCTCGGCGGCAAGTCGCCGGCCATCGTCGCCCCCTCGGCCAATCTCGAACGTGCCGCCCGTCGCATCGCCACGGGCAAATTCTTCAATGCCGGCCAGACCTGCATCGCCCCCGACTATGTGCTGGTATCAAGAGAAAAGCGCGACGAGCTCCTCCGCCTCATCAAGCAGGAAGTCAGTGCCCGCTACAACGACCGGAAGGGCTTCGACGACTACACCTCCATCGTCAACGACAGCCAGTTCGCCCGCCTGAACGGCCTGCTCGACGACGCCGCGGTGCAGGGCTTCGAACTGACCCCGCTTGTCGACGCCACTTCGCTGCCGCCAGCTCGCGAGCGCCTGATGGTCCCGACAGCAGTGCTCGATCCCACGCCCGACAGCGCCGTCATGCGCGACGAGATATTCGGGCCGATCCTGCCCATCATCGGCTGCGGCTCGCTCGACGAGGCTATCGCCTATGTCGTGGAGCGTGACCGCCCGTTGGCGCTCTACGGCTTCGGCGACGACAGGGCCGAGATCGAGATCATGTTGTCGCGCATCGTCGCCGGCGGCGTCTGCATCAACGACACGCTCTACCAGTTCGCCTGCGCAGACCTGCCCTTCGGCGGCGTCGGCGCCTCGGGCATGGGGCACTATCACGGCCGCGAGGGTTTCCTCACCTTCTCCAAGGCAATGCCGGTCCTGCGCAAATACGAGCCCTCGGCCAGCGACCTGATCCGCCCGCCCTACAAGGGCCTTACCGACTGGCTGGTGCGGCTCGTGACCAAGCTGCACTGAGACCACTGGGCTTGCGGACGGCTACGACCGACCGAAGCCGACCAGCCGCTCGAACTCCGCCGGCGTCCGGCATGTGAGACGGCGGCTTTCGCGAACCAGATGCGCCTGGTCGGCATAACCGGCCTCAACGGCCAGCATGGCGGGCGATCCATGGCTTCTGCGCTTCAGATCGAGATAACGCTGGTAGCGCAGGATGCGGTCGAGCGTCTTTGGGCCGTAGCCGAAACTCTCGTCGAAGCGCCGGCGCAGGGTGCGTTCGCTCATTGCCAGCGCCCGTCCGAGCCACGGGATCAGCGGCGCGCCTGAGGGCGGACCGGCCTCGATCAGCTTGTAGGCGGCACGCATGGTCTGGTCTGTGAGAGGCGTTTCAGGCATGGCGCGGGCAATCGCAGCCTGCAACGAAGCAACGAGCCCCAGTGCTTCGGGCGATCCGACCCCGCCATTCATGCGGCGTGCCTTCCGTCCCCAGAGGTCATCCAGTGCCAGCCGCTGGCCCGCGATCTCGGTCGCGGGCATGCCCAGCCAGGCAGCAGCGGCGCCGGGCTGGAAACGAAACCCGACGACCATGCCCGTGTCTTGAAGATGCTCTGTCTTCGGCTCCCTGTCGGGGCCAGCGATACGGAACGCACCATTGATCCACTGCAGGTCGATGGTGCCGTCAGGCACAATGACCAGCGGCGGTACGCTATTTTTTTCCGGCAGACGGTGCATCCAGACCGCCGAGAAGACGTCGCCGAGATACGATGCCACCGGCATCTCGGTGAAATCGCCCGCCGACTGTGCCGGCACCGCCTCGCTCAAGCTGTCTTCTCCCGAATCCTGCCTGCCGTAACTTTGGCCGGAATATTCAATCCGGCAACGCAGGCTGATGCGAAAACCCTGTAACTGCGGCACAAGGACATCCGCCGCCGCGCAACACAGGACCGCACATCATGAAACCGAGAATAAGCGTCATCACCCTCGGCGTCGACGACCTCGACACATCGCTCGCCTTCTATCGCGACGGCCTCGGGCTCGCCACCGACGGCATCATCGGCACAGAGTTCGAGCACGGCGCCGTCGTCTTCATCGATCTGGAAGGTGGCATGAAGCTGGCGCTGTTCCCGCGCGGCGACATCGCCCACGACGCCGGCATCGCAAAATCAGATCGCAGCCCGACCGAGTTCACACTTGGCCACAATGTCGCCGGTGAAGCCGAGGTCGACGCGGTCATGGCGCAGGCACTGGCCGCCGGCGCGCGGCTGGTAAAGCCGGCGCAAAAGACCTTCTGGGGCGGCTATGCCGGCTATTTCCAGGATCCCGACGACCATCTCTGGGAGATCGTCTACAATCCCGCTTTCCTGCCCAAGGAGTGATTGCCCCAGATGACACGGACCGGCCGCGAGGCCGGTCCGAAGTTTGTCGCTGTCGTCCTGTCAGCCCCGGGGCGGCCAGATCTGGTCGCTGGAGCCCATTTTCGGTTCACCCAGCAGCGGCGTCTTCAGTGCATGCACGCCACCGACCGAGAACAGCCAGATGATGTTGCGATCATATTCGGTGAAGACTGCGAAGCTGGCATTGTCGAAGGTGTAGTCGGGCATCTCTGAAGTCGTGGGGAAGCGTGGCACGAAGTAGCCCGCGATCTTCGGCTGTGCCGGATCCTTGACGTCGAAGATCTGCAGACCGGCATTGTAGAAGGCGTAGGGTACTACGCCGTCGCGACCATGGCCCGGCTGGTGCGTGGTGCCCGAGCGCTTCGGCCCGAAGCTGCCCTTGCGCTGGCAATAGTCGGTAAACTTCGCCTCCTTCGGCGGCGTCGGCCGCGGGAATGTTGCCACCACCTTCGGCTGTGCCACATCCTTGGCGTCGATCACCAGCACGTCCTTATAGGGCTCGTAGCAGTTCGAGTTCATCGGATAACCGTTGGCGAAGACATAGCCGGTGCGGGCGTACTGGCTGGTGTCGACATTGTCGAATTCGGTGCCGGCGAAGCTCGGCGCGATGCTCACATGCCCCTTCATCTCCGGCTTGTCGGGGTTGGCGAGGTCGAAGGTGTAGAGGCCGAGGCCGCCCATCGCGCCAAAGGCCACCTTGCCGCCCTTTTCGACCGGCGTCGGCAGGAATGGCGGCATGCGCGAGCCCATCCATGACGTCCGGTTGCCGGCCCGCGGGTTCATCAGATAGGCGTCCTCGCTCGCCTTGTCGCCGACCACCTGGCCGGGAACCGTGACCTGGCTGACGAAGACGGGATTGGCCGGATCCGACATATCCCAAACCTGATAGCCCGGCGAATGCAGATAATCGGGGTATTCGGTCAGCGCGTAGGTGTCGTCAGGCGCCGCCGACAGATACATGTATTTGCCACCGAACCAGGCGGGCGCGTCGAGCGAACCCGAGCCCTCTTGCTGGCCGATGGGCGCATCGGGGTTCTTCCTGTCGGTCGTGCGCGTTGCGATCAGCTTCCAGTCGTCGGGCGTCGGCCCGTTCATCTCATAGACCTTGAAGCCCTTGAGCGAATTGTACTTGCGCAGCGTCTCGACGATGTCGGGCTGGGTGCGCTTGTTGTCGAGGATGCCGAAGCGACCGATCTCATAGGAGGCGACGACGACGTTCTTCTTGAGCGTCTCGCTCCAGGCAATGGTGATGCCACCGAAATAGTCCTCGACGGTCTTGGCGTCCCAGTCCTCGTTCGAGCCTTCCGGTCCCCACACGCCGCCCTTGGAATAGACGACCTTGGCCTTGGCCGGGTCGGTGATGTCGAGCACGCGCATGTAGTCGCGGTCGTGCACATACATGTAACGCTTGCCGTCGAAGTCGGCGACGTCGGGCCAGGCATGCCAGGGTGAGCTGATATGCGGGTAGAAGGCTATCTCCTCGACATTCTGGCTGTAGGTCTTGTCGTCCCACGCCTCCAGCTGTCCGGGGAATGCCGGGCTGCCGCCCAGCGGCGTGGCGCGCGGCGCCCTGAAGGTGCCGTCCTCCGACATGCCGTAGTCCTTGCCGGGCTCAAGCGCCGGTGGCGCCTTGTCGTAGGTCAGCGCGTTCCACTGCTTGAGATAGGGGTCTGTGATGTTGATCTCGGTCGGCACCTTGCTGCCCCAGTCGGCAGCTACAGCCACACCCGTCGCCAGCGCCAGTATCGAACAGCCGAGCAAAATCCGTTTCGCCACCATCACGTCCTCCTCCTGATGTCATGAGCGGACCATCCCGAAGTCCGCGCGACGCCGCCTGCATCGCAACCCCAGAAGAGAAGTGTTCGGCTTGGCCGAAAAGTGAATTTTGCGAACGCAGCTATGAGTGTTTCGCATAGCCATGCATACGCCATGACTTAGCATGCGTACCTCGCCTTCACGCGCACAAACCGCCGCCGCGCGCGAGGCATTCCAGTCTCGCCCGAAATCATTCGTCTTGATCGAACAATCCATCCAAAATTACGCGTTGGATCGATTGAAAGCCGGCGCATAGCTTGCACCCGGAAATACGGGACCAAGCCATGAACGCCATCGCCAGGAACGAAACCAGCAACGCCGTCGCCATTGGCTCGGCAAAAGCCACCATGCGCACCGGTGGCTGGAGCAAGCATGCCCGGCTTCTGTCCGGCCTCGCCCTCACCGCAACCATAGCCGCCCTCGCCTTTGCATTGCGCCATTTGCCTGGCTTTACTGCCTTTAGCCCGATGATCCTCGCCATCGTCATCGGCATGGCCTTCCACAATCTTGTGGGCACACCGGTCAGTGCCAAGGCGGGCGTCGCCTTTTCGATGCGCAAGGTGCTGCGCTTCGCCATCATCCTTCTTGGCCTGCAACTGACCGCAGCCCAAGTTGCCGAGGTCGGCGTCGGCGGTGTTGCCCTGATCGCCGCGACGCTGGTCTCCACTTTCGCTTTTACGCTGTGGCTCGGCAGGCTGATCGGCGTCGAGCGCCCATTGGCAGAGTTGATCGCCGCCGGCACCTCGATCTGCGGCGCATCGGCGGTCATTGCCACCAACACCGTCACCCGCGCGCCCGACGAGGACGTCGCCTATGCGGTCGCCTGCGTCACCGTGTTCGGCTCCATCGCCATGTTCGGCTACCCGCTGCTCCAAGCCGGCCTCGGCCTCGACGCCCATGCCTACGGCCTGTGGACCGGCGCCTCGATCCACGAGATCGCCCAGGTCGTCGCCGCAGCCTTCCAGGGCGGCCAGCAGGCCGGCGAGTTCGGCACCGTAGCGAAGCTCACCCGCGTCATGATGCTCGCGCCCATGGTGATCACACTCGGTCTCGCCGCGCGTGCCCGTACCACTGGCAGCGGCCAGCAGGCCGGCGGTGCACCGATGCCGTGGTTCGTGCTCGGCTTCGTCGCGATGGTCGCGCTCAACAGCGTGGTCACCATCCCCCCGGAGGCGAAAGCCGCGATCGTTACCCTCACCACCTTCCTGCTCACCATGGCGCTTGCCGCAATGGGTCTGGAGACCGACTTCCGCAAGCTCCGGGCAAAGGGCATCCGTCCACTCTTTCTTGGCCTCGGCGCGTTCCTTTTCATCGCGACTTTCAGTCTAATGGCGGTCAAGCTACTGGGCTGACGCATCAAAGGGGCGGCCGTGACACTCGAACAGCTCAGGATCTTCGTCGCGGTTGCCGAGCGCGAGCATGTCACCCGGGCCGCCGAAGCGCTGAACCTGACGCAATCCGCCACCAGCGCCGCCGTCGCCGCGCTTGAGAACCGCTACCAGGCACGGCTGTTCGACCGGGTCGGGCGGCGCATCGTGCTCACCGACGCCGGCCGCATTTTTCTTACCGAGGCGCGCGCCGTGCTTGCCCGGGCCGAGGCTGCCGAAATCGTGCTCGCCGATCTCGCCGGCCTGAAGCGCGGTTCGCTCAAGCTGGCCGGCAGCCAGACGGTCGCCAACTACTGGCTGCCCAGCCTCGCCCACAGTTTCCGCCGGGATTATCCGGGCATCGAGCTCGGCATGGTCATCGCCAACACCGAGGCGGTGGCGACTATGATCCATGACGGCTCGGCCGACCTCGGCTTCGTCGAAGGCGACGTCGACGACCCAGCGCTCGCCGTCGAGCCGGTCGGCGAGGATGAGCTTTTGCTCGTCACCGCCCTCGACCACCCCTGGATCGCAAAGCCGCCAAACTCTGCCCGCGATCTGCGCGGTGCCCGCTGGATTTTTCGCGAGCCCGGTTCCGGCACCCGCTCCAATTTCGAGGCCGTATTGTCCAGCCTCGGCGTTACCCCCGGCAGCCTCGACATTGCGCTTGAACTGCCCTCCAACGAGTCCGTTCGTTCGGCCGTCGAGGCGGGAGCGGGCGTCGCGGTCATGTCGCGACTGGTGGCCGAAGGCGCGCTCAAGGCTGGCTCGCTGGTCTCCATCCCCTTCGCCCTGCCACGGCGCCGTTTCTTCTCGCTGCGCCACAAGGAGCGTTATCTCACCCGCGCCGCGCGCGAATTCCTTGCCCTGACGACAGGCCAAGCCAGCTGATTTCAGCGAAATCGACCCGACAAGAACAATACCAGTTTAACACCTGAAAAAAATTCTGCATAAAAGGGGCGACTTTCCACAGGTGGCTCCGATGGGCGATCAGGCAATCCTCGACTTCCTCGCAAGACAGCTTTCCGGCGAAAGTGGCGAACCGCTCTACCGACGGCTGGAAGACGCCATCAAGCAGGCCATCGCGACAGCCCAGCTCAAGCGCAATGCCGTCATCCCCAGTGAGCGCACCCTGTGCGATGCGCTTGGCATCTCACGCGTCACCGTGCGCAAGGCCATCGACGGCCTTGTCTCCGACGGACTGCTCGACCGCCGCCAAGGCGCCAAGACTGTGGTGTCGTCGCGCCTGGAGAAGTCGCTGGCGACCATGACCAGCTTCTCCGAGGACATGCGCTCGCGTGGGCTGGAGCCAGGCTGCGTGTGGATTTCCCGAGAAATTTCACGCCCTTCGCCAGCAGAAATGATGGCATTGGGCATCTCCGGCAGCGAAAAGGTCGTGCGTCTGCGCCGCCTGCGCACCGCCGACGACACGCCCATCGCCATCGAGATCGCCACGCTGCCGGCACGTTTCGTGCCTGACCCGCAGGCGGTAAAGGAATCACTCTACGAATATCTCGAGGCCACCGGCGCCCTGCCGGTGCGTGCCTTGCAGCGCATGCAGGCCAAGCCCGCCACCGACGAGGAGCGCCAGCTTCTCGCCACGCCCGAGGACACGTCGCTGCTGGTCATGGAACGCCGCTGCTTTCTCGCCGACGGCCAGATCGTCGAATTCACCCAAACCAAATACCGTGGCGACGTCTACGACTTCGTCATCGAATTGATGAGATAATACCAGTTCAAATCCTGTTGCAATCTGGTCTTAGACTGCTACCGTCTGGGCATCACAGGAGATGCCCGCGTGCCGCTTGACTTCAAAGCCCTCGACAATGGCCTCATCGTGTCCTGCCAGCCCGTGAAGGGTGGCGCCATGGACAAGGCCCAGATGGTCGTTGGCTTCGCGCTGGCAGCCATCGACGGCGGCGCCGCCGCTCTGCGCATCGAGTCCTCAGAGTATGTCGCAGCAGTCCGCGCCGATACAGACAAGCCGATCATAGGCCTGATCAAACGCGACCTCGACGATACGCCCGTCCGCATTACACCCTGGCTCGAAGACGTCGACGCGCTCGCTGCTGCCGGTGCCGATGTCATCGCCTATGACGCCACCCAGCGCGTCCGCCCGGTTTCGACCAAAGCACTGATCGAGCGCATTCATTCCCACGGCTGCGCCGCAATGGCCGATTGCTCGATCATTTCAGATGCAGAGCAGGCGCTGGCCGAAGGCGCCGACGTCGTCGGCTCGACGCTTGCCGGCTACACCGGCCCGGTCGAGCCGACCGAGCCCGACTTCGCGCTGATCTCGGCGATGCGCAAGCTCACGCCCCATGTGATCGCCGAGGGCAATGTCCGCACCCCGGCCCAGGCGCAGCAGGCGCTGGCTTCGGGCGCTTCGATGGTCGTGGTCGGTTCGGCCATCACGCGGCCCGAATATGTGACCTCGTGGTTCCGTGCCGCGCTCGACGAAACCATGGCCAAGGGCGGAGCCTGATCGCCATGGCTGACACCGTTCTCGCGCTCGACATCGGCGGCACCAAGATGCTTGCGGCTCTGGTGCGCGGGGACGAGGTGGTCGAAACGCACAAGATGCCGACGCCGCGCAGCGGCGATCCAGAGGAGTGGCTGACGGCCCTGTTCGTTGCGATTTCGGGCTGGAAAGGCCGCTACGACACGGTTGGTGTCGCCGTTTCCGGCATCATCGATGACGGTTTCTGGTCACCGCTCAACCGCAAGACACTCGACATCCCCGACAGTTTCCCGCTGGTCGCGACCGTGGGCAGGCTTGCCGGCACCGATGCGGTGCTCGCCGCCAACGACGCGCAGGCCGCGGCCTGGGGCGAATTCTCCTGCGGTGCCGGCCAGGGCCAGGACCTCGTCTTCCTCACCATCTCCACCGGCATCGGCGGCGGCATCGTCGTCAACGGCCGCCTGCTCGGCGGGCTCGCTGGCCATTTCGGACTGTTGAGCAGCCTCGACGAGAACGCCGGCGTGCTCGAAGACCACGTCTCCGGCAACTGGATTGCCACACAGGCAGCACCGCACCATGCCGGCGCGACCGCGCGCGAGGTCTTCGAGGCGGCCGCCACAGGCCACGTCTGGGCGCAAGACATCATCAAGGCATCGGTGGGCCAGACCGCCCTTCTTTGCCGCAATATCCAGCTCATGCTCGACCCCTCCCGCATCGTCATCGGCGGCGGCATCGGCCTGGCACCTGGATATCTCGAATCCGTCCGGCAGGCGCTGGGAAGCCTGCCGCCACGGCTCACCCCGCAGCTTCACGCCGCAGCGCTCGGAGAGAGCGCCGGCGTCGTGGGCATCGCGGATCTAGCAAAACGTCAGAACTGACCTAGAGGGAGAACACCACATGACATTTTCGACGCTCAGAAAGGGCGGCCTGATCGCCGCTGCGATCGCCAGCCTCATGGCGAGCCCCGCCTTCGCCAAGGTAACCGTGCTCGGCTGGCCGGGCGGCCCCGAGGAAACCGCACTGCGCGCTGCAGCCGACGTCTACAACGCCAAGTCTGACACCTCGGACGCTAACAAGGTTGAGCTTTTGTTCTTCAACCGCGACGGTTTCTGGGACAAGCTGCAGGCCGACCTCGCCGCCGGCTCCAAGGCCTTCGACGTCAACCTGCTCGCCACCTACTCCATCGGCCGCTATGCGCCGTTCATGGAGCCGGTCGAGCTATCGGACGAAGCCAAGGCCGTCTATGGCGATTCCGTGCTCTCGACCATGCAGTACGAAGGCAAGCAGTTCGGCGTACCGACCGACCTGTCGCTGCACTTCATGTACTACCGCAAGGACCTGATCGAGGCACTGCTCAAGGACGACGCGGCCAAGGCCAAGTTCGCCGAAATCTCCGAGAAGCATCTCGGAAAGAAGCTCGAGCCGAAGAACCCGGACGAGTGGACCTGGGACGACTATGCGGCCACCGCACTCTACTTCACCCAGGCTGTGAACCCGGACAGCCCGACCCGCTATGGCACCGTCCTGCAGCTCAAGAACCTGCTGTTCAACATGATGGTGTTCCAGTCGCTGCCACGTTCCTATGGCGGCAACTGGATGGACGAGAGCGGTAAGGTGACTGTCAATTCCGACGCCTATCGCAAGGGCCTCGAGACCTACAAGCTGCTCTATGACGCCGGTGCCACCCCGCGCGACTCGCTGTCCTACGAGTTCGCCGAGGCCAACGCTGCCTACGCTTCGGGTCAGGTCGCGGCCATGATGCAGTGGAATGCCGCGGCCTCCGACCTGACCTCGAAGGACAAGTCGCCTGCGGTTGCCGAAGTCACCGAGACCATCGCCCCGCCGGCCGGCCCGGAAGGCCGCTTCACCCACATCCACGGCCTCGGCTTCGGCCTCAACAAGAACGCCGAGAACAAGGATGGCGCCAAGGCCTTCATCAAGTGGCTGTCGTCGAAGGAAGCAGCCCTGATCTATGCCAAGAACAGCGGTGCGCCGGCGCTCACCCCTGACGTCGTCAAGGAAGTCGCCACCGACCGTCCCGACCTGGTCAAGCTCGGCGAGTTCGCCAGCAAATACGGCTACGTCATGAACGGCGGCACCTCGGCCAAGGCGCTCTCGGTCTATGAGCTCCAGGCCAAGGAGTTCACCGGCTACTGGTCAGGCCAGCAGTCGCTCGACGACGCGCTCAAGAACACCGAAAAGGGCATGGCCGACCTGCTCAAGTAAACGTCTGGCCGGTGGCGGCTGCCGCCACCGGCCATTCCAACAGGTTCAGGATTCGGCACCTCCCCGCGCCTCCTTGTCCTTCGGGCATGTCGACGGGGCGATCCTGGCACCATTTCCCGCCCCATGCGGGTCCGAAGTGCCGAGTCCTGAACCTGTCACGCTGTGACGCCTGACGACGACTCCGCCCACGGGTCGGCCAGCCACCATTGCTTCCATTGGAAAGCCAGCCTTAGATCGATTGATGACAACGCTTTCGCAACGCGCCCCCTCGTCCGAATTCCGTCTGCTGGCAGTGCCACTGGTGCTGTTCCTGCTCGTCTTCCTCGGCTTCCCGGCGATCGTCAACCTCGTCTATTCGGTGTCCGAGGTCAGCTTCGAGACCCTGCGCAGCCCCGAGATAACAGGCTTCGCCAATTTCGCGGCGGTCTGGAACGACACTTCGTTCTGGCAGGCGACCTGGTTCTCCTTCCGCTTCGGCCTGCTGACCGCCCTGCTCGAATGCGCGCTCGGCCTGTTCCTCGCCATCTTCCTGTCACCGCTCATCGAAAAGCGCAGCTGGCTGATGGCGATCCTGATGCTGCCGCTGATGGTGGCGCCGGCGCTCGTCGGCCTGATGTACCGCCTCGTGCTGCACGAATTCGTCGGCCCTGTACCCTATTATCTATGGACCTGGTTCGGCGCGAGCTTCTCGTTTCTTGGCCCGGCATCGGCTTTCTGGACATTGATCGTGGTCGAGACGCTGCAGTGGACCCCGTTCGCCTTCCTGCTCTTCTACATGGCCTACCAGGCCATCCCCAAGGAGATCGTCGAGGCGTCCGCCATGGATGGCGCGCGCTACCGCCACAGGCTCTGGTACATCGAGCTGCCGCTGATGGCGCCGACAATCGTGGTCGCCCTGCTCATCCGCTTCATCGACGGCTTCCGCGTCTTCGACAATGTCTACGTCCTGACCGGCAGCGGCCCGGGCGGTTCCACCGCTTCGTTGTCGATCTACATCTACGAAGCCTTCTTCAAGCAGGGTGCCATCGGCAAGGCGGTCGCGGCTTCCGTCATTCTGTTCGTGGTGTCGTTCGCCGTGCTCTACGGCCTCAACGCGCTCGCCGCCCGCCGCAAGGGAGCCCGCTGATGATCAACGCCCTCCGCTGGATCGTCTTCGCCATCGCCGCACTTGCGATGAATTTCCCGATCCTCGTCACGCTCTCGACCTCGTTCAAGAGCGCGCGCGAGCTCTCCACCAATCCCGGCCTCTGGGTCTATGCGCCGACGCTCGACAACTACGCCACCGTCTTCACCGTCTCCGACCGGCTGAACATTTTTCTCTATCTGATGAACAGCGTCGCGGTCGCAGCCCTCGGCACGCTGCTTGCCGTGGCACTTGCCCTGCCCGCGGCCTATGCAATCGCCCGCGGCAAGCTCGGCGAACGCACGCTTCTGCCGTTCATCGTCAATTTGCGCGCCGTGCCGCTCATCATCTTCGCCATCCCGCTCTACATGATGTTCCAGTGGCTTTCGCTGCTCGATACGCGCCTTGGCCTCGGCCTGATCCTCACCATCGTCAACCTGCCGCTGGCGCTGGTCATCCTGGTCAACGCTATCCGCGACCTGCCGGGCGAACTGGATGAAGCGGCGCTGATGGACGGCGCGACGCGCTTCCAGATCCTGACCAAAGTCATCGCACCGCTCTGCCGTCCGGCGATCGTCACCAGCCTGATCTTCGGCTTCATCACCGCCTGGAACGAGTTCCTGTTCGGCCTGATGCTGACCACGTCCAAGGCCGTGCCGATCACCGTCGGCGCATCGTTCTTCTTCGCCGCCAGCGGCGGTGGCGTGCAGTGGGGCGTTGCCTCGGCCGTCATGATCGTCGGCGCACTGCCGCCGATGCTGCTTGGCCTCATCATGTATCGCCAGATCAGCGGGTCGATGACGGCCGGCGCGGTCAAGGGCTGAACGCGCATCGACCCGAAAATCCCAAGACTTTCGGAACGTACGATGTGCAGCGAGAAAATGTTCGGAGGACTCTATGAGTACGATTTCGCTCCAGAAGGCCGGCAAGCGTTACGGCGGCACCGAGATCATCAGGGATCTCGACCTCGACATTTCAGACGGCGAGTTCGTCGTCATCGTCGGCCCGTCCGGCTGCGGCAAGTCCACGCTGCTGCGCATGATCGCAGGCCTTGAGGAGACCACCTCCGGCCACCTGTTCATCGACGGCCGCGACGTCACCAAGGCGCCGCCGGTCGAGCGCCAGCTCGCCATGGTGTTCCAGTCCTACGCGCTTTATCCGCATATGACCGTGCGACAGAATATGGGTTTCGGGCTCAAGCTGGCTAAACTGTCGCCGGATGCGATCAAGGCCAAGGTCGACCAGGCCGCCGACACGCTGAAGCTCACCCATCTGCTCGATCGCTACCCGCGCCAGCTCTCGGGCGGCCAGCGCCAGCGCGTCGCAATCGGCCGTGCCATCGTGCGGCAGCCCGTCGCCTTCCTGTTCGACGAACCGCTGTCCAACCTCGATGCCGCGTTGCGCGTCGACATGCGGCTGGAGATCGCCAAGCTGCACCGTGCGCTCGGCGCCACCATGATCTACGTTACCCACGACCAGGTCGAGGCGATGACGCTCGCCGACCGCATCGTCGTGCTCAAGGAGGGGCGCGTCATGCAGCACGGCAGTCCGCACGAGCTCTACGAGCGCCCCGCCAATCTGTTCGTCGCCCAGTTCATCGGCAGCCCCAAGATGAACGTGCTCGCTTGCGCGCCGTCGGGCGACGGCGAGCTCGATCTTTCCGGACAGGGTGCGCTATCCCTCGCCTTCTCCGGAGCGCCGACCCAACTCGGCGCCCGCCCCGAGCATCTGACGCTGGTCGCACCCGACAACGGCAATTGCCGCGGCACGGTCGAGGTCGCCGAATATCTCGGCGGCAACACCAGCGTTTTCGTCCGCAACGATCGGCTCGGCCTGATCAACGTCAACGCGCCCGCCGATACCAAGGTGCGCATCGGCGAAACGGTCGGCATTGCCATCGACGGCAACAGGGTGTCGCTGTTCGGCGCCGATGGCTCGGCAATCGCCCGCGCTGCCTGACTACTTGCTGCCGGAGTTGCCGCCCTGCTTGTTGAACAGAGCAAGCAGGTCGATTGGCAGCGGGAACACCACCGTCGACGAGCGCTCGCCCGAGATATCGTGCAGCGCCTCGAAATAGCGCAGTTGCATCGCCTGCGGCTCGGCTGCCAGCATGCGGCCGGCCTCGACCAGCTTCTGCGCCGCCTGCTGTTCGCCGTCGGCATTGATCACCTTGGCGCGCCGCAGCCGCTCAGCCTCGGCCTGCTTGGCTATCGCCCGCACCATGCTCTCGTTGAGATCGACATGCTTAATCTCGACATTGGTCACCTTGATACCCCAGGCGTCCGTCTGCTGGTCGAGGATTTCCTGGATGGCGGCATTGAGCTTGTCGCGCTCGGCCAGCATCTCGTCGAGTTCGTGCTTGCCGAGCACCGAACGCACCGTGGTCTGCGCCAGCTGGCTCGTGGCTGCCATGTAGTCCTCGACCCTGATGATCGCGCGCTCAGGATCGACGATGCGGAAGTAGAGCACCGCATTGACCTTCACCGAGACATTGTCGCGCGAAATCACGTCCTGCGGCGGCACGTCCTGCACCACGACGCGCAGGTCGACGCGCACGATCTGCTGGACGAACGGTATCAGCAGGATCAGACCCGGTCCCTTCACCCCGGTGAAGCGGCCCAGCGAAAAGATCACGCCGCGCTCATACTCGCGCAAGATCTTGATGGCCGCGCTCAGGAACATGATCACGGCCAGCGCGAGGAGCAGGTAGGTCACATAGCCGATGATCATGATTGTTCTCCATTGCCTGGATCCCGGGCTGGGCTCTGGGATTGTAAGCGCCGCACCGACAGCACGAGCCCCTTGATGCCTGTGACCTCGACGCCTTCGCCCGGCACAAAGGCCTCGTCCGAGCGCGCGCGCCAACGTTCGCCCTGGGCCATCACGTGGCCCTCGCATGCCTGCCAGTCGACCACTTTCGCCGGCAGGCCCCGCATCGCCTGGGCACCAACTGGCGACGGCCTCTTGCGTACGGCAAGCAGGTAGCTGCCTGCCAGCAGCGCCAGCCCCAACGACAACGCGGCCGCCGTTCCCACCACAGCCCATGACAGGGCAAAACCCGGCGCCTCGACCCTGAGCAGCATCGCCGCTCCCAGAAGGAAGGCCGCCGCGCCGCCCAAGCCCAGCACGACCGTCGGGTTCAGCGCCTCCATGATAAGGAATGCGATGCCAAGCAGCATCAGCGCCAGCCCGGCATAGTTGATAGGCAGGAAGTTGAGGGCATAGAGCCCGAGCAGCAGGCAGATGGTGCCGACCACGCCAGGCGCCACCATGCCAGGGCTCGAAAATTCGAAGACGAGGCCATAGACGCCGACCAGCATCAGGATGATGGCAACGTTGGGATCGGTGATGACCTGAAGCAGCTGGATAAGCCAGCCCGGCCTCACCGTCTCTTCCTGGATATTCCTAGTCGCCAGCACTTCCTTGCGGCCGGCGACATCGACTATGCGGCCATCGGCAAGACGCAACAGCTCGGCCTTGTCGTGGGCGACAATCTCGATGACGTGCTGCTCAAGCGCTGCATTGGCCGTGAGAGTGGCCGCCTCGCGCACGGCCTTTTCGCCCCACTCGGCATTGCGCCCGCGCAACTCGGCAAGGCTGCGGATCAGCGCCACGGCATCATTGGTGACCTTGGCCATCATCGGATCGCCCGCCGGCTCGCCCGGGGCGGCACCCTTCTGATCCTTACTGTCGTTGTTGTTGCCGCCGCCCGGCAGCGACGGCAATCCGCCGATCTCAATTGGCGTTGCCGCGCCGATGTTGGTGCCCGGCGTCATCGCCGCCAGATGGGTTGCGTATAGGATGTAGGTGCCCGCGCTCGCCGCATGCCCACCAGCGGGGGAGACATAACCGATGACGGGAGTGGGCGAAGCCAGGATGTCGGCGATCATCTCGCGCATCGAGGTGACCAGCCCGCCGGGCGTGTTCAGCTCGAGGATAACGACTTCGGCGTTGCGCTCAGCTGCGGTCGCCAGCCCTTCCTTGAGCTGCCGGGCGCTGGCCGGGCCGATGGCACCGTCGATATCGATGGTCAACGCTAACGGATTGCGGCCGCTTCCTTCGCTCATCACTGTCGAGGGAACGACGGCCACGGCGGCAAGCACTGCCGCGGCAAAAAGGGCCAAACCAGCGCGTTTCACGCTCAAAAAGCTCCTCATACGAAGATATGGGAACGATTTGGGCGAAGTCCAATATGTAGATTGCTTCGGCAAAGGCGTCCCAAGCTTTCCGCAATGTTGCCGTCAGCCTGATCCGGGATACATCCGGCATGTCCAGGATCATCGCAATTTCAGGCATTTCAGGCGCCGGCAAGACGACGCTGACACGGGCCTTGGCAACCCGCCACCATGCCAGCCACCTCAGCTGGGACGATTTCGACGGGATTTCAGTACATCCCGACGACTATCTCGATTGGTTCCAGGGCGGACGCGACTACAGCGAGTGGAACTACGCCGAACTCGCCGGAATGCTTCGAGGCTTGAAGATGAGCGAGGCCACAATTCATCCGATCACTGGCGAGCGGGTGCAGCCCACCGCGCTGGTGTTCTTCGATGCCCCGCTCGGCCGGCTCCATGGGCAAACCGCTGGCATGATCGACCTCGCGGTGCATATCGGCCTGCCCAAGGACATCGCCCTGTGCCGCCGGCTGATCCGCGACTATGACGCCGCGGAGGAGCTTTCACTTGAGGACCTAATGGACGAGTTGCGCTTCTACGCCGGCGACGGCCACGCGCTTTTCGATGATCGCGCCCTGGTCGAAGCCGCCGATATCGTGATCGACGGGACGCTTCCCTTCGCCCGGCAATTGGAGACGATCGACCGCCATCTCGGCAGGCTGGGCTATCTGGACTGCGCGGGCCGCGCGTGATGCACGGCCCGCGCCGTTCGGCAGCTACCTGTTCGTGAACTTCAGCACGGCCTCGACCTCATCGTCATAGGTCTCGCCGGTCGCAACGAAGCCGAGGCGCTTGTAGAAGCCCTCCGGACTCGCCTCGCCCAGGCCATAGCTGGTGAAGAGTTCGCCAAAGCCCCGCGCCTTCATCTCGCGGGCGACGAGCGCGATCGCCTTCTCGCCGAAGCCCATGCGCTGAAACGGCCCCGCAATCATGAAGCGCCAGAGGAACGCACCTGGGCAGTCGATGACGTCGAAGTCGGAGCCGATATGCAGCATCACGAAACCGACAGGCGTGTCGTCGGCATAGACAGCGCGGAACCAGGCATTCTCGGAAAAATGCGCCTCGGCAATCGAGGTCCCGTTGTCGGCGACCTTGTTGCGCTGGGCTTCGGTCAATGTCTCGCTGAGTTCGCAAACTTCATAGACCGTCTGCGAGGTGATGCGGCGCAACGAGACTTCGGAGGCCGAAGTTGGCTGTTCTGTCATGGCAGTTTCCAGTGTGGATTTTCTGACCCGGCAAAGCCGGCACGGTTCGTCTCGTCCGCCAACGATCGGGCATTCGCCCTGGTCGCTGATAGTTTTGACAACACCATTCGTCAAGCAACCAAAAATCATGCGTAGGCATCTTGCGCATTCGGCGTGAACAACTGTAAGCACTCCGCCCGCCATACACGTAAACTCGTATGGTGACATAAGCCTCATATCAATATCGCCTGCGCTTATATTAGATTACCTGACATGGAGAACAAAATGGCGCGCATCGCAATGACTTTGATCACGACCATCACATCTCATTCTCCAACAGGACATCCATCCAGTGACAATTCCAGACCACTACATCGATAACGCCATCACCTGGGCGCTCTCCCAGCTTGGAGACGACAGCTACTGCTTCCGCTGCCTCGCCTTTGTCGAGGATGCCTATGAGCAATCCAACGCTATCGAGATGTTCGGCGGGGACTCCGCCAAGGAGTCTGCCGACGAGTACGGCGTGACCGGGACGCCTCAGGGCATTCCGCCGCGCGGCGCCTTCGTCTTCTACGACATGTCGGGCGAGTTGTTCGACGAGCACGCCAATTACGGTCATGTCGGACTGCATCTCGGCGACGGCCGCGTCGTTCACGCCTGGGACGAGGTGCGCATCGACGACATGCTGGCGGTCGAAAACCTCGAACCCGCCGAAGGCTGGACCCAGCCGCGTTACATCGGCTGGGCGCCGGTGGAGCGTATCCTCGAAGGCCACAGGGTAGACTAGACTCAGCATCCGCGGCCGTGGCCCCATGGCCGCGGATGCCTTGTTCGACGCCAGAAGCTTCTTGGTCTCACCCGGCCGGCGCAAACCGGCCGGGTGGGCCGCGGTTCTCAGAAGTTGACCGCAAGCTTGGCGTCGATGCCGTGATCAGATGCCTTGCTGCTGACCTGTCCAGTGTAGCTGATGCCGAGCTTCGTCTTCGGAGCGATGGCGAAGTCGATACCCGCGCCGAGAACGGCCGCATCCCTGGCAATCGCGGCACCGGAGATGTCGAAGTCCCCGCTGCCGTCGAAGGCGAAGGACGACGTAGGCGCGACCTCGCCGAAGGCATGGCGCCAACCCAGCGTGCCGTGGACAATGGCCTCGGTTGCCCCAAGCGAAACGTCGTTCGAGCCGCGCACGCCGAGCGTGGTGAAGGTTACGTCGCTGCTCGATGCTGCACTCGACAGTGCCGCCGCCCCACCCGTCTCTGTGAAGGCGCTCGTGCGCAAGTTCACATAGGTCAGGTTGGAGAAGCCCTCGACCGCGAAGCGCCCCGCATCGACCTTGTAGCTCGCCTCGCCAAACACCTGCGCGGTGCCGCCGCTGTAGTTGGCGGACAATGCGTCGGTGAAGCCTCCGAAGGCGACATTGCGCTGCGTGTCGAAGCGGTGCCAGGTGTAGCCGGCCCCGACGGTCAGGCCGAACGGCCCGGCGCGGGTGCCGGCATTGACGGCGACATGGTAGTTGTCGCTGCTGCCGCTCGACCCTCCATTGGCGGTGCTGAAGGACGAGCGGCTGTAGCCGGCAATGACACCCGCGCGCCAGGCGTCGCCGACCAGTGCGTCGCCACCGACAAGCAATCCGCCGGTGCTGCGGTCGAAACCGACATTGCTCGCATCCGCCTTGCTGTCGCCCCATGAGCCAAAGGCCCGCGTCCACAGAGCAAAGCGGTCGGTGTCCGCTGGCACGAGTTCCAGGCCGTCGTCGCCATAGGCCATGACCGGCATGCTCACCGCGGGCGCCTCGCCGAATGCCTGGTCGATCCGGCTGGTGGCCGCGTCGAGCATGACGCCGCCGAACTGCATCATCATGCCCTTGGCCGAGGAGTGCACCTCACCCGACAGCTGCTGGAACGCATCTTGCGCGCCGGCTTCGTCAAGATTGGCGACAGCGGTGTAGGCAGCGTTGCCGAAGCCGAGGCTTTCGAGGGCTGCTGCGGTCGCCTTCTGGTTTCCGTTTACGCCGACTTCGGCGAAAGAGATGTCGTTGCGGCTGAGCGTCAGCGTCACGTCGTTGGCGCCATAGGCCAGCGTCGGGTCGAGGAAGGCGAGGTTCGAACTGACGTCGGCGAAGGTGCCGGAGACACCGCCACCGGCGGTGACGATCTTGTAGCTCGTCTGCGGCGCGTAGTTGTTGCCTGTAGCCAGCGTCAGCACCGAGCCGCCCTTGAGAATGGCCTTGCCCGTCGCTGCGACCTTGTCGCTCTCGCCCTTGTGGTTGGCCTCGACCTCGAATTTCGAGCCGGCCTCGAAGGTGATGTCGCCCGTGACGTTGATCGTGCCGATCGAATTGCCCGGCTTCAACGTACCGCCCGAAGCGATAACCACATTGCCAAGCGTGCCCGAGCCGCCGAGTGCTGCGCCCGCTTCGACAGTGGTCAGCGCAGAGCTGGCTATCGAGCCGTTCACAGCCAGCGCGCCCGCCTTGACGATGGTGCTGCCGGTGTAGCTGTGCGTGCCGTCGAGAACGAGAGCACCAAGGCCGGCCTTGGTCAGGTTGCCGGTGCCCGAGATCTCCCTGGCAATGCCGACGACGTTGTTGGCATCGGCAATGTCGAGCGCGCCGCCGCCGGCCTCCAGCACGACATTGCGGCCGAGCACGTTCATGCCGGTGCCGACAACCTTGAGGCTGCCGCCATCGAGCCTGAGCTTTGCCTGGTCACCGCCGAGGGCCGCGTCTTCCTCGACAACAACGGTGCCGCCATCGGCGACCTTCAGTTCGCCGATGAAGCTGTGATCGTCGATGCAATAGTCTGATATCGCCTGCTGGAAGCGCGCATCGGTGCTCTTGCAGTCGAGCAGCGTCTTTTTCTCGGCATCTGTCAGGCCAGCCAGGATCGGCATGCCGTTGGCATCGGAAATCTGGCCGAGATAGACGTCGTCGCGCATGTTGTTGCGCGAGAGGACGAACTCCCTGCCCTTTTCAGCGAAGGTCGAGGCGCCCTTGCCCCAGACGACGCGTGTCTTTGTCGTGCCGTTGTCGTCGTAGGATTCGAGCTGAGGCCCGACCCAGCGCAGATTGTGCGCCACCGGCTCGTGATCCGACAGCGGCGTCTTCGAACCATCGGGATTGGTCACGTAGCTGACGTCAGTGACGACGCCGAGATAGGGATCGTTCGGGTCGTCGTTGATCTGCCACCACTTGCCGAAGGGCCGCGAGACCAGGAAATGGTCGATCTTGACGCGGTGCCAGCTGCCCCAGGTGTTGGTCGCGTCCTCGCCATGCGACGGCCAGGTCACAGAGCCGTCGTTCAGCCCGTGCGGCGTGAACTGCTCGCGCTCGGAGGGCAGCTGCAGCAGCTGGTACTGCTTCTTCAGGATGTTCATGGTCTGCGGCAGATTGCCGGCCACCGGATACAGCTCGTCGGCAAACAGCCCTACAGGCACCGTCGCCGCATCGATCTGTGCTGCCGTCTTGCCCTTCCACTGGGCGATGAAGGCGTCGAGCTGCGTCTGATCCTTGGCGTATTGCTTCAGCAGCGAGAGATAAAACGCATTTGTCGGGGCCCTGGTGTAGATCTTGAGCAACAGTTCCTGCTGGCTGATCGAGTGCAGGCCGCGCTCGGACACGTCGCCGGCGTTGAAGTCGCCGGTCAGGATGACAGGCCCCGCCTGCGACTTGGCCCAGCTGTTCAGCGCCCTCGCCTGGACAATGCGGTTGGTCGATTCGTCGTAATAATTGAGGTGCGTGGTGCCGACCACGGTCTGCGGCCGCTTTGCCGTGCCGTCGACCTTCGTGTAGGTGGCAATGGCACCTGTGGTGAAGGCACCATACGTGCCCGGCAGGCGCGAAAACACGCCGACGTCATTGTCCTGGCGCGTGCCGTAAGTGCCGAGCCCGGCGGCCTGCATCACGCCCGGCAGGTCGCGGGCGTAGGTGCTGTTGGCACGGAATTCCTGGAAGGTCAGGATGTCGTAATTGCCCTTGATGAAGAACTCGCCCGCCGTTGCCGGCGTCGGCTTGAAGCGATCGAGCCAGGTGTTGAGCGTCAGGATCCTCAGCGAATCCTCGGCCGCCTGGGCCGAAACCGCCTGAAGCGCCAGGGCAGTGCCGCACAGCAGGCCTGCAGCGATGTTGCGCGCTCTATCCTGCGGTTTGCGGGCGGTCTTGGCCGGCACGTTGGGGGTGCGGCCATCGAAGGTCGTCATCGCGAAGCTCCTATGTTTGCGATGCGACAGCAACTGTCACGAAACTGCCAGGGCAGCCGTGCGAATGACATGTTGCGGTCACCAGAAATGTACGAAAACGGACATTAATGAGCTTCGATGTCAGTTTTGCAACATCAATGGTGACAACCGCTCACTCTTCGTCCGTTTGTTGCCATCCACCGGGGATTGCCCCGAGGCAGGGTGAAACGGCCGGTTGAATTTGCTAGCAAGGATTGAGGGAAACGCAGCCGGCATGACATCGATCGACAGGCTCGACATGACAAACGACAACAAGAAGTCGAGCCGGCAAGCGCATCTGCTCAGCTATCTCGAGCACAACCACTATGTATCGATCGAGGAAATCACCACGCTCTATGGCGTGACCACGCAGACAGCCCGGCGCGACATCATGGCGTTGGAGGAACAGGGCAAGGTGCGCCGCCTGCACGGCGGGGCCACCATCTCGACGCCAGTCGAGCCGTCGGTGCTGCGCCAGCGCCGCGTCGACAATGCCGCACAGAAGGAAAAGATCGGCCGCCTCGCCGCAGACCTGATCCCCGACGGGGCTGCCGTGTTCATCGACACCGGCACCACCTGTGAGGCCGTAGCCCGCGCGCTCGTCCGCCATCGCGACCTGCGCGTCGTCACCTACAGCCTGCGCGTCGCCACCACGCTCAGCGAAAGCACCGACTTCGCCATCGCCGTGCCCGGCGGCTTCGTCCGCCAGGTCGATGGCGGCGTCTTCCGCGAGGAGACGGCCGACTACATCAGGCGCTTCAAATTCGACATCGCCGTCATCTCGGTCAGCGGCGTCGACAATGAGGGCGACATCGGCGACGACGATCACGCCGAGGTAGCCGCCGTCTCCGCCGCCATGCGCCAGTCGGGCCGGGTCATCCTCGCCGTCGACAGTTCCAAATTCGGCCGCCGCGCGCTCGTCCGCCTCGCCTCACTCAGCGACATCCACACAATCGTCACCGACGAACTGCCAGGCGAACCCTTGCTCCAGCGCCTGCGCGACAGCGGCATCGACATCGTCGCCTGAGGCAGGCCAGTCTGCTCGAACGCCCGCGCTTCGAGGCGTTTCTGGCCTGATCGCTCAGGCCGGCGCGGCTTCCTCGAATTGCGGCAGGCCGTCGTCCAGCTTCAGCCAGGGCTGCTTCGACGAGACCCAGATATGCATGGTCGGGTGGAATTGTTTGGGATCGTCGAGCGAACCGGAGGTGACGGCGAGAATACCGGCCGCGTCACGTCCGGACAGAACCGTGGTACCGCAGTCGGCGCAGAAGCCGCGCTTCACCGCCGGCGACGAAAACGCGATCTTCACCGGCCCGGTCATCGACACCTGTTCGGCGCGGAACATCAGCCGCGCGTTGAAGGCGGCACCCACCGCCTTCTGGCAGCTGCGGCAATGGCAGATGCGCTCGTTGACGGGTACGCCCTCGGCGACGTAACGCACCGCGCCGCACATGCATCCGCCTTCGTATCGCTGAGCCATCGCACTACCCTTGCTGAACCGCGCACATCTGCGCGCGGTTCAGGGAATAGGGGCAGCGACATCGCCTGTCGAGCCGAAACGTCATGCAGCTATGGCGAAACCAGTCGTCGCCTTGTTGTCGGGAAATGGGCAGAAGCCCCTAGATGTGGGACGTCCAGCCGTTGCAGCACGGCCCACCGGGCCGTGACGGCAGCCGCCGGCGGCTTTCCCACTGGACGCCGCGGGCTACCGCCTGCCGCGCCAAGGTGCGGATGTCGTCGGGACGATATCCGTCACGCTCCATCAGCTTCAGGATAATCGGTTCACGCAGCAAATCTTCCAGCGTCAGCTCAGGCTGTTCGGCCATGGTCGCCTCCGTTCGTGACCCTTGTTACCCAACCACTCTAATCACGAAGCGTGACAGACGAATGGCAATTGCGTGACATCATGCGGGCAATATGGCGGCCGCGGCCTTATGCGCGGCCGCCAGCTAGCTCACCAGCTGATGCGCGCCTGCGGCATGCCGTACATGAGGCGCGAAAACTCGTCGCCGCTGACATGCACCAGGGTGCGATGGTCGCCGCCCTCGAAATAGACGTCGCCACCGCGCCGCAACTGCTCGTCGATCACGCAAGCGACGCGATAGGGTACGCCGAGGATCGGCACCGCACCTTCGTCGCAATCGGGAAACAGCGTGCTTGCCTCCTCTTCGGTTGCAAGCCGCACCTTGTCGCCGATGATCTCGCGCATCCTGGCAAGATCGACATGGCGCGACGCCGGCAGCACGGCCAGCACGAAGCCGTCCTCCCACTTCAGCACCACGCCCTTTGCCAGAGCGTTGCCCGGCACGTGGCTTGCTTCTGCCGTCATCATCGAGCAACCGGTGCGCGCATGCTTGGCAGCATCGTAGTGGATGTGATTGTCCTCGAGATATTCCTGCATCGTCAATGAGATAGCCATGACCACTTCCTTTCGCGGTAACATCGCATCGCGGCGGCCGGAATGTCGGAAACGGGCGCGAGGCGCCACGCGGCGAGGTTCGACCGCTTCATCGCCAGCTCAAAGTGATGGTCGGCTGGCCGCATCTTACTATTGCCCTCGGCGGGCCATCTTCAGCGTGCCGGAACGATACAGCCCAGACCTGTTTTCAGCAAGGATTTTGGCTGCGCCACCCCATCGAGAAGCAGCGCAGCCAAGGCACATCACTTGGAGGCCTTCACCTGCTCGTCCCAGCTCTTCGGCGTGGTCTCGCCGTCGAGGAAGGGCAGCACCGTGGTTGCCAGTTCCGGCGCCATGAAGATGTCGTAGTGGGTGCGGTTGGGAATGATCGCCAGCCTGTTCTGCGACATGTTCTCGCGCATCCAGCCGGCGTCCTTGAGGCCGCCGCCGAGCAGTTGGTAGAATTTCACGATATGCTCGGGGCGGTACATGTCGCTGTCGCCATAGACCAGCATGACCGGCATCTTCAGCGTCTTGACGTCGTCGGCCCAATCATAAGGCGTCCGCATGAACTCGCCCATCTGGTCCAACAGCTTCGGGAAATCCTCGACCTTCGGCGCCACGGCGGCATAGGTCTGGTACATCGGAGTCTGCTTCATCATGTCGGCCATCGCTGCGCCGACCTGGGCCTGCATCGGCAGCATCTCGGGGTAGAAGCCGTCCTGGGCATAGGCCGCCGAAACCAGCGCCAGCCGGCGTACCGTCTCGGGATGCTGGACCGCAAGGCGGAGAGCCACGCCTGAACCAAAGGAATAGCCGAGCGCATCGACCTTGCCGCAGCCCAGCTTCTTGAGCAGCGCGGCCATATCGTCGCCGCTGTCGATCATGCTCATCTTGCGCTCGGTCAGCGCGGTACGGCCATGACCGTAGAGATCGACCGCGATCACCTGCCTGCCCTTCGACAGCGCCGGCAGCACCGGCCCGAACATATCGATCGACCCCAGCCCGCCATGCAAGAGCAGCAGCGGCTCGCCCTCCCCGCGGATCTCGTAGTAATAACTGACGCCGTTGACCTCGGCATGGCCCGATTTCACGCCATCCGCCGGTTTGGTTTCGGCCATTGCAGTACCTCCCGTCACCAGCGCCGCAACCACGGCTACCATCATCATCAACTTGCGCATCTTATCGTCCCTTCCTCGTGGTCGGGCTCATCGGCCCTTCGTTGCTAGGACGAGCGAGCAATGCAACATCCGACAGGGGACAAGGATTTTTCGAGAGCCAGCATCCGGCCTAGGAACCCCATCGTGAAGGCTTTCGGGGAAAAAGCTTCGCCCACAGGGGGAGGAAAGGCCGTGCCGATCCCCGAATCAAAAAGGCCGGGTCGTGAACCCAGCCTTTCAAAATCAGCACGACAAGGTCCCCTCAGAGCGTCTTTGCCAGCGCTTCGAGCTGTTCGGTGCAGAGGCCCCAGCCGCCGTGGAAGCCCATCTTTTCGTGGGCATCGCGGTCTTCGACTGACCAGTGGCGGACGGTTGCGGTGTATTTGGTCTTGCCGCCGCCGATGTCCTCGAAGGTCAGGATGCCGACCATGAACGGCTTGCCGGAGGGCAGCCAGGCCTCGGTGAAGGCGTCGGTGAAGACCAGCTTCTCGTTCGGCACGACCTCGAGGTAGAGGCCGGGATTTGGGTATTCCTCGCCCTCGGGGCTGCGCATGACGACAAGGCTAGAGCCGCCGGCGCGCACGTCGAGCTTGGCGCTTGATGTCGTCCAGGGCAGCGGTGCGAACCATTTCGGCAGCAGCGTCGCATCGGTCCAACAGCGGAACACTTTCTCGCGCGGCGCGTCGATGATGCGGGCGAGAACCAGCTCGCGGTCGGTGGCAGGGGCAACGTCAACGACGGTGGTCATAGTTTCTCTCCTTCGGGAAATTCGGTTTCCGCCTTCAAGACGAGCGGCGTCCCGCGATCCCGACACAAGAGGTCAAAAAATCGCTCAGTGGCGGCGGGCATGGACCAGATAGGCGTCGATGGACATCTCGCCCAGCCATTTCACGGCCTCGAGCCGATGCAGGCCCTCGATCAGCACATAACGGTCACCGTCGACGCGCACCTGGATCGGCTGCTTCATGCCGTTCTCCAGAATGTCCTCGGCGAGATGGCGTACGGTCTCGGGATGCAGCGTCTTGCGCCGTGCGGTGGGCACGTAGATGGCATCAAGGGGGATTTTCTGCACTCTCAGCATGTCGGGCTCCGGCTCAAGCCCAGCCTTTCGCAGTTCGGGTCGACTGTCGAGGGGTATCAGTGCTCAGGCTTTGTCTTTGCCGCGCGGCGCTTGGCGTCGTCGATCATCATGTTGGCAAGCTGCATGCGCACCATGGCGCGCTGGCGCAGGTGCGGCGCCACGCGGTCAGGATGGTTGGCGAGGGCAAACCGGCGACGCATCCTGGCGAGATCGGCCGGCTTTGCTTCGGACAGATTGAGTTCGCGGGCGATCGCCTCCGGTTCGATCGATGGCTCGGGCTCAGCGGGCTCGGCCGACATCGCATCCTGCAAGGCATCGGCGACAGCCTCGGCCCGCATGGTATCGAAGAGCGCCACGAACTCGTCATCGAGATCGGCGCCAGCCTCGCGATACTCGGCTGCAACCGTATGCCCATCGACACGGATGCGGCCCGAATGCAGCTCTTCGGCCACGGCAAGATAGTCGAAAGGGATGGTCGGAGCAGGCTCAATGTCGTCCCGATCCGCAGCGACGATCAACTCGTCGAGCAGCGAGGCGAAATCGCGATTGGTTCCGGTGCCCATGCAAAGCCCCTCCGCACGAAACACATGCTACGGCAAAACTGGCCGGACCATAATCCCCGCCGGTTAAAAATCGCTTTGAGTGTCGCGCCGCATCTTATTGTTTTTCGGTCTGTTTGCGGCCCTGCCGGTGCTACACGCATGGCAGATATGCTTATGTTGCACTGCACAATCAACGAGGAATCACCTATATGTGCGAGTGGGAGGATCAACAGGAGCCTGAGAGATGGGTTTCTATACCGAGTTCTTCTCCCGCCCGCGCCCCAGAGAACAGGCGCGCTACCGTGCAGCGCTCGCGCTGCTCAATGCCATGAGCAACTCCGATCGCGCCGATATCGGCATCCGGCCGGCGGACTTTCCGCGCATTGCCCGCGAAATGGCGACACGCCAGGCATGATAGTCCTGCGCGTCACTGCGCTGCCGCAATCGATGATGCATCATTGCGGCAGGCAGGAGATTCGCGATGAGGACTTTTTCGACACCCGCGGCCGTAACCATGGTCCTGACGGGGCTCTGGTCGTTCCAGGCACTGGCGGCTGAAACACCTTACATCGACGATCGTTCCGACCCTGCAGCCGTGGTGCGCTCGCTTTATAATGCGGTGAGCCGCAAGGAATATGCCCGCGCCTGGGACTATTTCGGCGACGCCAAGCCGGCCAAGGATTTTGCCGAGTTCGCCAAGGGCTACGACAAGACCGACCGCGTCGACGTCGAAACAGGTGCTGTAAGCTCCGAGGGTGCGGCCGGCAGCATCTTCTACAACATTCCCGTCGCGATCCGTGCCATCGACGCCAGCGGCGCGGAAAAGGTCTTCGCCGGCTGCTACACGGCGCGCCAGGTCAACGCATCGATCCAGGAGCCGCCATTCAAGCCGATCCTGCTCGAGAAGGGCAACCTGAAGCCGGCCGAAGGCGACCTCGCAGCCGCCCTGCCCAAGCAATGCGGCGATGCCCCGCCCCCGGAGACGGACGCGCTGTTTGACCAGGCGACCAGACTTTTCGCCGCCGACTACAAAGGCCAGTGCGACGCCGGCCGCGAAGGCGAGGACGCCGCCAAAAGCTACGGCATCAGTTACCACAACAAGTCGGATGCCCCGGACGCCAAGCCGAACGAGGCGCGGCTGTTCCGCTTCTTCTGCTCGATGGGCGCCTACAACGAGACCCATGTCTACTATCTGTGGACCGAGCTCGACGGCCTGAACCAGCAGCACTTTGCCACCCCCGAACTCGACATCCGCTACGAGAACGACAACAGCGAAGGCAAGGTCGAGAGCCTCAGCGTCATTGGCTACCGCTCGGAAAGCCAGCTGGTGAACTCTGATTATGACGAGAAGACCCTGACGCTGACCTCGCATGCCAAATGGCGCGGGGTTGGCGATGCCTCGTCAGACGGTGTCTGGATTTTCCGCGACGGTGCCTTCGCGTTGATCAAATACGACGTCGATGCTTCCTATGACGGCGAGATCAACCCTGAGAGCGTGCTCGACTACAACACCGGGCCGTGAGCTATTTCGCCTGAAGCATCCAGTTGAGCGTATCGCGCCAGTCGGTCATGCGGATCGGCGTGCCATGCGTGCCTGTCTCAAAACGGACAAAACGCGCCGGATAGCTTTTGCTCTTGGCCAGGATCGAGCGGAAGAATGCCTCCTGCTTGTCGATGGGGAAGACCGGGTCCTTGCTGCCCTGGCCGAAAAACACTGGCACCTTGGCTGCGAAGGCCGGCGACTTCAGGAAACCGTCGTCCCAAAGCGAGCCGAGCAGCATCAGCCCGCTCAGCTTCTTCGCCACGCCGGCGTCGCCCGCCAGCCCCCAGCACAGCTGCCCCCCCATGGAACCGCAGGCGACGACGATCTTCGCGCCAGGGGATTGCGCCGCGTAGTGGTCGATCAGGGCTCCCACCTCGGCCACGCCCTTGTCGCCGAAATCGGAGAAGTCGGGTGAAAGATAGAGCCCGCCATTGGCCGCCATCAGGTTCTTGATGCGGTTGAAGTTGCCGCCAAAGGTGAAGTCGTCGACGCCCTGCTTGCGGCTGCCGCCCTGGCCATGGAGATAAAGCACGATGACCGAAGCGCCCTCGGTCTTGCCGACGGCAACATGCCTGATGTCGCCGGCATCAAGCTTCAGCACCAGATCCTGCTGGACCTTGCGGACGCCAGTCGAAACATATTTGCCCTGCACCCGCCGCTCCGGCACCTGGTCGCGCTCGTTGATGTCGCGCATCTCCTGGTAGTCGACGACGCGATAGGCATCGCCCTCCGACGAGAGAATTCCGGGATAGGCGAAGAGATCGTCCTTGTAGGGCGCGAGGCTCTGGGCGTGTGCCGAGGTTGCGAGCGACGCAAAGGCAACCGCAAGAACACCCCAGGCGAACCGGCGAAGGCTTGTGCTCGACGTTGCCCCCTTCTGGCCTGCCGGCCATCTCTTCAAGGGGGGAGATGGGCTGTCATCAGGGTCTGCGCCCTTCTGCAACAGAGGGTAAGTCACGCCGGCAAAGCTGCCGATCTCCCCCCTTGAGAGGGAGATGGCCGGCAGGCCAGAAGGGGGCGCGAAGGAATGCAAAGCTGAATCGAGTGACATGATCTAGGGTTGGCTAGCTCATAGTGCATTTGTCAATCCTGCAGCACCCCGCCCGCGCCTTCCAGCGCCTCGGGCGTATCGACGTCGACGGCGGCGCCGGCGCCGATTTCGATGTCGACGACATCGACGCCTTCGCTCTCGATCAGATGACGCGCGCCGGTGTCGCCTTCGAGATGAGCGACGGCGGCAAACAGTGACCTTGGCAGGATGACGGGATTGCCGCGCTTGCCATCGTGGGTGGCGCGGACGATAGCGCGGCCGCCCGCCCGCTCGAATGCCTCGATCAACCGGTCGAGATCGGCCGGCAGCACCTCGGGCATGTCGCCGAGCACGATCAGGGCACCGGCCGCGTCCTCGGGGAGTGCGGCGATGCCTGCCTTGAGCGAGCTGGCGAGGCCTGAGGCAAAATCGGCATTGTGAGCCACCGGCAGATCGAGCCCGACGAGCGCGTCGCGGATGCGACTGGCCTGGTGGCCGGTGACCACCACGGTGCCCTCGGCCTTGGAGGCCAATACGCGCTCGGCCGTGCGGCGCACCAGCGGCTTGTCCTGGAACAGCGCCATCAGCTTGTTGGGGCCGCCCATGCGGCTGGAGCGCCCGGCCGCCAGCAACACGGCATGGACCTTGGGTGCGACGGGCACGGCCGGCGCCTCGCGCGGCTGCGGTCGCGACGGAATTTCCATGAGCAAGCCCCCCACGCCCATGCCACCGATGTCGGCAGCAGTGACCTCAAGCCCGGCGAGCAGTCGATCGAGCACCCAGTCGAAACCGTTCTCCTTGGGACTGCGGGCGCAGCCGGGCGCGCCAAGCACGGCAGCATTGCCGATATGGCCGAGCACCAGCAGATTGCCCGGATCGACCGGCATGCCGGACCGGATGACGCTGCCACCCGCCGCCCGGATGGCGGCCGGAATGACATCATCGAAATCGGCCAGGGCCGACGCGCCGAATATCACCACCAGGTCGTTGTCACGGGCAAGCGCCTTGGCGACCTCTGCCACTGCAGCGGCCTCATGTGGCGTGCGGCGCTCGGCTGTCAGCCGGCTGCCGGAGCGGGCAAGACGCTGTTCGGTGACGCGCGCGGTCTTGTCGAGCACGCTTGATTTCACGCTCGGCAACGTCGTCTGGATTACGCCGACACGCCTGGCCGCAAATGGATTGACTGCGAAGATCTCCTTGCCGGCGCAGAGGTCGATCACCTCGGCGACGAGTTGGCCAGACACCGCGAAAGGAATGATCTTCACGGTCGCGACCATCTGGTCCCGCTCGACCCGGGCAAGCTGGGCAAGCGTGGCCACCGTTATCGCCGGGTCGACAGCGTTGATCGCATCGATCAGCTGGGCATCGACAGTGAAGACGCCTGGCGAAGTGGCGTGGAGGTTGACGCGGCCTGTGGCGGCCTGCTTCACCTCGATGTGCCGGTGGCGCATGGCTGCCGCAATGGCTTCGGCGGCAGCGTCCTCGCCAAGATCGCCATGCTCGAGCGCTGCGACAACGACCTCGGCAAGGCCCGCGGCCTGCAAGGCAGCGACATCGTCCGCGCCGAGAACTTGCCCCTTGCGATAGCGGCGCTCGCCCGACGTCGTGGCATGAGCCAGCACAGCGCCAATTGCATCCGCGACCGGAATGGGGCCGAACTTCACGCCGCCTCGCCTTTCGACTTGGCCGCAAGACCGCGCGAGCGGAAGGCCGCGATGACCTGCGCCAGCACCGCAACGGCGATCTCGGCCGGGTTGGCCGCACCGATGTCGAGCCCGATCGGCGCGTTGATGCGTTCGATCTGCTCAGGCCTCACGCCCATGGCCAGCAGGCGCTCGACGCGCCTGGCATGGGTCTTGCGGCTGCCCAGCGCGCCGACATAAAAGCACTCGGCGTCAAGTGCTGCCTTGAGCGGCCAGTCGTCGATCTTGGGGTCGTGGGTGATCGCTGCCAACGCCGCGTAGCGGTCGAGCGGGCAATGCTTCAGCACGTCCTCTGGCCATTCGGCCTTGTGAATGTCGTCGGGAAAGCGCTCGTCGCTGGCAAAAGCCGTGCGCGGGTCGATGATCTCAAGCGGGAAGCCGGCAATCCTGGCCATTGGCGCCAGTGCCTGGCTGATATGGACCGCGCCAATGATGACCAGCCGTGGCTGCGGCAGATGCACGTTGAGGAAGAAGCTGCGGCCCTCGGCCTCGACCATGCTCGACGCGCCTGAGCGGAACGCCTTGCCGATGGCTGCACCGAGATCGCCGACCACCGCGTCGCCCTCCTTGATGACGCGGCCGCGGCCGTCGCCAAGATCGGTGACGACGATTGCGGCGCGGCGGGCGCGGCGCTCGGCATTCAAGGTCTTCAGAACATACGGGTCCATTCGTTTTTACCCCAGCCGCTCGACATAGACCCGGATGCGACCGCCGCAGGAAAGTCCGACCTGCCAGGCGGTTTCGTCGGCAACACCGAAATCGAGCATTTTCGGCTTGCCGCTTTCGATGACGTCGAGCGCTTCGGAAATCACCGCACCTTCGACACAGCCGCCGGAGACGGAGCCGTGGAAAGTGCCATCGGCATCGATGACGAGATGACTGCCGACTGGACGCGGCGCCGAGCCCCATGTTTCAACGACGGTGGCAATGGCCACGTCCTTGCCGTCCTTCATCCAGCCTTCCGCGATGATCAGCGGATCGCGGGCTTCGTCCAGGAATTTGCTTGGCATCGTTTCCTCCCTCCCGATGCTCAGGCAGCGCGGCCCAAGCCGTCAAGCCAGCGTCTCGGGTCGCTGCTGCATGAAGCGGGTACGCCGAGCGAAGCGCAGAGATCGCCAAGCGCGTTGAGATTATGGACTGCGCGGAACTCATCAACATGCGGCAGCATGGCGCGAACGCCGCGTGCGCGCGCCTCGAAACCGTCGAAGCGCAGCAGCGGGTTGAGCCAGACCAGCCGCCGGCACGATTTATGGAGCCGCTCCATCTCTTCCGACAGGCCGGCGACATCGTCGCGCTCCAACCCGTCCGTGATCAGCAGCACCACGGCTCCCTGCCCCAGCACGCGCCGCGACCACAGCCGGTTGAACTCGCCAAGTGCGTCGCCGATGCGCGTCCCGCCCGACCAGTCTCGGACGGCGGCCGAGCAACCGGCAAGAGAGGCGTCGGGATCGCGATGGCGCATCTGGCGCGTCAGGTTGGTGAGCCGCGTGCCGAAGACGAATGTGTGCACCCGCTGGCGCTTTTCGGTCAGCGCATGCAGGAAATGCAGGAAGATGCGCGTGTACTGGCTCATCGATCCAGAGATGTCCGCCAGCACGACCAATGGCGGTTGGACCTCGCGGGCCGAGCGGAATTTCGGCAGGATCAGCTGGCCGCCGCTGCGGGCGGCAGCTCGCATCATGGCGCGGGGATCGATCTTGCCGCCATGCGGATCGGGCCTGAAGCGGCGCGTGCGCACCATGTCGAAAGGCAGACGGAGCGCTGCGATCTCGCGTCGGGCATCCGACAATTCGTCCGCGCTCATCTGGGCAAAGTCCTTGGCGCGCAGCACTTCGTTGCCCGACACGGTGAAGCGCGCGTCGACCTCGACCTCAGGGATCTCACGCGCCGGCTGGGCCTTCTGGTGACCTTCGAACATCGCCTGGCTGACGCGGTTTTCGGCGGCGCGCGGCTTCTGCTTCTCACGGTTGTCGAGCGCGACCGGCGAGAACATCGCCAGCATCTTCTCGATCAGCTCGCGCGATTTCCAGAACAGCCGGAACGCCTCGTCGAAGGTCGGGTGGTCCTCATGGCGAGTGACCAGCACGGCATGAAGCGTCCAGTAGAAGTCGTCGCGCGTACCGATGCCGGCGGCGAGCACCGCCTCGATGGCATCCTTGACCGAGGCCGGACCGACCCGCATGCCCGCCTTGCGCAGGGTGCGTGCGAAATAGACGATATTGTCGGCGATGCGTCCGTCGGACTTGGCGGCGAGGGTCTCGGTGCTGCGCAAGTCCATTTGGGCACCTACTCCGCTGCCGCCAGCTCCGCCTTCACCTCGTTGAGGATCCGGCGGCCCTCACCCTGCTCTATGCGGGCGATGTCGTCCTGGTACTTCAGGAGCACGCCAATGGTGTCTGACACGGTCTCGGGATCAAGTGCGACCTTGTCAAGTTCGGTCAACGCTCCGGCCCAGTCGATGGTCTCGGCCACGCCGGGCACCTTGAATAGTTCGATCTCGCGCAGCCGCTGGATGAACCGCACAACCTCGGCCGAAAGCCGCTGATTGGCCTGCGGCACCTTGCGGCGCACGATCTCCAGTTCGCGCTCGGCATTGGGATAGTCGACCCAATGGTACAGGCAACGGCGCTTGAGCGCGTCATGAATCTCGCGGGTGCGGTTGGTGGTGATGACGACGATCGGCGGCTCCTCCGCCTTGATCGTACCGAGTTCGGGCACCGTCACCTGATAGTCGGAGAGGATTTCGAGCAGGAAGGCCTCGAAGGCCTCGTCGGTGCGGTCGAGTTCGTCGATCAGGAAGACCGGGGCCGCCCCCTCCTTGCCTGTGAGGGCGTCGAGGACCGGACGGCGGATCAGGTATTTCTCGGAGAAGACGTTCTTCTCCATATCGTTGCGGTCGACCTTGCCGGTCGCCTCCTCCATGCGGATCTCGATCATCTGCGCCGCATAGTTCCACTCGTAGACGGCGGAGGAGACGTCGAGGCCCTCGTAACACTGCAGCCGGATCAGCCGGCGGCCAAGTGCGCTGGCCAGGACCTTGGCGATCTCGGTCTTGCCGACGCCGGCCTCGCCTTCGAGAAACAGCGGGCGGCGCATGCGCAGGGACAGGAACAGTACCGTCGCCAGCGCGCGGTCGGCGACATAGTCTGCGCCGGCGAGCATTTCGAGCGTCTCGTCGATCGAATTCGGAAACGGACGCGTCGCTGATGCGGTCATGGCACTTCCGGAAATCGGCCTAGAGCACGTGGTAGCTGCGGCCGTGATAGATCAACGGGCGAAGATTATCGCCGATACGCAGGCCTGTCACCTTGCCGAACATGATGCGATGGGTGGCCATCTCCTTGGCATCGACCAGTTCGCAATCGAACACAGCCACCGCATCGAGCAGCACTGGCGCGCCAGAGGCGAGCACCTGCCACTCGGCAAGTGCGAATCGTTCTTCCGGCGGCATGCCGGTGACGCCGGAAAACGCCACCGCCAGCGGTTCGTGCCTTGCACTCAGCGTGTTGAGCGCAAAGTTGCCGTTCTTGACGAAGGCGTCGTTCTTGGGGTTTTCGCGGTTGACGCAGACAAGCACCATAGGCGGGTTGTCCGAAACCGAGCAGGCGGCAATGACGGTCGCGCCGCGTTTACCCGCCACTCCGTCCGTGGTGACCAGATGGACAGCGCCTGCGAAATGGCTCATCGCGTCGCGATAGGCCTGCGGCCCGACTTCAAACTTCTTCAGCACAAGACAACTTCCCGCAGTGAACCCTTACCGCAATATGCAGTGAACCCTAACCGCAATATATGGACGGATAGTTGAGCTGCCAAGCAACTAAGCCACAAGCACATTGCGCTTGTCCGGGCCAGGCAGTAGGTCAGGACATCGCCCGAAAGCGGGGCGCGAAGGGATTTCGTTGGGCTAAATGCGATCGAAAACGATCATCATTGCCGCGCTGGCCGCATCGTTTCCGGCGATGGCAGCGCAGGCCGAGCCGCTCAGGGTCGGCGTCGCGGCTCCGCTGTCGGGCCCGTCGGCCATGCTCGGAGAGCAGGTGAAGGCGGGCGCGGCCATGGCAGCCGCGAGCTCCGGCGCCGAACTGACATTTGCCGACGACCAGTGCTCGGCTGCGGGCGGCCGCAAGGCGGCGAAGAGCTTCGTCGACGCAAAGGTGCAAACGGCCATCGGCTTTCTCTGCACCGAGGCACTGGAAGCCGCCCTGCCCGCGCTCAAGGATGCGCAGATTCCAGTCATTGCGGTGGGCGTACGCACCGACAGCCTGACTGACGGCCGCGCCAAGACGGGCTGGCCGGTGTTGCGCTTGGCGCCGCGCGGCGACGCCGAGCACGATGCGGCAGGAACGCTCCTGACGCGACTGTGGGCCAACGAGCTGTTCGCCATCGTCGATGATGGCACGATCTATGGCCGAGAGCTGGCCGAAAGCTTCCGCGCAGCGGCCGAGCAGGCTGGGCTGAAACCAGTCTTTGTCGACACATTCCGTCCCCAGCTTGACAACCAGGTGGCACTGGTCGGGCGCCTGCGCAAGGCGGGCGCCACGCATGTGTTCGTCGGCGGCGACGGTGAGGACATCGCGGTGATGGCGCGCGATGCCGCCGCTGCTGGAGCAGACATTGTGTTTGCCGGCGGTGAGACGCTCCGTGTAGCCGACCGCACAGTGTCGCCGACAGCGGGCACGCTGATGGTCGCCCCGCCTGATTGGATCGACGTTGCGAGACCGCAGGTGTTGCAGGCCTTCGAGGCACAGAAAATCATTCCCGAAGGCTACACCCTGCCCGCCTATGCGGCGGTGGAGATATCAGATGCGGCTGCCAAGGCTTCGGCCGCGAGCGGCAAGCCGATTACCGAGGCCTTTGCCGGGCGAGACTTCGACACGGTCCTGGGCAAGCTGCGCTTCGACGCCAAGGGCGATCTCCAGGACAACGCGTTCCGCCTGTTTCGCTTCGACGGGACCAACTATGTGCCGCTGGAAGGGCAAACGCCGGGATAGCTCCGGCTGCCTCTCCATCTGCTTGTTATGACTGCCTTTGTGCGACGCCAAGCGATCGCCTGGCTGCGACAGAGAGACGAAATGATGTTGAAGGCCGGACCGCTGAACCTCATCACCGACGTCACCGGGCTGTCGGTCGGCAATGCCGCTGACGACAAGCTCAAGTCGGGCGTGACAGTGGTGGTGTGCGACAAGCCGGCGACGGCTGCAGTCCAAGTGCTGGGCGGCGCGCCAGGCACGCGAGAAACCGACCTGCTAGAAGCCCACAACACGGTCGAGGCAATCAACGCCATCGCTCTATCGGGTGGCTCGGCTTTCGGCCTTGATGCGGCTTCTGGCGTGCAGGCGGCGCTGCGCGAGAAGGGCGTCGGCTTTGCCATGCGCGACCAGGTGATCCCGATCGTGCCGGCGGCGATCCTGTTCGACATGCTGAATGGCGGCAACAAGGACTGGGGCCGTTATCCGCCCTATCGCGAGCTTGGCTATGAGGCGACGCAAATGGCGGCGCGCACCTTCGACCTTGGTACGGTCGGCGCCGGTACCGGCGCGCTGACTGCCGGGCTCAAGGGCGGGCTGGGTTCGGCCTCGACAGTGCTGCCCAACGGCGTGACCGTCGGCGCCCTGGTCGCAGTCAACGCCACAGGTTCGGTGACCGTCGGACGCAGCAGGCATTTCTGGGCTGCACCATTCGAGCTGGATGGCGAGTTCGGCGGGCTGGGCTACCCCTCGCCGATGCCTGCCGACGCGGCGCGTGTCGCCAAGAAATACGAGGAAGAAAACAACGCCGTCGCCAACACCACCATCGCCGTGATCGCCACCGACGCCGTGCTGACCAAGGCTGCGGCAAAGCGGCTGGCGATATCAGCCCATGATGGCTTCACCCGCGCCATCTGGCCCGTACATACGCCGTTCGACGGCGATCTCGTCTTCGGGCTGGCGACCGGCGCGAGCGGCATCGAGGTCGGAGCCGCCGATGTCATCGACTTCTACGCAGCAGCGACATCTACCATGGCGCGCGCGATCGCGCGCGGCGTGTTTGCCGCTACACCCTTGGCAGGCGACAGGATGCAGGTTTGGTCGGCCCATACGGGCTGACAAAATGTCTTCGGTGACAATATCTTAGCGCTTTCGCCTGAAAAACTGAGTCAACGGGAAAGAGAGGTCGCGATGAAACTCTTCAAGCTCTTTTGCCTTGCCGGCATGTCGCTGGTCGCCGCATCGGCCGCCCATGCGGGCGACGCCGCCGAGTTGAACGTGCTCGGCTTCAGCGCTGACGGCAAGGTCTTCGGCTTCGAGGAGTTCGGCGTCCAGGATGGTTCTGGCTTTGCCTACGCCAACCGTTTCTACATCGACACGACGACCGACAAGTTCCTGGCCGATACGCCCGTTCGCGTGATGCTGGAAGACGAGAGCAAGGGCGTGCAGGCAGCCCGCGACGAGGCGCGCCAGCGCGGCGAGAAGTCGGTCAAGGACAGCGAGCTTGGCGCCAACAGGGGCACGCTTGCGGGCTTCAATGCCGTCACAGAAATCAGCGCCGATCCGTACCGGATGGTGGTCAACCCGCGGCCGGTGTTCCCGCCCATCGACCCGCAGCTCGCGTTTCAACTGGAGGAGGTTTCCTTCGGCGAGCTGGAACGCTGCCCCGGCATCGGCCCGGTGAAAGGCTTCAAGCTTACGAAGATCGGCGCACAGCCCGGCGACAAGGCGGAGATACTGCAGGAAGACAAGGACGTGCCGCAGAGCCGCGGCTGCCCCACCGGCTACCGTATCGGCGGGGTGCAGACGTTCTTCGCGCCCGACGGCAAGATGTCCTATGCGGTGCTGGTGACCGTCATCCGCCACGGTTTCGAGGGTCCAGACCATCGCTGGCTCGCGGTCACCGGCAGGTCGTAGACCACTTGTCCGCCGAAGCGAGCCAGATATCAGCCGCCAACTCCATGCCGGCGCGCAACAGGCTGCAGGCCGCCCTGCCCGCCCCGCGCATGGCGATCGCCGGCATGCTGATTTGGGGCCTGGCGATGGCCGCCAGCGCCTTTACCTCGCTGTTTTCGATGAGTTGGGGGACGGCCGGGCATATCCGTTTCGTCGTCCTGCTCTATGCCGCCGGCGGCGCGCTGGCATTTCCTGTCGCGTGGACGCTGGCACGGCTTCTGTCGCAAAAAGCCCGCCGTGAAGGCGCCTTCGCTGCGGCTTTCGTTTGCTTAGGCGTTGCCACGATCGGCCTGACGGCCGCGCTCTATGCCCTGCAATACCGGCGCTATTACGCCGAATGGCATGCCGAGCCGTTCACCGTGACCTGGACGTATCAGTTCGTCTTCACCGGCCTCGTCGCCCTCTATCAGTTTGCCGTGCTCGGCATCCGGCTCTATTTTCCCTATGGATTTGTCGCCCTAATCGCCGCAGCGCTCTGGTTTGCCCGCCGTTCGCGTTGAGCATTGGGCCCACCTCTGTTAGGGGAGCGGCGACGAAACCTCAGCTGGAAGAGCCCCGCCATGATCCCTCGCTATTCGCGGCCCGAGATGGTCGCCATCTGGTCTCCCGAAACGCGCTTCCGCATCTGGTTCGAGATCGAGGCCCATGCCTGCGACGCGCTGGCCGAAATCGGCGTCATTCCCAAGGAAGCGGCAAAGACGATCTGGGAAAAGGGCGGCGCTGCCACCTTCGACGTCGAGCGCATCGACGAGATCGAACGCGTCACCAAACATGACGTCATCGCCTTCCTGACGCACCTCGCCGAATTCGTCGGCCCGGATTCGCGCTTTATCCACCAGGGCATGACCTCGTCGGACGTGCTCGACACCTGCCTTTCGGTGCAGTTGGTGCGCGCCACCGACATCCTGCTCGCCGATATCGATGCGCTGCTCGAAGCCCTCAAGCGCCGCGCTTTCGAGCACAAGGACACGGTCACCATCGGCCGCAGCCACGGCATCCATGCCGAGCCGACGACCTTCGGCGTCAAGCTGGCGCTGGCCTATGCCGAATTCTCGCGCTGCCGCGAGCGCCTGGTACACGCCCGCGAAGACATCGCCACCTGCGCCATTTCGGGCGCCGTCGGCACCTTCGCCAACATCGACCCGCGCGTCGAGGAGCATGTCGCAGCCAAGCTCGGCCTGAAGCCGGAGCCGGTGTCGACGCAGGTCATCCCGCGCGATCGCCACGCCATGTTCTTTGCGACGCTTGGCGTGATCGCCTCCTCGATCGAGCGCGTCGCCACTGAGATCCGCCACCTGCAGCGCACCGAAGTGCTCGAAGCGGAAGAGTATTTCTCGCCGGGCCAGAAGGGTTCGTCGGCGATGCCGCACAAGCGCAACCCGGTTCTCACCGAGAACCTGACCGGCCTCGCCCGCATGGTTCGCTCCTATGCGGCACCGGCGATGGAAAACGTGGCGCTGTGGCACGAGCGCGATATCTCGCACTCGTCGGTCGAGCGCATGATCGGCCCTGACGCCACAGTCACCCTCGACTTCGCGCTGGCGCGCCTGACCAACGTCATCGACAAGCTGGTCGTCTATCCCGACAACATGCTGAAAAACATGAACAAGTTCCGCGGGCTTGTTCACTCGCAGCGCGTGCTGCTGGCCCTTACTCAGGCCGGCGTTTCCCGCGAGGATGCCTACCGGCTGGTGCAGCGCAATGCCATGAAGGTCTGGGAAGAAGGCAAGGACTTCCTCGAGGAATTGCTCGCCGACAAGGAAGTGACTGCGGCATTGCCCGAAAGCGAAATCCGCGAGAAGTTCGACCTCGGCTACCACACCAAGCACGTCGACACGATCTTCAAGCGCGTATTCGGCTAAGCTGAAGCCGGAGGGGCCTTCACAGGCCTACGAAATGAAAAGCCCTCATGGCGCGCCGCCATGAGGGCTTTTGTCTTTTGGCGGCACACAGCTTGTCAGGATGTAAACGCATCCATCAGGATGAATGTCGGGTCTTGCCGCTGATGCCTGTTGATCTGCGGCACCAGCCGCGTGAAGTGCTCGCTTTGGCAATGGACATCCAACGCGGCTCTGTTGGGCCATTCCTCAATGAAAACAAAATGCCCCGGGTCTTTCTGATCCACGAAGAGATCGTAGGAAATGCAGAGCGGCTCAAGCTTGGTCTTTTCCACGAGTTCTGCATAAAGCGGCAGCACGACCTCGATGAACTCAGGCTTGATAAAATCCTGAGCGATGACTTTCAGCATGGGCGGCCTTCCTCACATTCCCAACGGAGCCGCCGGTTGGGCAGATCGGGATTGGCCACCCATAGCACAAGCCAGCGCCCAACCATGTCAGGATGGATCGCCTACAAGCCGAAGCCGGGAGCGAAGGTCAGCACTCCTCGCGGTGTCGAACCGTCCAGCGCCAACCACTGGACATATTTCGAATCGATGTCCCCACATGTCAGCCTGCCGTCGCTGATGAAGCCGACGCGACCGTAGATCTCGGGGTTGCCGACGAGCGCGCAGCCATGCGCGCCGCGCTTGCCAAGGACTGCCAATCCGGCCGAGATCAGCGCCTTGCCTATGCCCTGGCGTTGCATTTCGGCCTTCACCGAGATCGGGCCGAGCCCGAACCAGCCGTCATGCCGGCCATCGACAGAGACAGGCGAGAACGCCACATGGCCGACAATCTCGCCGTCGTGCTCCGCCACCAACGAGACGGTCAGATCGCCATCGGCGCGCAGCCGTCTGATGATGTCCGATTCCGTGCCGGCGCTGTAGGGCATCGGCGCGAATGCGATCCGCGTGAGTTCGTGGATCGCATCGTGGTCGGAAGGTTGTTCGGGCCGGATCAGCATGTCAGCCCGGCTGGCCAGGCAAGGTGCGGATGACAGTGCCCCACGGATCTTCGCGGCTGTCGCTTTTTTCGGCCGAGGCCGACCGCATCTCGACCCAGGCAAGGCCGGTCAGCGCGGTGTCACGTTTTCCGGCACCCGGGCTCTGCCAGGAATTGGCGCCGATGTGGTGGTGATAGCCGCCCGAGGACAGGAACACGGCCTGGCCGCCATATTTGGCCACGGTGTCGAAGCCGAACTCCGTGTTCCACCATTCGGCAGCGACAGCGGGATCGCCGACGCGCAGATGGACATGGCCGACAATGCTGTTTTCGGGCGCGCCCTGCCAACCGGCATCGCCTGCGGGCACCTCTGAAATAATCGAACCGATGTCCAGTTGCTCGGTCGCCATGGCGACCTGGGAGCCGTTCCACTTCCAGCCATTATGCGGACGATCGGTGTAGATCTCGATGCCATTGCCTTCAGGGTCAGTGAGGTAAAGCGCCTCGCTGACCAAGTGGTCCGACGCGCCATCGACCGGAATGCGCTTGTCGATGGCATGCCTGATCCACCGGCCGAGGTCGGCGCGGCTGGGCAGCAGGAAGGCAGTGTGGAACAGGCCGGCGTTGCGGGGATCGTCAGGCTTGGCTGACTTGTCGGACTCGATGTCGAGCAGCGCGCGGCTGCCGGCGCCAAGCGTGATGGTCTCGCCGTCGCGCTTGAATTCCTGCAGGCCGACGACGTCGCGATAGAAACTTGCCAGTGCATCGGCGTCGCGGGCCTTCAGGCCGACGCGCGAAACGCTGACAGGGGTGGTGGCGGCAAAGGGAATGTTGCTCATCTTTGGCTCCGTGTGGCCAGTCCGCACTCCAGCTCCCAAAGCCAGGAGTGCCGCACTGCCAACCAGTTTGCGTCGTGTCAGTTCCAAAATCCACTCTCCGGCCAACACGGCTGATGTTTTCGTCCCCTCCTAGATCGGCTGAAGCGATCGTTCACACAAGTAAGCAAAGACCGAACACGTCGTTCAGCATTTGGACATCATCGACGGGGAGTTGCACCAATGCGAGTGGATCGCTACATCCGCAACATGAAGGTCAAAGACGCCGATATCATCATCGTTCCCGGATACACCAATTCGGATGAAACCCACTGGCAAAGCCGCTGGGAGGAAAAGCTGTCGACTGCGCGACGCGTCGAGCAGGACGAATGGTCGAAGCCGGTGCGCGAGGACTGGACCGCCAAGGTGGTCGATGCGGTCAACGCCGCGGAACGGCCGGTGGTGCTGATCGCGCATTCGCTCGGCATCCCGACGGTGATCCACGCCATTCCCGGCTTCAAGAAATACGTCGCGGGCGCGTTCTTCGTGGCGCCGCCGGATGTGTCCAATCCGGCAATCCGGCCGAAGCACCTGATGACCTTCGGCCCCTATCCGCGCGATCCGCTGCCGTTTCCTTCTGTGGTGGTGGCCAGCAGCAACGATCCCTATTGCAAGCTCGACGTCGCCGAAGACATCGCCGCCGCATGGGGTTCGCTGTTCATCGAGGCAGGTGAAGCCGGCCACATCAACTCCGATTCCGGCCACGGGCCGTGGCCGGAAGGATCGATGGTGTTTGCGCAGTTTCTGTCGCGCCTGGAAGGCTGATCAGCCGATAGACTTCTTGAGATCGGCCACGAGGCTTGCCGCGCCCGCTGCGATCAGCTGGTGCTCGGACCCCGTGGCCAGCAGCTGGAAGCCCATCTTGACGAAACGGCCGGCGATTGCCGGATCCGTGACATAGATGCCGGCATGCTTGCCTGCGGCGCGTGTGCGCCTGGCGATGTCGGCAACCGTTTCCATCATTGCTTCCAATGTCGCATTGACCGTCTCGCCCCTGGTCCAGGCGATCGAGAAATCGCCGGGGCCGACGAAGATGCCGTCGATGCCAGGGGTGGCCAGAATACCGTCGAGCGCGGCAACGGCCTGATGCGTCTCGACCATGGCGAAGGACACGGTGCGGGCGTTGCTCTCATGCAGCCACTTGACCGGATCCTTGCTACCGTGGCGCGGGGCGGCGAAGGTCGGTCCCCAGGAGCGTTCGCCGAGCGGGGGGTATTTCATCGCAGCTGCGAAGCGCTCCGCGTCCTCGACGGAATTGACCATTGGCGCGATGACCGCCTCGGCACCGAAGTCGAGCGCGCGGCTGGCCATGTCGAAGCGGCCCACCGGCACGCGTACAAGGGCATGCCTGCCGGAATTGAGGACGGGCGCCAGCGAGCGCAGCACGCTGTCCTCGTTGTGGCCGCCATGCTGCATATCGAGGGTGACGGCATCAAACCCCTGGCGCGCCATGATCTCCACCGTCAGCGCGTCTGGCACGCCCGACCACGCGGTGAGGATTGGTTGGCCGGCGTTCAGTTTCTCGACGAGCGACATTTCGGATCTCCTTGAAGCGGGCGCCATTTCAGCCGGAAGCATCCTTCAGCGCAAACAAAAACCGCCCGGAAGCCGGGCGGTTCGTTGGTCCAGTGGAACTTGATCCCGGCAGAGCCGAAATCAGCTGTTCTTGATCTGCTCGATCGCCTGCGCCATCAACTCGTCCATGGTGCGGCGGATCTGATGGTCGGACTGGTCGACGCCGGCGGCGTCGAAGTCGGCGCGGATCTTGCGGAAGACGTCATGGTCGCCGGCTTCCTGGATATCGGAAACGACGACTTCCTTGGCGTAGGCCTCGGCATCGGCGCCAGACTTGCCGAGCTTCTCGGCGGCCCAGAGGCCGAGCGTCTTGTTGCGGCGCGCATTGGCCTTGAAACGCAGCTCCTCGTCGAAGACGAACTTGCGCTCGAAGCCTTCTTCGCGATCCTTCATGCTGCTCATGGCAATCCTCCGAGCTGGGAAATCGATTCGATTTCCTGTGTATGTACTGTTGCCACCCTCAAACCAAAACCCCGCCGCCCGGTCAATATCCCACTTTCGCCCGGCTTTGGTGTTGCGGTGCGGCATTTCGGTACCAAAAGGCGTTGATTGGCCGGAAATCATCATTGAGCAATTTGCTCGTTTGCGGTAGAGACCGCCCTTGAAACCCACAGCCGCCGCGGCTTTGCGGCGTGAGAAAGGGACCGGTTGTTGCCGACTGCCCTTCCAACCAGAGAAACAATCAAATGAAGTCACGCCGACGCATTTACGAAGGCAAGGCCAAGATCCTTTACGAAGGACCTGAGCCGGGCACTCTGATCCAGTTTTTCAAGGACGACGCCACCGCCTTCAACAAGAAGAAGCATGAAGTGGTCGACGGCAAGGGCGTGCTGAACAACCGCATCTCCGAGCACATCTTCAACCACCTCAACCGCATGGGCATTCCAACCCACTTCATCCGCCGGCTCAACATGCGCGAGCAGCTGATCAAGGAAGTCGAGATCATCCCGCTCGAGGTGGTGGTACGCAACGTCGCCGCCGGCTCGCTGGCCAAGCGCCTCGGCATCGAGGAAGGCACCGTGCTGCCGCGCTCGATCATCGAGTTCTACTACAAGGCAGACGCGCTCGACGATCCAATGGTCTCGGAAGAGCACATCACCGCTTTCGGCTGGGCGAGCCCGCAGGAAATCGACGACATCATGGCGCTCGCCATTCGCGTCAACGACTTCCTCTCCGGCCTGTTCATGGGCGTCGGCATCCAGCTCGTCGACTTCAAGATCGAATGCGGCCGGCTGTTCGAGGGCGACATGATGCGCATCGTGGTTGCCGACGAAATCTCGCCCGACAGCTGCCGGCTGTGGGACGTAGCCACCCAGGACAAGCTGGACAAGGACCGCTTCCGCCGCGACATGGGCGGGCTGGTCGAAGCCTACCAGGAAGTGGCGCGCCGTCTCGGCATCATGAACGAGAACGAGACGCCCCGTCCGACCGGACCGGTTCTCGTCAAGCACTGACCAAAATCCAAGAACGGGCGCGAGTAACTTCGCGCCCGACTGTTTTGCAATTCTACCTCGGAGTGAAATGCCCGTGATCAAGGCCCGCGTCACCGTCACCCTCAAGAACGGCGTGCTCGACCCGCAAGGCAAGGCGATCGAACATGCGCTCGACGGCCTCGGCTTCGGCGGCGTCGGCTCCGTGCGCCAGGGAAAGGTCTTTGACGTCGAGATCGACGGCAACGACCGCTCCAAGGCGGAAGCCGACCTCAACGCCATGTGCGAGAAGCTTCTGGCGAATACGGTGATCGAGAACTACAGTGTGACGCTTACCTGAGGTTGCACCGGAGGGCTGCGTGCCTGAAGTCACCAACGAGCCGATGTACGAGCTTTTTAAGCGCGTCCACGGCGATCTCTCGGAGACGAAGTTCGACCTCCAGGAGATCAAGAGACGCATGACAGGTGCGGAAGAGGCGCTGGCTGGCGTCAGCCGCATACTTGATCGCCACGACGAACGGCTCGAGCGCATCGAGCGTCGCCCGGAACTGCGTGAACTTGCCGAACCCCAGAGGCCTTACGAACCGAAATGAAATCAGCAGTCGTCCTCCTTCCCGGCCTGAACCGCGACCGCGACATGATTGCGGCGCTGACCAAGATTTCTGGCAAGGCGCCCGTCACGGTCTGGCAGACCGACACGGAAATCCCTGATGTCGACCTGATCGCCATTCCCGGCGGCTTCTCCTTCGGCGACTACCTGCGCTGCGGAGCGATTGCCGCCCGCATGCCGGTGTTGCGCGCTGTGGCCGAGAAGGCCGCCAAGGGCGTGCAGGTTGTCGGCGTCTGCAACGGCTTCCAGATCCTGGTCGAAGCGGGCCTCCTGCCCGGCGCCCTGATGCGCAACAACTCGCTCAAGTTCGTCTGCCGCGAAGTGAAGCTCGAGATCGCCAACGCCAACACCGCCTTCACCCGTAACTACGCAGCCGGCCAGGTCATCCGCTGCCCTGTCGCGCACCATGACGGCAACTACTTCGCCGATCCCGAAACGCTGAAGCGCATCGAGGGCGACGAGCGAGTGGTGTTCCGCTACGCCGAGGGCACCAATCCGAACGGCTCGATCAACGACATCGCCGGCATCATCAACGACAAGGGCAACGTGCTCGGCCTGATGCCGCATCCGGAAAACCTGATCGAGGCGGCGCATGGCGGCAATGACGGCCGGGCGCTGTTCGAAAGCGCGCTCGGACTGCCCAAGGCAGCCTGAGCGTCGTATCCGGGACAATCTCAACCTCACCTGACGAAGGGCGGCATCGGCGCATGAAGTCTCTGCGGATTCTGGCGGCAACGGCCGCGGTCATCGGCCTCGCCGCCTGCAATTCCGGTCCGAAGACGCCGCCGCCGGCAGCGTCCGGGAAGAGCGCCTCGCTGCGCTCCATGGAACAGGTCGCGATCGCGGCGCACAAGTGCTGGTTCGCCAGCAAGGATCCGGCCTTCAAGAAGTACCAGATGGCCAACGAGCTCAACAATTTCGGCGGCACGCCGCGCTTCCTGTTGGTACCTGCCAAGCAGTACGGCGCCCGCCCGCTGCTGGTCGTACAGGCACAAGGCAATTCTAGCCAGGTCCAGGTCTTCGGCCCGCTCATGGATGAGACGCTCGGCAGCCGCATCACGTCCGACATCAACCGCTGGCGCACGGGCGACGCGTCCTGCGGCGCTGCGGCCTGAGGCCGCTCCTCACTGAAAAAAGGGTGGAGGCACAGGGGCGCGCCTCCACCTAAACCGGACCGTCCGTGGGTCGTGACGATCCGCGACCATGGGAGTGGTCAATCGTAGAAGGGGCGCAGACCTTCGCGATAAGCGTCGCAGCGCGAAATTCCGATATCGGCGAGCTGCTCGTCGGTGAGTTCCAGCAGGCTCAGCCGGGTGCGCCGGCGCTCCATGCAGCGCCCCAGCCATCTGATCATACGAAGCGGAGCCACAGTCAGAACGCCAAGCGCGCCGCGCTTCTGCTGACCAGATGCTCCTATGGCGCCTCCGCCAATTGCATCTATTGTACTCATTTCATTGATCCGAATTGTAGCTATTGATGACGAACAATGCTATGAATTGACTCAGATGTGATGACAATATAGGAATTGTCACCATGACAATTTGGCTTCCCGACCTTTCATCCGGCTCCGGCCCGCTCTATCTGCGCTTGGCCGAACGCATCGAGAATGACATCGACAGCGGCGTGCTTGCCTCAGGCGCCAAGCTGCCGCCGCAGCGTAATCTCGCCTACGACATCGGCGTGACCATCGGCACCGTGGGGCGGGCCTATGCGCTGCTGCGCGAACGCGGGCTGGTCAGCGGCGAAGTCGGGCGCGGCACCTATGTGCTGGAGCGAGGCGGTAGCCAGCCGGCCCTCAGTGCACCGCCGACTCTGGCTCATGAGGGATCGCGCACGATCGAGGCGCCATCCGGCAAGCTGCATTTCGACAGCACCGCAGCCCCAAATGTCGACCAAGGCGGTACAATCGAGACAATCCTCGCAGCAATCAGTCGGGACAATCCCGACGACATGACGAGCTACACCAGGACCTTTCCGGAGCACTGGTTCGAGGCGGGCAGTACATGGCTGTCGCGCAATGGCTTTCGTCCTGCCCCCGACACGATCGTGCCGACACTCGGCGCGCATGCGGCAGTCGTCGCGACCATCGCTGCACTGACGCAGCCGGGCGACCACATCCTGTTCGAACATGTGACCTACACCCAGATCGCCCGAAGCGCCGGGCTGATCGGCCGGCGCATGGCACTGGTCAATTCGGACGCAGATGGCGTCGATCCCGACGATTTCGAGGCGGTTTGCGCCCAGAAGCACCCCAAACTGGCCTTCCTGATGCCGACGGCACAGAACCCCACATGCGTGACCATGCCGAGCGAGCGGCGTGCTGCGATCGCCGCAATCGCCAGGAAATACAATGTGCTTCTGGTCGAGGACGATCTCTATGGCGCCCTGACCGACGACCGCACGCCGCTCCTGGCCGAGTTCGCGCCGGAGCGTGTCATCGTTGTCGGCGGGCTGTCCAAGTCGGTGGCCGCGGGCGTGCGCGGCGGCTGGGTTTCGTGCCCGGCGCACTTCCGCCACAGCATCCGCGTCGCCCACAAGATGGTAACCGGCGGCATGCCGTTCCTGCTGGCCGAACTATGCGCCCAATTGGTGCTGTCGGGCGATGCCGCCGCCATTCGTGCGCGCGCGATTGCCGAGATCAATTGGCGTCTGGATGCCGTGCGCAAGGCGCTGGGCGGTTATGATTTCAACATCAATCCCAACATCCCCTTCATCTGGCTGGCGCTGCCGGAACCGTGGAACTCGGGCACATTCAAGAATGCGGCCTATGGCCAGGGCGTACTGGTCGATGACGAGGACGAGTTCAAGGCGGGGCGCTCGGACCAGGTGTTCCACCGGGTCAGGATAGGCGTTTCGGCGCCGCGCACGCGTGCCGAGGTCGACATGGGACTGGCCAAGCTTCGCCGGCTGCTCGACGAAGGGGATGCCGGCTACGACAGTTTCGGCTGAGGCCGAGCGGATGCCGTACCGCCGAAGGGCCGTTTTCTGCCCATAAAGGATGACTTTCTGGCCTTTGGCGGTATATCCCGGGCCAATCATGGGCTATGGAGCCACCAACGCCTCCCCCAACGGATTCTGCGATCTACGATGACCATTCAGAATGACGTGAAGATCACCGGCGAGCTCATCGCCGCGCATGGCCTGAAGCCAGACGAATATCAGCGGATACTCGACCTCGTCGGACGCGAACCTACCTTCACCGAGCTCGGCATCTTCTCGGCCATGTGGAACGAGCACTGCTCCTACAAGTCGTCGAAGAAGTGGCTGCGCACGCTGCCGACCAAGGGCGACGTCGTCATGCAGGGCCCCGGCGAAAATGCCGGCGTGGTCGACATCGGCGACGGCGACTGCGTCGTCTTCAAGATGGAGAGCCACAACCACCCCTCCTATATCGAGCCCTATCAAGGCGCTGCGACCGGCGTCGGCGGCATCCTGCGCGACGTCTTCACCATGGGCGCCCGCCCCGTCGCCTCGATGAATGCGCTCCGCTTCGGCGCGCCCAGCCATCCCAAGACCCGCCACCTGGTGTCGGGCGTGGTTGCCGGCGTCGGCGGCTACGGCAATGCCTTCGGCGTGCCGACCGTAGGCGGCGAAGTGAATTTCGACGCTCGCTACAACGGCAACATCCTGGTCAATGCCTTTGCCGCCGGTCTCGCCAAGACCGATGGCATCTTCCTGTCGCAGGCCAAGGGCGTCGGCCTGCCGGTCGTCTATCTCGGCGCCAAGACCGGCCGTGACGGTGTCGGCGGCGCGACCATGGCCTCGGCCGAATTCGACGACAAGATCGACGAAAAGCGCCCGACCGTCCAGGTCGGCGATCCGTTCACCGAAAAGTGCCTGCTCGAAGCCTGCCTCGAACTGATGGCCTCGGGCGCTGTCATCGCCATCCAGGACATGGGTGCGGCCGGCCTCACCTGCTCGGCCGTCGAGATGGGCGCCAAGGGCGACCTCGGCATCGAGCTCGACCTCGACAAGGTACCGGTGCGCGAAGAGCGCATGAGCGCCTATGAGATGATGCTGTCGGAGAGCCAGGAGCGCATGCTCATGGTGCTGCGTCCTGAAAAGGAAGAAGAAGCCGAGGCGATCTTCGTCAAGTGGGGCCTCGACTTCGCCATCGTCGGCAAGACCACCGACGACCTGCGTTTCCGCGTCATCCACCAGGGCGTCGAGGTTGCCAACCTGCCGATCAAGGAACTCGGCGACGAAGCGCCCGAATATGACCGTCCGTGGGTCGAGCCGGCCAAGCGCGCGCCGCTTGCCGCCGACGACGTGCCGCAGGCCGATGTCACCGACGCACTCATCAAGATGCTCGACGGCCCCGACCTGTCGTCGCGCCGCTGGGTCTACGAGCAGTACGACACGATGATCCAGGGCAACTCGCTGCAGCGCCCCGGGGGCGACGCCGGCGTGGTGCGCGTCGAGGGTCACGAGACCAAGGCACTGGCCTTCTCGTCCGACGTGACGCCGCGCTATTGCGAGGCCGATCCCTATGAAGGCGGCAAGCAGGCAGTTGCCGAATGCTGGCGCAACCTGACCGCCACCGGCGCCCTGCCGCTGGCCGCCACCGACAACCTGAACTTCGGCAATCCCGAACGCCCCGAGATCATGGGCCAGTTCGTCAAGGCCGTCACCGGCATCGGCGACGCGTGCCGCGCGCTCGGCTTTCCGATCGTGTCGGGCAACGTGTCGCTCTACAACGAGACCAACGGGCAAGGAATCCTGCCGACACCGACCATCGGTGGCGTCGGCCTGATCGACGACTGGTCGAAGATGGCCAAGGCCTGCTTTGCCAAAGAGGGTGAAGTGATCCTTCTGGTCGGCGGCCCGGCCACATGGGGCACGCATCTCGCCCAGTCGATCTACATGCGCGACATCCACGGTCGCACCGACGGCCCGCCGCCTGAAGTCGACCTCGAGCATGAGAAGAAGGTCGGCGACTTCGTCCGCAAGCTGATCCGCAACGGCACGGCCACCGCCGTGCACGACCTCTCGGATGGCGGCCTTGCGGTCGCACTGGCCGAGATGGCGATAGCCTCAGGCATCGGTGCTGTCGTTCCTGGTCTGAGCGGCACCAACCCGATCCCGGTGTTCTTCGGCGAAGACCAGGGCCGCTACCTGGTCACCGTCAAGCTTGACCCCAAGTCGGCCGAGATGCAGGAATTGTGGAATGAAGCCAAGACGCTCGGCATCCACGCACCGTGGATCGGAACGACTGGTGGCAAGGAACTGAAGCTGGGCGAGGCACGGGCCGTGACGATCGACGAGTTGACCTCGGCTCACGAATCCTGGTTCCCTCGCTTCATGAACAACTGAGCGGGAACTCAAAAATGGCAATGGACGCACACGACATTGAACGGCTGATCAAGGAAGGCATTCCGGGTGCCCGGGTGACCATCCGCGATCTCGCCGGCGACGGCGATCACTACGCCGCCGAGGTCGTGTCGGAAAGCTTCCGTGGCAAGAGCCGCGTGCAGCAGCACCAGATGGTCTACGACGCATTGAAGGGCAACATGGGCGGGGTGCTGCATGCTCTCGCCCTGCAGACCAGCGTGCCGGAGTAGAAAAAGATGTCAGGCGCGACTTCTCGGACACCTGGTCGGAGAATGTCGCGTCTCCTGGTGCTCGTTCCCTGTTTAGCTGTCGCCCTGACAGATGCCAGCAGGGCCCAGCAGTCGACAGACTATGAGGCGATTGCTGCGGCGCGGCAGTTTTTCGCCAAGTTCGACCGTGGCGACTTCGCTGGCGCCTACCTGCACTTCTCCAAGCAGACCCAGGCAGTGATCGGTTACCGCACCTGGCTTGCCTCATCGGCGACGACCGATCCGGTCCAGCAAAGACGTTTCACAAAAACCGTTACCTATGAACAGCCTGAAGGACGTCTTGTCGCCGTAGAGTTCGACGGTATGTCCGCGGCGGGCGACAAAGAATGCGGTTACGTCGTTGTCGACAGCATCGGCCTGATTGTGAATGTCGACAGCACCAGAATACCGGCCGCAATCCTGAAAAGCGCTGCCAAAGAAGACCTTCAGAAACTTGCCTCATTGCCTGGCTGCAGTTGAGACCCGAATTTCGCATCCGGCCAGACGCTCAACGAGCAAATCTCATGTCTGAAGACGAACAGGTCGCGCGCCGCGCCTACTCCACCTTTGCCGAGCGCTATGATGCGGCCGCACCTACCAAGCCGCACAACGCGCTCTACGAGCGCCCGGCCTCGCTGGCCCTGCTCGGTGACGTCGCCGGGCTGGACGTGGTCGATGCCGGCTGCGGCTCCGGCATCTGCGCGGAAAAGCTGGCGCGCGGCAGAGCGCGGGTCCACGCCTTCGACATCACGCCCGAAATGCTTGAACTGGCGCGGAAACGCTGCGCCGGTCTCGACGTCGATTTCCACGAAGGCGATCTTGCCAAGCCGCTGCACTGGCTGGCAAGCGACAGCACCGATGCGATCCTGTGTTCGCTGGCGCTGGACTATGTGCAGGAACTCGGCCCCGTCTTCTCCGAGTTCCACCGCATTGGCCGAAGTGGCTGCCGGCTGATCTTTTCGATGGGCCATCCGATGCGCGACTGGGCCGACCAGCGCACGCGGGGCGATGCCAGCTACTTCGCCACCAATCTGTGGGGCATGCATTGGGGCGGCTTCGGTGCGCCGAACCCATATGTGCAATCGTACCGACGGCCGCTGCAGGACATACTCAACGGCCTTGCCGATGCCGGCTGGAGGCTCGACCGTTTCGTCGAGCCGCTGCCCGTGCCTGAGATGGCGTCCGTCGATCCCCAGCACTTCGCAGAATTGAGCCTCTCGCCTGCCTTCATCTGCGTTAGGGCCTTCAAATAGGTCAATGTCTCGACATTGGCAGAACGGTCTTCTATTCATCGACGATACAAATCGAAACACGAAGTGTGGGCTCAATGTCGCTGATTTCCGATCTCGTGCAGGGTGTCGTCGATGGCGCGCTCAAGGATATACTGAAGAAGACCTCAGGCACCTCGAAGCGGGCACGCCGGCGCAAACGCACGGTTTCGTCGAGCTCGTCGACGCTGCGCCAGATCGAGAAGCTTTTGAGGCCAGCCAAGAAGCAGACGAGCCGCAAGCGCACGGTGCGTTCGCGCTCGAAGGTACGCCGCAGCGCCTGAACGCCGCCTTGCCAGCCGCTTGACGACGTCAGATCGGCAAAAGCGGCATGCCCTGCCCGCCCCTGTCGGGATGCGGCATTGCAAGGCTTGGAAAGCTCGACTGTTGCAACCACATAGTGGCAAGTGCTAGCAGTCTAGCGGATATTGCCGGCTACGACAGAGTCCGGCTAGGTTTGAGGTTTTGGGCCCATGAGCGGAATCAACGAATACATCGACAGTGAAGTGAAGAGCCAGGACGTCGTGCTGTTCATGAAAGGCACGCCCGGCTTTCCGCAGTGCGGCTTTTCCGGTCAGGTCGTGCAAATCCTCGACTATCTCGGCGTCGACTACAAAGGCGTCAACGTCCTGACCTCGAACGACCTTCGCCAGGGCATCAAGGACTATTCCAACTGGCCGACCATTCCCCAGCTCTACGTCAAGGGCGAGTTTGTCGGCGGCTGCGATATCATCCGCGAGATGTTCCAGGCTGGAGAACTGCAGTCGTTCCTCCAGGAGAAGGGCGTGAGCGTCAAGGGCGCCGCCTGATCACCTGAGAAGACCATCGGCTCCGGTCCATTCGGGGCTCATCGCATTTTGAGAATGCGCCGGATTCCCGGCGCATTTTCGTTTGGACCGAAAATCGATATGGAACCGAAAAACACCGACGACGTGATCGACGCACTGTTTCCCCTTCCGCGCTGGGAATTCATCGCGATCTGCGCCGCACTGATGGCGGTCAACGCGCTTGCCATCGACATCATGCTGCCGGCCTTGCAGCAGATCGGCGCCAGCCTTGGCGTCGAGAGCGAAAACCACCGGCAGTTCGTCATTACCGCCTATGTCGCCGGCATGGGCCTGGCGCTGTTGTTCTACGGACCGGCATCCGATCGTTTCGGCCGGCGCGGCCCGCTGCTGTTCGGCCTCAGCATCTACATTCTCGCGGCCTTCGCCGCGGCGTTTGCACCGTCCTTCGAGATCCTGCTGGTGCTGCGCTTCATCCAGGGTATCGGTGCGGCCTCGACGCGCGTGATCGCCATTTCCATCGTGCGCGACCGTTACGGCGGCCGGCAGATGGCCGAGATCATGTCGCTGGTGTTCATGGTATTCATGATCATCCCGGTTCTTGCACCCGGCATCGGCCAGCTCATCATGCTGTTTTCCGAATGGCACATGATCTTCGTGGTCATGTCGGTGACCGCACTTGCGATCACCGCCTGGACGGCGCTGCGCATGCCCGAGACCATGCATCCGCAGGATCGGCGGCCGCTGAGCCTGATGTCGATCGTCAACGGCTTCCGCATCGTGCTGACGACGCGCGTGTCGCTGTTCTACACGCTGGCCTCGATGATCATCTTCGGGTCGCTGTTTGGCTTCATCAACTCGGCCCAGCAGGTCTATGTCGGCATCTACGGGCTGGGCGTGTGGTTCCCGCTGGTCTTCGCGGCGATCGCAGCGATGATGTCGGTGTCGTCGTTCCTGAACTCGCGCCTGGTGATCAAGCTCGGCATGCGCCGACTGTCGCATGGCGCACTGCTCGGCTTCACGGTCGTGAGCGCCATCTGGTTCGCCTGGTCGCTGACTGGCTGGGTACCCTTCCCCGTCTTCGTGGTGTTGTTTGCGGCGGCAATGTTCCAGTTCGGCTGGATCGGCTCGAACTTCAACGCTATCGCCATGGAGCCGCTTGGCCACATCGCGGGCACGGCGTCGTCGGTGCAGAGCTTCATGCAGACGGTGGGCGGCGGCCTGATCGGCGCCTTCATCGGCCAGTCGTTCGACGGCACGGTGATGCCGCTGGCGCTGGGTTACGTCAGCGTCGCATTGCTGGGTCTGGTGATGGTGCTGATCGCCGAGCGCGGCAAGCTGTTCAGCGCACCGGGAGCTCCGGCAAAGCCGCACTAACCTTTTCAGCATACCAAAACAAAACCCCATCCCGAGACATCGGGGTGGGGTTTTTCTTTTCAGCAGGGCCGTGGCGGACCGATCGTCGGTCAGGCGCCGCCCAGGGACAGCGTAGCAAAGTCGAAGAGTTTGCGGTCGAGCATATGTGAGGCCCTGACATTGCCGAGCGCGCGAATCATGGTGTCCTTGCGGCCCGGCATCTTGCGTTCGATGTCGTCGAGCATCGCCTTCATGGCGTTGCGCTGAAGGCCCTCCTGGCTGCCGCAGAGGTCGCAGGGAATGATCGGGAACTTCATGGCGTCGGCGAACTTCGCCATGTCGGCCTCGGCGCAGAAGGCGAGCGGCCGAAGCACCATGACGTCGCCCTCATCGTTGAGCAGCTTGGGCGGCATGGCGGCGAGACGGCCGCCATGGAACAGGTTCATGAAGAAGGTCTCGAGGATGTCCTCGCGGTGATGGCCGAGCACTAGCGACGAGCAGCCCTCCTCGCGCGCGATGCGATAGAGATGGCCGCGCCTCAGCCTGGAGCACAGCGAACAATAGGTGCTGCCCTCCGAAATCTTGTCGGTGACGATCGAATAGGTGTCGCGATACTCGATGCGGTGAGCGATGCCGTTGGCGTCGAGATAGTCGGGCAGCACGTTCTTCGGGAAATTCGGCTGGCCCTGGTCGAGATTGCAGGCAAGCAGTTCGACCGGCAGCAGGCCGCGCCATTTGAGGTCAAGCAGGACAGCGAGCAGGCCGTAAGAGTCCTTGCCGCCCGACAGGGCCACCAGCCAGCGTTCGCCCGGCTTTGCCATGGCGTAATCTTCTATGGCCTGGCGCGCCTGCCGTAGCAGCCGCTTCCGCAGCTTGTTGAATTCCACCGACGAGGGAGCATCGCGATAGAGCGGGAAGTTCACCTCTTCCGGCTCGGCCAGTGCGTCCTGTTCGTGAATGCCCATCGGCCCGTCCTTCAAATCCGCTGGAGCCGCACGCGCGGCAACTGCATGTCTGCTGCGGTATTTCGCAAAATCCTGCGCCGCGCAAGACGCCGAGGCCAAGACAGAAACCCAAACGAAAAGAGCGGCCGTTGCCGGCCGCTCTCTTGAATTCGATGCTGAACCCGTGAGGGATTAGCGCGAATAGAATTCGACGACGAGGTTCGGTTCCATCTGGACTGCGAACGGAACGTCCGACAGGCCGGGAACGCGAGCGAAGGTGGCGACCATCTTGTTGTGGTCGACTTCGATGTAGTCGGGAACGTCACGCTCGGCGAGAGCGACGGCCTCGAGAACGATAACCAGCTGCTTCGACTTCTCGCGGACTTCGATCACGTCGCCAGCCTTGCAGCGGTAGGACGAGATGTTGGTGCGCTTGCCGTTGACGTTGACGTGGCCGTGGTTGACGAACTGACGGGCCGCGAAAATGGTCGGCACGAACTTGGCGCGGTAGACGACCGCATCCAGACGCGACTCGAGCAGGCCGATCAGGTTCTCAGAGGTGTCGCCCTTGCGGCGGTTGGCCTCTTCGTAGGTCTTGCGGAACTGCTTTTCCGACACGTCACCGTAGTGACCCTTCAGCTTCTGCTTGGCGCGCAGCTGCAGACCGAAGTCCGAGAGCTTGCCCTTGCGACGCTGACCGTGCTGGCCGGGGCCGTATTCACGCTTGTTGACCGGGGACTTCGGACGGCCCCAGATGTTCTCGCCAAGACGGCGATCAATTTTGTACTTAGCGGATTCGCGCTTGCTCATCGCATTCCCTTTCAAAACAATACACTCGAAACCTCGTGTTTCGAGTGAAGGAAACGCGCCCTCCTCTGGCCTCCGTTTTCGAGACCTGACAGGACCTTCCACGCACGCATTGCGGAAAAGGCCCACGGGACACGTCAAATGAAACACCGGGCTTTTCGGCCCGGCGTTGGCGGCTAACTAGGGGAAACAGCCCTGGATGTCAACGCCTGGGCCGGCAGCCGGCTCATTTCGCATCATGGAAGATGATGCCGAGCGTGAAGCGCTCGCCGGAGCGAATGCGGCTGACGCCGTGGCGCATCTTTACCCTGTAATCGCCCCGGCTTCCAGCTTTCGGCCTATCGTTGACGGCAAACAGCGCGCCACAGCCCATGTGCAGCGGCACGACCTCGGCGCGTGACTGCATGCGCGGGCGCTGCTCGGTCATGACCAATTCGCCGCCGTCGAACTCCTCGCCAGGTTCGCTCAGCAGAATCACCAGCTGAACCGGGAACAGATGAGTGCCGTACACATCTTGATGCAGGCAATTGTAGTCGCCGGCGCCATATTTGAGCAGCAGTGGCGTCGGCCTGGTCTGGCCGTCGGCATGACATTCGGCCAGGAAGGCATCGAGATCCGGCGGATAGCGCGTGGCGATGCCCATGCGCTCGTTCCACCTGCTAGCGAAAGGTGCAAGGCGCTCGTAGAAGCCATGGCGCAGCGCCGAGATCATGTCGGGTAGCGGATCGGCGAAATACTTGTACTCGCCCGAGCCGAAGCCGTGGCGCTGCATGACGATGCGGCTACGGAAATGTCCGTCGCCATCGTAGAGCCCGCGTAGCGCGCGGCAGGTTTCGCGATCCAGCAATGGCCCTGTCAAAGCGGTGCCGAACTCATCGAGCTCGGCAAGCACACGCGGCCAATCAACGTTCTCGGCTATGGCGTTGGGCGGGATGATGCGTGTGACTTCCATCTGCTTGCTCCTTCTTTGGAGCCCGGAGACTAGGAGCACACGCCGCGCCACGCATTCCGATTCCTGCAGCGCTCAGCTTGCCTGATCGAAGGCTTCGCGGGCGCCGCGCATCTGGTCGCGGTTGGCGGCGGCCCAGCTGCCGAGCGCGCCGATGGGCACGGCGATCGACTGGCCAAGCTCGGTGAGGCCGTATTCCACCTCGGGCGGGGTGGTCGGGCGCACGGTTCGGCGCACCAGGCCATCACGCTCGAGCGAGCGCAAGGTCACCGTCAGCATGCGCTGGGAGATGCCCTCGATCGAGCGCTTCAGCGCATTGAAGCGCACCGGCTGCTCCTGGAGATTGATGATGACCAGGATGCTCCAGGTGTCGCCGACACGGTCGAGCACTTCACGGATCGGACAATTGCGCCCATCGCTGGCGAAACCCGGCGTGGTGTGCAGCAGCGGAACCAGCGTGTCGGTGTCGGCGTTTTGCCCGGCAGGTTTGGTCGAGGCGTTCATGCGGTTCTCTCGGGGTAACCTGGGCACAAAATCATGCGTTCTTTTCGGCCCGTTTCATCGAAGCTATATAGTTATCATTGGTAACCAGATTACAGATTATACCCTCGATGCCGTTCCAAGGCAAAGCGGGTGGAATGGAGAAAATCATGAAAATCGCTCTCATCGGCGCATCCGGCTTCGTCGGCAATGCCGTGCTCAAGGAAGCCGTATCGCGCGGCAACAAGGTTACGGCCATCGTCCGCAATCCGGCGAAGGTAGCAACGCTCGACGGCGTCACCGCTGTGAAGGCGGACGTTACCGACATCCCGGCGCTCAAGGCGACCATCGCCGATGCCGACATCGTCATCTCCGCCTTCAACGGCGGGTGGGGCGATCCTGATATCTATGCCAAGCACAGCGCCGGCTCGAAGGCCATCATCGAAGCCGTCAAGGCGGCCGGCAAGCGCGTGGTCGTGGTCGGTGGCGCCGGCAGCCTCGAAATCGACGGCAAGCAGCTGGTGGACGGTCCGGACTTCCCTGCCGCCTACAAGGATGGCGCCCGCGCCGCCCGCGACGCGCTGGCGGCGCTGCGCAAGGAGACAGGGTTCCAATGGTCGTTCATCTCGCCAGCCATCATGATGGCGCCGGGCGAACGCACCGGCAAGTTCCGCCTCGGCGGCGACCAGCCGGTGTTCGACGCCAGCGGCCAGAGCCACATCTCGGTCGAGGATTTCGCCGTTGCCGTTGTCGATGAGGCCGAGCACCCAGTTCATACCGGCAAACGCTTTACACTGGGCTACTGAGCCAGCGCTGCCGGAGCTATCGGTGCATCCGAACGGATGCACCGCACCCTAGTGTTTGGCCTTATGCTCCGGCAGGCCCTTGTGCTTGGTCTGGGCGAATTCCTCGAGTTCCTTTTCGGTCATCGATTCATACATTTCCTTCGACGCACCGAAGAGTTCGTTCTTGTTGATTTCGCCGCGCTTGGCAGCGAGGGCCGCGCCAGCGGCCTTCTGCTGGGCTCTGGAAGTGGCGGGCATTGCATTGGCCTCCCTCGGCAGGTTCAACATAGAAGGTCAACGCAAGGCCGTATCCGAGAGTTCCCCAGCCACCATATCAAACCGGCACCAATCCTCTAACACTCTGTAATCATTGTATTTATAACAATTCTAAGGTGTCAATTTAACTTGACACACCCCATCACCTTTCTATCCTGATGCCATTCCCTGCCCGGCCGGGCGGACGTTGGCAGGGGCAAGAAGGTCGAAGCCATGCTCCTTTCCCGCACAACATTCGCAATCCTCGCAACGGGGCTGCTCGTCGCTTCCGGCGGCCTCTCGCATGCCGCAACCGATGCAACTTCGTTCACGATCACCATCAAGGACCACCGCTTCAAGCCGCAGAGCGTGACAGTTCCCGCCGGAAAGGAATTCGACCTTGTGGTCGTCAACGACGATCCGACGGCGGAGGAATTCGAAAGCAACGACTTCCATGTCGAGAAGGTCGTGGCCGGCGGCAAGCAGATCACGCTGCATGTCGGACCACTGTCGGCCGGAAGCTACGGCTTCTTCGGTGACAGGCACAAGGAAACCGCGCTCGGCAATCTGTTTGCGGAGTGAACCGATGCTCTCGACTTTCGTCATTGTCTTTCGCGAGACGCTCGAAGCAGCGCTGATCGTCTCGATCGTTTTGGCGGCTAGCAAAGGCATTGCGGGGCGAACCGGTTGGGTGGCGGGCGGCGTGGTGGCAGGCCTTGCCGGCGCTGCGATCGTCGCCTTCTTCGCCAGCGGCCTGTCGGACCTGTTCGACGGCAACGGCACCGAACTGTTCAACGCCACGATCCTGCTCGTCGCCGTCGCGATGCTTGCCTGGCACCAGATCTGGATGAGCGCCCATGCAGCCGAGCTGGCCGGTCATAGCCGCGCCGTCGGCGAAGCGGTCAAGGAAGGCTCGCGACCGCTGTCGGCGCTGGCGATCATCTGCGCGGTTGCCGTGCTGCGCGAAGGTTCGGAGACGGTGCTGTTTCTCTATGGCATCGCCATCGACGGCGAATATGGCCTGGCACCCATGCTGCAAGGCGGATTGCTCGGCGTTGGTGCGGCGGCACTTGTGGGCACGCTGTTTTATGCCGGGCTGCTGCGCGTGCCGCTGAAGCAGATTTTTCGCGTTACCGGCGTCATCATTATCCTGCTGGCGGCCGGGCTCGCCGCGCAGGCCGCGGCCTTCCTGGTCCAGGCCGGCGTGCTTCCGCCACTCGGCTACGACATCTGGAACACGTCGGAAATCCTGCCGCAGACAAACGCGATCGGCTTCCTGCTGCACATACTGGTCGGCTATGTGGCGCGGCCCGAGGGCATTCAGATCGCCGCTTATGTGGCGACGATACTGGTGATCCTGTCGGCATCGGCGATGGTCAGGCGCACCGCGGCCTAGCGACCAGCCTGGGAGCGTGCTTATAGGGCGGTCAGCTCAGGCCAGGCTGAGCCCGAAGCCCTGTATCAGCCGCACCGTTGCGAAATGCGGCTTGCCCGAGGTGAAAATGGCAATGTCGCGGCCGAAGCCCGGTGCCTCATCCCGCAACGAGCCTTCCCTCGGCTTGAGCAGCGACTGGGCGCGGCGGGCGATGGCCTCGGCCGGATCGATCCAGTCGACCGGCCAGGGTGCGGTCTTGCGCATGCGGTTGACCAGGAAGGGATAGTGCGTGCAGGCGAGCACCACGATGTCGGTGCGCCGCCCGTCCTGCTCGACGAAGCACGGGGCGATTTCTTCCGCCACCGCCTGCTCGTCAACGAAGCCCTCGCGCATGTAGATCTCGGCGAGTTCGGCCAGCCGATGGCTTCCGACGAGGCGGACATGGCATTTCGATGCCCATTGGGTGATGAGGTCGCGGGTGTATTGCCGTTTCACCGTGCCGGGCGTCGCCAGCACCGAAACATGGCCCGAGCGCGTGCGCTCCGCCGCGGGTTTGATCGCCGGTACCGTGCCGACGAAGGGATGCCCGGGAAAGCGCTCGCGGATCGCCTCGATGACCAGTGTCGAGGCCGTGTTGCACGGGATGACCGACAGCTCCGGCTTGAAGCGTTCGAGCAGTTCGGCGAACAGACTGAGGATGCGCTCCTTCAGCGCCGGCTCCTCCCAATTGCCATAAGGAAAGGCGGCATCGTCCGCGACATAGACGAAGCGCCGATCAGGCATCAGCACGCGCGCCTCGCGCAGCACGGTCAATCCACCGATGCCCGAATCGAACATCAGGATCGGGCGGTCAGTCATTGTCGAGTCCCTTGCCGCCGACAGGCGGGATGTCATCTTCATCACCGCCTGCGCTGCCGGAATGAACGGCATTATCGACCTTCGCCTTGCGCTCCGGGTAGCCGGCGCCACGCGGCTCCTTGGGCGAGAAATAGTCGAGCGAGGCTACAACACCGCGCAGCACCTTGAGTTCGGGCTCGTGAAAACCGGCGCGGGTCAAGACGGCGCGCAGATTGTCCACCATCTTGGGCTTCTTGGTTGCCGGGCGGAAATAGCCGCGCGATTCGAGCGCCGCTTCGAGATGATCGAACAAGCCCTGTAGCTGCTGCTTGGTGGCGGGCGCCATCTCGGGACCGGAGAAATTGGTCTGGGTCTCACTCTCCAGGCCCGACTTCATCCACTCATAGGACATGAGCAGCACCGCCTGGGCGATGTTGAGCGAAGAAAAGCCGGGGTCGACGGGAAAGGTGACGATCTCGTCGGCGAGGCCCACTTCTTCATTGTAGAGGCCGAAACGCTCGCGCCCGAACATGATGCCGGTGCGCTGGCCCGAAACGCTGCGCGCCCTGAGCGCCCTGCCCGCCTCGACCGGGCCGCGGACTTCCTTGAAGCCGTCGCGTTCGCGCGCCGTGGTAGCGAAGACGAAGTTGAGGTCGGCGAGTGCCGAGGCCAGGTCGGGGAACACAGCGACGGCATCGACGACATGGTCGGCGCGGCTTGCGGCTGCGCGGGCCTTCTCGTTCGGCCAACCATCGCGCGGATTGACGAGCCTGAGCTCGGCGAGCCCGAAATTGGCCATGGCGCGCGCCACCATGCCGATGTTTTCGCCGAGCTGCGGCTCGACCAGGATGATGACGGGCATTGCTGACGGCGAGGCTTCAGTGGCTGACATGGATGCGATTGAACCAAAAATTGCGACTTTTGCGCGTCCCTGACATATTTGCGCGCGAAAATGAAGTTCCGGTAAGGAACCAGCATGGCCGACGACCTCGCGGAACGCATCAGACATGCCATTGGCGAAGACCCCAATGTCGGCGAAATCAGGATGTTCGGCGGCACCTGCTTCACGCTCAACGGCAACATGCTGGTGGGCACGCTGAAGGATGGCGCATTGCTTGCGCGCGTCGGCGACGAGCAGGAGCCTGCGGCACTTGCCATGCCCGGCGCGAAGCGGATGGATTTCACCGGCCGCGAGATGAAGGGCTTCATCATGGTCGACGCCGTTGAGCTCGACGACACAGCACTCGGGCAATGGATCGCCATGGCTTCGCGCTTTGTCGGACCGATGCCGCCCAAGAAGAAAAGATGACGCCCAAAACTGCGACCAGGGGCGTGGCAGGCAGGCGTGTTCATACAATGTCAGCGGACAGGCCGAAGGTCGCAATCGCAATCATTTGCGCGCTCCGATTCGCTTTGGTATAGGGGCCGCACTCCCAATCGTGAACCCTCCGGGACCGGCTGGTTCCAGGCAAAAAGAGGCATTTTCCAAATGGCGAAGATCAAGGTGGCCAAGCCCGTCGTCGAGCTCGACGGCGATGAGATGACCCGCATCATCTGGCAGTTCATCAAGGACAAGCTGATCCACCCCTATCTCGACATTGACCTGGAATATTACGACCTCGGCATCGAGCACCGCGACGCCACCAACGACCAGGTGACGATCGACGCCGCCAACGCCATCAACAAGCACGGCGTCGGCGTTAAATGCGCGACCATTACGCCCGACGAGCAGCGCGTCGAAGAGTTCAAGCTCAAGAAGATGTGGAAGTCGCCCAACGGCACGATCCGCAACATCCTCGGCGGGACCATCTTCCGCGAGCCTATCATCATGAAGAACGTCCCGCGCCTGGTGCCGGGCTGGACCAAGCCGATCATCGTCGGCCGTCACGCCTTCGGCGACCAATACAAGGCGACCGATTTCAAATTCCCGGGCAAGGGCAAGCTGTCGATCAAGTTCGTCGGCGACGACGGCCAGGTGATCGAGCACGACGTGTTCGACGCGCCGGGCGCCGGCGTCGCGATGGCCATGTACAACCTCGACGAGTCGATCCGCGAATTCGCCCGCGCCTCGCTGAACTACGGCCTGCTGCGCAACTATCCGGTCTATCTGTCGACCAAGAACACCATCCTCAAGGCCTATGACGGCCGCTTCAAGGACATCTTCCAGGATGTCTACGAGAAGGAATTCGAGGCCGAGTTCAAGGCGCGCAAGCTCTGGTACGAACACCGTCTCATCGACGACATGGTGGCCTCGAGCCTGAAGTGGTCGGGCGGCTACGTCTGGGCATGCAAGAACTACGACGGCGACGTGCAGTCGGACACCGTGGCGCAGGGCTTCGGCTCGCTCGGCCTGATGACCTCGGTGCTGATGACGCCTGACGGCAAGACCGTGGAAGCGGAAGCCGCCCACGGCACCGTGACGCGCCACTACCGCCAGCACCAGAAGGGCGAAGAAACCTCGACCAACTCGATCGCATCGATCTTCGCCTGGACCCGCGGTCTGGCCCACCGCGCCAAGCTCGACGACAACGCCGAGCTGAAGCGCTTCGCCGAAACGCTGGAGCGCGTCTGCATCCAGACCGTCGAAAGCGGCTTCATGACCAAGGATCTGTCGCTGCTGATCGGCCCCGACCAGCCCTGGCTGTCGACCACCGGCTTCCTCGACAAGATCGACGAGAACCTGCAGAAGGCGATGGGCTGATCTGCCTGTCGGTATTGAAGCAAAAAGGGCCCCGGAGCGATCCGGGGCCTTTTTCGTTCGGGACATGCCGACTTCACACCAGCGGCAGGTGGATGTCGGTCAGAAGCTCTGCGGGCGTCACTTCGCGCGGGTTGTTGAGATACTCCTCGAACATGAGGGCATCGCGCAGCTGACGGCCCGATTTCGGCAGCCATTCGGCATAGAGCCACTTGTAGGCCTTGTGCATCTCGGCATAGGGGCCCTTGTGGCGCAGAACGGCATACTCACCGCCCGAAATCGCGCGACGCTCAAGCGGTGCGGCCGCTGGTGCCGAGGCATCGGCATTGACGCAGGCAATGGAGCGCAGCTTTTCTTCGGCGACAAGGTCGGGATCGTCCAAATAGACGCCGATCATGCGCATGTCCGATCGCGCCTGGCCGCGGGCGTAGAGCGTACCGAACAACTGCTCGAAAGCCCTGTCGATCTGCATGTAGGAGCCTTGATGGGCGACGCCGACGAGGCTGGTATCTGGGATGGTGCGGACCTGAACGTCGAACATGTGGGAAGCCTTTCCTCTGTTGGTTTCGAAGAGCTTGTGGCTTCCCTCCCTCCGGTAGCGCGCCGGCGGCATGCCGTAGACCGCCTTGAAGATGCGGTTGAACGACTGGACATTGGGATAGCCAGACCGCTTTGCAATTTCACCGACACCGAGATCCGTTCCCACGATGTCTCCGGCGGCTCGATGCAGCCTTAGGCGCTTGACCGTGGTGGCCGCCGTTTCGCCGTAGATGGCGCGGTAGATCCTGTGCCAGTGATAGCTCGACAGGCAGGCGATGTCGGCCAGACGGTCCATATCCAGCTCCTCGTCGAGGTGCTCGTGGATATGGGCCGAAACCCGTCTCAGGCGTGCTTCATAGACTGCCCATGCCGTTTCGCCGTTCATGCCAAGCCTCATGCAAATCGATCGACCGGACACAACCATAGGCCGATTTGACAAATCCTGCTGACTTCAAGCCGGGGGTCCAGCACGCATGCCGCAAGCGCAAGCGCTGGCGATCAGGCTGGCCGACAGCGCCTGGACGCGATACACATTTCGGGACGGCAAGAGACTGCGTTCAGGGGAACAGCCCTATGCTCCATCACGTCGAAATCTATGTCTCCAACCTTGAGAAATCCCATGCCTTCTGGGCGTCCCTGCTCGGGCAGATCGGCTATCGGCAAGACGGTCGGTGGGACAGTGGCTTCACCCTCGCGCATGAGGACGATGCCTATCTCACCTTCGTGCAGGTGGCGGAGAAACACGCGCAGCGGCCCTATCATCGATCGGGCGTCGGACTGAACCATCTGGCATTTCGTGTGAAGGACCGTGAGACGGTCGACAGGCTGAGGCAGCACTGCCACGACAACGGCGCCTCCTGCCTCTATGACGAGCGCTATCCTTTCGCCAATGGCGGCAGCGACTATTACGCGCTGTTCGTCGAGGACCCGGACCGGATCAAGGTCGAGTTCGTCGCGACCTTTGAAGACTGATCCCAGGGCGCGATCGGTGGCCTGAACATCGACCAAATGAAAAGGGCGGGAACCGAAGCTCCCGCCCTTCAATTCTCGAAGCCGACCTAGGATCAGCCGGCCATCGCCTGAGCGACGGCCTCGACGGCCTCATCGGCCTTGGTGGCGTCGGGACCACCGGCCTGGGCCATGTCGGGGCGGCCGCCGCCACCCTTGCCACCCAGCGCGGCGGAAGCGACGCGTACCAGGTCGACGGCGCTGAAGCGGCCGACCAGGTCTGCGGTGACGGCAACGACAGCGCTTGCCTTGCCGTCGTCGGAAACGCCGACCAGCGTCACCACGCCCGAACCCAGGCCAGTCTTGCCTTCATCGGCCATGCCCTTGAGGTCCTTGGGGTCGACGCCCGAGACCACCCTGCCGAGGTACTTGACGCCTGCGATCTCGCGCACGGCATCTGCCGAGCCGCCCTGCCCGCCGCCCATGGCGAGCTTCTTGCGGGCATCGGTGAGATCCCGCTCGAGCTTCTTGCGCTCATCGAGCAGCGCCTCGACGCGCGCGAGGACATCGCCCGGTGCCACCTTGAGGGTCGAGGCGACCGACTTGAGCCGGCGGTCCTGTTCGTCGAGGTGACGGCGGGCGGCATCGCCCGTCAGCGCCTCAATGCGGCGCACGCCGGCCGCGACCGCGCCATCGGAAACGATGCGGATCAGGCCGATGTCGCCTGTCGAGCGGGCATGAGTACCGCCGCAGAGCTCAACCGAATAGGGCCGGTTGGCCTTGACGCCGTGCAGACCGGTGCCCATGGAGACAACACGAACCTCGTCGCCATACTTCTCGCCGAACAGCGCCATGGCGCCCTCGGCAATGGCATCGTCGACGCTCATCAGGCGCGTGGTGACAGGGCTGTTCTGGACGACGATCTCGTTCGACATGCGCTCGACCTCCTCCAACTCCTCGGCGGAAATCGGCTTGTTGTGCGAGATGTCGAAGCGCAACCGCTCCGGGGCCACCAGCGAGCCCTTCTGCGCGACATGCGTGCCGAGCACCTCGCGCAGCGCCTCGTGGATGAGGTGGGTGGCCGAATGGTTGGCGCGCAGCTTCGAGCGCCTGTTGTGGTCGACCTTCAGCTCCACGGCCGCACCGGTCTTGAGCTTGCCCTTGGTGACCTTGCCATAGTGAACGAACAGGCCGTCGGCCTTCTTCTGCGTGTCGGTGACCTCGATGACGAAACCTTCGCCCGAGATCGTGCCCGTGTCGCCCATCTGGCCACCGGACTCGCCATAGAACGGCGTCTGGTTGACGACGATGGCAACTTCTTCGCCCTCATTCGCAGCGTCGACGACCGCACCGTCCTTGATCAGGGTCAGGACTACGCCCTCAGCCTGCTCCGTCTCATAACCCAGGAAGTCGGTTGCGCCCGCCTTCTCGCGGACGGCGAACCACACGGCCTCGGTCGCGGCTTCGCCGGAACCCGCCCAATTGGCGCGCGCCTCGGCCTTCTGCCGCTCCATCGCATCGGTGAAGCCGGCGAGATCGACCGAAATGCTACGCTGGCGGAGCGCGTCCTGTGTCAGGTCGAGCGGGAAGCCGTAGGTGTCGTAGAGCTTGAAGGCCGTCTCGCCGTCGAGCATGTCCCCGGCACCCAGCGTCTCGGTCGCGTCGGCCAGCAGGCCAAGGCCGCGGGCGAGCGTCTTGCGGAAGCGGGTCTCTTCGAGTTTGAGCGTTTCAGTGATGAGTGCTTCGCCGCGGCCGAGTTCCGGGTAGGCCTGCGCCATCTCGCGGACCAGCGCCGGCACCAGCTTCCACATCAGCGGTTCGCTGGCACCCAACAGCTGCGCGTGGCGCATGGCGCGGCGCATGATACGGCGCAGCACATAACCACGGCCTTCATTCGACGGCAGCACGCCATCGGCAACCAGGAAGCAAGACGAACGCAGATGATCGGCGATGACGCGGTAGGAGGCCACATTGCTCTCATCCGGGCCGCGGCCGATGGCCGACGACGCGGCGTCGATGAGGTGACGGAACAGGTCGGTCTCGAAGACGGTCTCGACGCCCTGCAGGATCGAGGCCATGCGCTCGAGGCCCATGCCGGTGTCGATGGAGGGGCGCGGCAGGTCGATGCGCTCTTCCTTCGTCACCTGCTCGTACTGCATGAAGACGAGGTTCCAGAATTCGAGGAAGCGATCGCCGTCCTCCTCCGGGCTGCCGGGAGGGCCACCCCAGATGTGGTCGCCGCGGTCGATGAAGATTTCCGAGCACGGGCCGCAGGGACCGGTGTCGCCCATCGCCCAGAAATTGTCCGAGGTGGGGATACGAATGATGCGGTCGTCAGAGAAGCCGGCGATCTTCTTCCAGTATTCAGCAGCTTCGTCGTCGGTGTGATAGACGGTGACGAGCAGCTTGTCCTTCTTGAGCCCGTACTCCTTGGTGATCAGATTCCAGGCGAGCTCGATCGCCTGTTCCTTGAAATAGTCGCCAAAGGAAAAGTTGCCGAGCATCTCGAAGAAGGTGAGATGGCGGGCGGTGTAACCGACATTGTCGAGATCGTTGTGCTTGCCGCCGGCACGCACGCTCTTCTGGGCGGTCGTGGCGCGCGAATAGGGGCGCGACTCCAGGCCGGTGAAGACGTTCTTGAACTGCACCATGCCGGCGTTGGTGAACATCAGGGTCGGGTCGTTGCGCGGCACGAGCGGGCTGGAGGCCACCACCTCGTGCCCATTCTTCTTGAAGTAGTCGAGGAATGTCGACCGGATCTCGTTCACGCCACTCATGTTGTCGCCTTTGGTCGCCGAGCAGAACAGATGTCCGCCTTTTGCCGGCGGGATTTCGAACTGGCCTTTTAGCTGCCCACCTTGACCCTGTCCAGAAACCCCGCCGCCGCAAAGGCGCTGATATCCGCCAAGATTACAGGCCAAAGCGGCCGTCGCTGCCACAAACGAAAACCGCCGGCGCTAAGGCCGGCGGTTTCGAACAAGAGCTGAACGTTTAGCTGCGCCGAGCGACAGAACCGCCAACCGGACACAGGGCCAAATCACATGGCGCTGGCTTCATCCTCGCCATCATCCTCACGCGAGCCGTTCTCAAGGAACTTTTCGGCGATCAGCCCGGCATTCTGCCTGAGTACCGTCTCGATCTCGCGCGCAGCTTCGGGATTGTTGCGCAGGAACAGCTTGGCGTTCTCGCGCCCCTGGCCCAGACGCTGGGAATTGTAGGAGAACCAGGCACCTGACTTCTCGACCACACCAGCCTTCACGCCGAGGTCGACGAGCTCGCCGGTCTTGGAGACGCCTTCGCCATACATGATGTCGAACTCGACCTGCTTGAAGGGTGGGGCCAGCTTGTTCTTGACCACCTTGACGCGGGTCTGGTTGCCGACGACCTCGTCGCGGTCCTTGACCGAGCCGATGCGGCGAATATCCAGGCGGACCGAGGCGTAGAACTTGAGCGCGTTGCCGCCCGTCGTCGTCTCAGGCGAACCATACATGACGCCGATCTTCATGCGGATCTGGTTGATGAAGATGACCATGGTGTTGGAACGCGAGATCGAGGCGGTCAGCTTGCGCAGCGCCTGGCTCATCAGGCGGGCCTGGAGGCCCGGCAGCGACTCACCCATCTCGCCTTCGATTTCAGCGCGCGGGGTAAGTGCGGCGACGGAGTCGACGACCAGCACGTCGATGGCGCCCGAGCGCACCAGCGTGTCGCAGATTTCGAGTGCCTGTTCGCCGGTGTCGGGCTGCGAGATCAGCAGGTTTTCGAGATCGACCCCAAGCTTGCGGGCATAGACTGGATCGAGCGCATGTTCGGCGTCGACGAAGGCGCAGATGCCACCTTTCTTCTGGGCCTCGGCGATCGTGTGCAAGGCAAGCGTCGTCTTACCCGAGCTTTCCGGCCCATAGATCTCGATGATACGTCCGCGCGGCAGGCCGCCGACGCCAAGCGCGATGTCGAGGCCGAGCGAGCCGGTGGAGACCGTGCCGATCTCGACAACCTGCTCATTGGCACCCAGGCGCATGATCGAGCCCTTGCCGAAGGCGCGTTCGATCTGCGACAGCGCCGCGTCCAGAGCCTTAGATTTGTCCACCGAATTATCCTCTACGAGCCGCAATGAATTCTGAGCCATGATACATCACCCCGTGGTCGTCAATGAAGGCCGGCAGATCCGGTACCGATATAAATTTGTATCTGTTTTGTTCTTATTTGGCAAGAGCACCCAACCGATTGAAACAAAACGCAATTCAGCCTGGTGTTCTTTTTTCGTTTCACACACATGCGTGATCCGATGTCGCATGCGAGCGAAGCGACAAACTCCAGCAAATGGCCGCGAAGGCGATTCGCCGTGGTTGCTGCCAACCTCCCGGCGCACTAAGTTCGCCGCTTCGAAATCCGGCCGGACATATCATTGATGACATCACCCAGGATCCTCGCCATCGGCGGCGCGCATGTCGACCGCAGGGGACGCATGACGGCGCCCTTCGTGCCGGGCGCCTCGATCCCCGGCGCGATGAGCGAAGAGGTCGGCGGCGGCGCCTTCAACGCGCTGCGCGGTGCAGTTCGTCGGGGCGCGCGCGGTGCGCTGATGTCAGTGCGCGGCGGCGACGCTGCAGGCGAAGCAGTGGCCTCCGAGATCGCAGCGAACGGCATCGAGGACCTGTCGGTTGTGTTCCTGGACAGGGCGACGCCGAGCTACACGGCGCTGCTCGACCGCGACGGCGACGTGGTGGCGGCATTGGCTGACATGGGGCTCTATGAACTCGCCTTCGCCAAGCAGATGCGGCGCGCCAAGGCACGCGAGGCGATAACAGCGGCAGACGCAGTTCTGTGCGACGCCAACCTGCCCGAAGCGGCACTGACCAAGCTTGGAGAGATTGCCGACAGGCCGCTGTTTGCGATTGCCATTTCGCCGGCCAAGGCGGTGCGGTTGGTGCCGATCCTCGGCAAGCTCTCCTGCCTCTACATGAACCGGCGCGAGGCGGGGGTGCTGGCAGGCACCACCACCGATTCCTCGCCGGCCGAATTCATGCGTGGACTGCGGGCCGCCGGGCTCAAGCGCGGCGTCGTCACGGCCGGTGGCAGCGGAGTCTTCGCCTATGACACGTCAGGGTTGATCGAGGTTGCGCCCCCCGCCCCGCGCCGGATTGTCGACGTGACAGGTGCGGGCGACGCGCTGGCAGGCGCCACGACCGCAGCGCTGATGCGCGGGCTTACGCTGGAGCGCGCGCTGCGCGAAGGCATTGCAGCCGCCGTGCTCGCCATCGAGACCGCTTCCGCAGTACCGGAACTCGACCAACAGGCCTTCGCAGAGATGCTGGCCCTTGTGCCGCAAGCCAAGGAAATGGCATGAGGCCGCCCATGGAGATCAAGATGACACCCGAAACCGCCCGCCCCTTCATCGACGTCCACGCGCCTGTTGCCGCTGCCCTTGCCGCCGGCAAGCCCGTGGTCGCGCTCGAGAGCACCATCATCACCCACGGCATGCCCTATCCCGACAACTCGGCGATGGCGGCGAATGTCGAGAAGATCATCTCGGACGAAGGCGCGGTTCCCGCGACGATCGCCGTCATCAACGGCCGCATCAAGATCGGCCTGTCGGACGGCGAGCGCGAATCGCTTGCCATGACCGGCGGCGCGATGAAACTGTCGCGCGCCGACATCGCCTATGCGGTCGCCGAAGGTCGCACCGGCGGAACCACGGTGGCAGCGACGATGATCGCGGCCCATCTCACCGGCATCAAGGTGTTCGCGACAGGCGGCATCGGCGGCGTGCACAAGGGCGCAGAGAAGAGCTTCGACATCTCGGCCGACCTGGACGAGCTGGCGCGCACGCCCGTGATTGTGGTGTCTGCCGGCGCCAAGGCCATCCTCGACATCGAAAAGACGCTCGAAGTGCTGGAAACACGCGGTGTGCCTGTTGTCGCCTACGGCTCCGACATCGTGCCGGCATTCTGGTCGCGCAAGTCGCCTTTTGCCGCGCCGCTGCGCCTCGATGCGCCCGAGAAGATCGCACGCCTGCATGCGACACGCGCAGCACTGGGCCTCGACGGCGGCCTGCTGGTGGCGAACCCCGTGCCCGAGAGCGACGAGATCCCGACCGAAAAGATGGCCGGCTACATCGAGGCTGCACAGAAGGCAGCTGAGGCCCAGAACATCTCGGGCAAGGCTGTTACGCCGTTCCTGCTCGCCAAGATTCTGGAACTGACCAACGGCGCCAGCCTCAAAACCAACATCGCGCTGGTGGAAAACAACGCACGCCTGGCAGCGAAGATCGCCCGGGCGCTCTGAGGCGCCTGCTATTTCCGGACGCGCAGCGCGGCTTCATATGCCTTGCGCGTCCACACGGCGAGTTCGTCCGGATCATCGACCGCGCTTTCAGGGATGGTCCAATAGGGCATGTTGACCGGCCGGCCGCCGGCATCGCTCCAGCGTGTCGCGCCGGCTGCCTCGAAATCGGGCGCGCTCACCGCATCAGCCTTGAGCAAGATTTCACCGCGCACTTCAACGGCAACGATCTGGCCGTCGTGATAGATGCCCTTGCCGCCAAACATCTTTCGGATGGTGACGTCGCCAAGGCCCGAGAAGGTTTCGCGGATGGCTTCATCGCTCATCGGCCGATGCCTCGTAGTGGATCAGGCCTGCGCGCGCGCCTCGGCGAGCGCCTTGAGGTCGGCGGGCTTCAACTCGACGGATTCGCCGCAGCCGCAGGCCGAGCTCTGGTTCGGGTTGTTGAAGGTGAAGCCGGTACGCAGGGTCGTGGTCTCGAAATCCATCTGGGTGCCGAACAGGAACAATGCCGCTTCCGGCGCGACATAAACATGGGCGCCGTCGCGCTCGATGTGGTCGTCCTTGGGGTTCGGCTCGGTCACCAGATCGACCGTGTATTCCATGCCGGCGCAGCCGCCCTTCTTGATGCCGAGGCGAATGCCCTGGGCATTTTCACGGGTGGCCATGATCTCGCGCACGCGCTCGGCGGCCCGGTCGGTCATTGAGATGACGGCGAAGCGTCCCATTTCAGTCTCCATTCGTCGCCGGGTTAAAGGCCCGGGGAATGTTCCATTACAGAGCTAAGATGGTGAAGATTGCATGTGCATGCAAGCACCACCGTCGATGGCTCAATACCACCCCACCGCGACCTGTGCCTCTTCCGACATGCGGTCAGGCGTCCATGGCGGGTCGAAGGTCATGTTGACTTCGACACCCGACACGCCTTCGACGGTGCCGACGGCGTTCTGCACCCAGCCAGGCATCTCGCCGGCGACCGGGCACCCGGGGGCGGTCAGCGTCATGTCGATCTTGACGGTGCGATCGTCCTCGATGTCGATCTTGTAGACGAGGCCGAGTTCGTAGATGTCGGCGGGGATTTCCGGGTCATAGACCGTCTTCAGCGCCGAGATGATATCGTCGGTCAAGCGCGCCAGTTCGTCGGCCGGGATTGTCGAGGCCGACATGACACCGTTGCCGCCGGTTTCGGGCACGGTCTCTTCAGTGGTCGCGGCGATAACGTCTTCCATGGTGCTCACCCGAAGAATTTGCGCGCTTTTTCAAGCGCCTCGACCAGGACATCGACTTCGGCCCTGGTGTTGTACATGCCAAAGGACGCCCTGCATGTGGAGGTGACGCCGAAGCGTTTCAACAGCGGCTGGGCGCAGTGGGTGCCGGCGCGCACGGCGACACCCTGGCGGTCGATGACCATCGACACGTCATGGGCGTGGATGCCCTGCAGCTCGAACGAGACGATGGCGCCCTTGCCGGGCGCGTCGCCGAAGATGCGCAGCGAATTGATGGAGCGCAGCCGCTCATGGGCGTAGTCGCGCAGCATCGCCTCATGCGCTGCGATGCGCTCGCGGCCGATGCCGTCGATGTAGTCGAGTGCTGCGCCCAGGCCAATCGCCTGGACGATCGGCGGCGTGCCGGCCTCGAAGCGGTGCGGCGGCTCGTTGTAGGTGACGATGTCCTCGGTCACCTCGACGATCATCTCGCCGCCGCCATGGAACGGGCGCATACGCTCGAGCAGCTCGCGCTTGCCGTAGAGCACGCCGATGCCTGACGGACCGTAGAGCTTGTGCCCGGTCATGACGAAGAAGTCGCAGTCGAGGTTCTGCACATCGATAGGCATGTGGACAGCACTCTGGCTGCCGTCGACCAGAACGGGAATGCCGCGCGCATGTGCTATGCGGCAGATTTCCTTGATCGGGGTCACCGTGCCCAGCGCGTTCGACATATGCGTGATCGCGACCAGCTTTGTCCGGTCGGTCAGGCGCTTCTCGAATTCCTCGACATGGAAGGCGCCGAGGTCATCGACCGGCACCCAGACAAGCTTGGCGCCCTGGCGTTCCCTGATGAAATGCCACGGCACGATGTTGGAGTGGTGCTCCATGATCGACAGAACGATCTCGTCGCCCTCGCCGATGTTCGGCATGCCATAGCCATAGGCGACGGTGTTGATCGCCGAGGTGGCGTTGGAGGTGAAAACGATCTGGTCGACGTTGGGCGCATTGAGGAAGCGGCGCACGCTCTCGCGCGCCTTCTCATAGGCGTCGGTCGCGGCATTGGAGAGGTAATGCAGGCCGCGGTGGACGTTGGCGTATTCATTCGAATAGGCATTGGCGATGGTGTCGATAACAACCTGTGGCTTCTGGGCCGAGGCGCCATTGTCTAGATAGACCAGCGGCTTGCCGTAGACCTCGCGCGACAGGATCGGGAAGTCGCGGCGGATCGCCTCGACATCGTAGGTGCTGGCTTCGACTTTCTTGTCCATCGCGTCTTCTCTAAGCCACGTTTCTTCCAACACCCCTCATCCGTCTCAGCGCTTCGCGCCAATCGACTTTCTCCTGCAAGGGAGAAGGTCAGGCGCATTTCCCTCTCCCCTTGTCGGAGAAGGTGGCCGAGCGGAGCGAGGCCGGTTGAGGGTACGCCCAAGCGCAGCCCTCAGCCGTTACCCGTGCGTCGCAAACCAGTTGCTCAGCAGCTCTTCCAGCGGATCGACGACGCTTTCGTCCTCGAGCTCCTCGATGACCTCGGCCAGGAAGGCGCGGATCAGAAGGCCACGGGCCGACTTCTCGTCGATGCCGCGCGCCATCAGGTAGAACAGATGATTGTGGTCGATCTCGGTGACGGTGGCGCCATGGCCGCAGGCGACGTCGTCGGCGAAGATCTCCAGCTCCGGCTTGGTCGAGAACTCGCCGTCGTCGGACAGCAACAGCGTGTTGCAGGCCATGCGGGCGTCGGTCTTCTGGGCGACCTGGTGCACGTTGATGCGGCCCTGGAACACGCCTTTGGCGCGGCCAGTGACCACGTTGCGAACCACCTCGGTCGAGGAGGTGTGCGGCACGGCATGGTCGAGCACCATGGTGACGTCGACATGGCTGTCGCCGGCGAGCAAGTTGACGCCGCGCAGCTTGAAATCGGCGCCTTCGCCTGCCGCCTTGACGATGACTTCCTGGCGGACGAGCTTGCCGCCGGCATTCATCACGAACAGCGTCAACTTGGCGTTCTTGCCGAGCTCGGCCTTGAACTGGGCGAGATGGGTCGCCGTCTCCGGCTGGTCCTGGACGATCAGCCACAACACCTCGGCGTCGTCGCCGAGCAGGAGCTGGCTGACGGAGCTGACAAGGCCAGCGCCCTCGCCCGTCTGGCGTTCGACGATCGTCGCCTTGGCACCGGCACCGACACGCACCGGCAAGCGCACATGGCTCTGGCCGCCGGCCTGGAGGTTCTGCAGCTCGATGGGCTTGTCCAGCTGGCTACCGGCCTCGATGTCGACGAAGTAGCCGTCGGCGACGAAAGCGGTGTTGATGGCGCCGATGGTATCGTCGTTTCCATAGGTGACGAGCGCCGGGGCATAGCTGCCGTCGGTGAGCTTGTCGGCAAGACGCTGGAAGGTCACCCCGTCGATGCCGGAAACAGGCTGCGACACGCCATTGGCGAGCGACAGCACGGTCGAGCCTTCGAGCAGCGGCGCGACCGACTTGGCCTTGGCGCTGGCGTCGAAGTCGGGAACGCTTGCCAGCAGGCGGCGCAGGTCGGTGTAGTGCCAGGCCTCGACGCGACGCGTCGGCAGACCGTTCTTGACCTGCTCGATGGCGTCGTCGCGCTTGACCATGACGGCGCCGTCGCCGGGCAGCAGCGACAGCCGCTCGCCGAAGGCGTCGACCAACGCCGCCTCCGCGGGGGTACGCTGGATTTCAGCACGCATGTTCATGGTCGACACCTCAAGCCGCCTCTTCGATGATCCCGGCGTAGCCGTTCTCTTCGAGTTCGAGCGCCAGCGACTTGTCGCCCGACTTGATGACCTGGCCCTTGTAGAGGACATGGACGGTGTCGGGAACGATGTGGTCGAGCAGGCGCTGGTAGTGGGTGATGACGACGACCGCGCGGTCGGGTGAGCGCAGCGCGTTGACGCCGTCGGAGACGATCTTGAGCGCGTCGATATCGAGGCCGGAATCGGTTTCGTCGAGCACGCAGAGCTGCGGTTCGAGCAGCTTCATCTGCAGGATTTCGGCGCGCTTCTTCTCGCCGCCGGAGAAGCCGACATTGACCGGGCGCTTGAGCATGTTGATGTCCATGTCGAGCGAGGCGGCAGCTTCCTTCACGCGTTTGAGGAAGTCAGGAATCTTCAGCGGGTCTTCACCGCGCGCCTTGCGCTGCGAGTTCATCGCGACCTTGAGGAATTCCATGGTGGCAACACCCGGTATCTCCATCGGATACTGGAAGGCCAGGAAGATGCCCTTGGCGGCGCGCTCGGCAGGATCCATCTCCAGGATCGATTCGCCGTTGTAGAGGATCTCGCCTTCGGTCACTTCATAATCGTCGCGGCCGGCGAGGATGTAGGAAAGCGTCGACTTGCCCGAGCCGTTGGGGCCCATGATGGCTGCGACTTCGCCTGCCTTAACCGTCAGGTTCAGGCCACGGATGATTTCGATGCCGCTGTCGGCGATACGGGCATGCAGGTTCTTGATCTCAAGCATCTTTTTTCTTCCTGAATATCGTGTCGCCGGTCAGCCGACCGAGCCTTCGAGGCTGATGCCGATGAGCTTCTGGGCCTCGACGGCGAACTCCATCGGCAATTCCTGGATGACTTCCTTGACGAAGCCGTTGACGATCAGCGCGATGGCTTCCTCTTCGGGAATGCCGCGCTGCATGACGTAGAACTTCTGATCGTCGGAAATCTTCGACGTGGTCGCCTCGTGCTCGAACTGCGCGGACGAATTCTTCGCCTCGATGTAGGGCACGGTGTGCGCGCCGCACTGGTTGCCGATCAGCAGGCTGTCGCACTGGGTGAAGTTGCGTGCGTTGGTTGCCTTGCGGTGGGCCGAGACCTGGCCGCGATAGGTGTTCTGCGAGAAGCCGGCGGCGATGCCCTTGGAAATGATGCGGCTCGACGTGTTCTTGCCGAGATGGATCATCTTGGTGCCCGAGTCGACCTGCTGGTAGCCGTTCGAAACGGCGATCGAATAGAACTCGCCTCTGGAGTCATCGCCGCGCAGGATGCAGGACGGGTACTTCCAGGTGATGGCCGAACCGGTTTCAACCTGGGTCCACGAGATCTTCGAACGATCGCCGCGGCAATCGCCGCGCTTGGTGACGAAGTTGTAGATGCCGCCCTTGCCCTGGGCATCGCCAGGATACCAGTTCTGGACGGTCGAATACTTGATCTCGGCGTCGTCAAGCGCGACCAGCTCAACGACTGCGGCGTGAAGCTGGTTCTCGTCCCGCTGCGGGGCGGTGCAGCCTTCGAGATAAGAGACGTAGGCCCCCTCCTCGGCGATGATCAGCGTGCGCTCGAACTGGCCCGTGTTCTTCTCGTTGATACGGAAGTAGGTCGACAGTTCCATCGGGCAACGCACGCCCTTGGGCACGAACACGAAGGAGCCATCGGTAAAGACGGCCGAATTCAGTGTGGCGTAGTAGTTGTCTGAGGTTGGCACGACCGAGCCGAGATACTTCTTCACCAGCTCCGGGTGCTCGCGGATGGCTTCCGAGATCGAGCAGAAGATGACGCCGGCCTTGGCCAGCTCGTCCTTGAAGGTGGTGACGACGGACACCGAATCGAACACGGCGTCGACGGCGACGCGGCCCGACTTGTAGACGTTGTCGTTAGCTTCCTCGAGGTCGGGATCGACCTCCTTCTGGACGCCGGCGAGGATTTCCTGCTCGCGCAGCGGGATGCCGAGCTTCTCATAGACCTTGAGAATCTCCGGATCGACCTCGTCGAGCGACTTCGGCCCCGACTGGTTCTTCGGCGCAGCGTAGTAGTGGATGTCCTGGAAGTCGATCTTGGGATAATCGACGCGCGCCCAGTTGGGCTCCTCGAGCGTCAGCCAGCGGCGGAACGCTTCAAGACGCCATTCGAGCATCCATTCCGGTTCGTTCTTCTTGTTCGAGATGAAACGAATGATGTCTTCGTTCAGGCCTTTGGGGGCCTTTTCGGTCTCGATCTCGGTCTCGAATCCGTATTTATACTGGTCCACATCGATCTTGCGGACCTGCTCGATCGTCTCCTGCACAGCAGGCATAAGCGTTCTCCATCCACGCCGGGGTCAAGGCCCGACAGTTTTCAAACTATGGCACCGCTAGCGCGGCGTAAGTTCCATATAGTGCATCCCGCCCCGGAATTCACCCGGAAGCCGCCTTCCGGCGACCGTGACACACCCATTCAACGGCCCTTGGGCCAATTCTGCCGCCTTCTTGCCGGCGCCTGACTTTTCCGAAAAGCGTCGACCGCTTTTCGGGATCATGCACTAGGCGGCTCGTGTCGCCCCGCCACGGCGCGCCAGCAGCTTGGCCAGCGCATCCGCAAACAGGGCGATATCCTCTTCGGTCGTCTGCCGCCCGATCGAGACGCGCAGTGCGCCCAGATTGTCGGCATACCCCATGGCCTTCAGCACATGGCTGGGACCGACCTTGCCCGACGAACAGGCGGAGCCTGCCGAGAGCGCGACGCCCGCGAGATCGAAGGCGATCTGCGCCGTCTCGGCCTTGACGCCCGGAATAGCGAAGAATGTCGTATTGGCAAGCCGTTCGACGGAATTTCCGTAGATTTCAGCATCGGGAGCAAAGCGCATGACGGTCTGTTCGATGCCGTCGCGCAAGCTGCGCACCCGCTCCATATCGGCGAAACCAGCCAGCGCGTCACGTGCCGCAGCACCAAATCCTGCAATGGCCTGAAGATTCTCTGTGCCGCCGCGGTGACCCTTCTCCTGGCCGCCGCCGGCAACCAAGGGCGCAGGCATCATCAGGTCGGCGGTGGCGACGATCGCGCCGGCGCCCTTGGGGCCGCCGATCTTGTGCGAGGAGAGAATCAGGTAGTCGGCGTAACCCTCTGACATGTCGAGAGGAATGCGGCCTGCAGCCTGGACCGCGTCGAGCACCAGAACACCGCCTGCAGCCTTCACCAGCTCCGAGATGGCGCGAACGGGCTGGATGACGCCGGTCTCGTTGTTTGCGGCATGGATCGCCACCAGCGGCAGGCCGTCCGACTTGTCGTGGGCAGCGAGTGCAGCTTCGAGTGCCGCGAGATCGACGATGCCGTTGCCGTCTACGCCGATCCGCGTCACGCGGTCGGCCGGGAAGCGGCCGCCATTGAGCACGCAAGGATGGTCGGCCTCGGAGACGAAGAGCCGGGACATGCGCACGACCCCACGGCCCATGCGCCAGTCGGGTGATAACAGTGTGGTGGCGGCCTCGGTCGCGCCCGAGGTGAAGACGACATGTTCCGGCTTGGCGCCGACGAGTTCGGCAACGGCGCGCCTGGCGTCCTCGATCAGCTTGCGCGCGGCACGGCCCTCGCCATGCACCGACGACGGATTGGCAGCAATGTCGAGCGCCGCAACCACGGCCTCACGCGCTGCGGGCAGCAGCGGCGCACTGGCATTGTGGTCGAGATAGGCGCGTCTTCCGGCCATTTTCCTGGTTTTTGCCCTGTCAAATCACGTTCGGGTGCAGCAACGCGCAATTTCCTTGAAATTCCAAGGCCAGCCGTCCTATCTACCCGCTTTGCCAACCGAGCGGTTACGCAGCCCAGTTTTGAACAGTTCTAAACTAGCTTCTATGTAGACGTGTTCCCCGCGTCAAGGCTGGGCTCAGGATTGTCTCGTCCGCGCCTGCATCAAGTGGAGTATAACATGCCAGAGGTCATTTTCGCCGGTCCGGCGGGTCGCCTGGAAGGTCGATATCAGCCGTCCAGCGAAAAGAACGCCCCCATCGCCATCGTGCTGCACCCGCACCCGCAGTTCGGCGGCACGATGAACAACAAGATCGTGTACGACCTCTTCTACATGTTCCAGAAGCGCAATTTCACCACGCTGCGCTTCAATTTCCGCGGCATCGGCCGCAGCCAGGGCGAATTCGACCACGGCACGGGCGAATTGTCCGACGCGGCGGCGGCACTCGATTGGGTGCAGTCGTTGCACCCAGACTCGAAAAGCTGCTGGGTCGCAGGCTATTCCTTCGGCGCGTGGATCGGCATGCAGCTTCTGATGCGGCGCCCGGAGATCGAAGGTTTCATCTCGGTCGCACCGCAGCCCAACACCTACGACTTCTCGTTCCTGGCACCTTGCCCCTCGTCGGGCCTGATCATCCATGGCGATGCAGACAAGGTGGCACCGCCGAAGGACGTGCAGGGCCTGGTCGACAAGCTGCACACGCAGAAGGGCATCACGATTACGCAGAAGACGCTGACAGGCGCCAACCACTTCTTCGGCAACGCGCCCGACCTGCTTATCGACGAATGCGCCGAATATCTCGACCGCCGCCTGGCCGGCGAGCTTTCCGACGCCCGGCCGAAGCGCCTGAAGTAAGCAAGGAGCAAGCAGCCATGTATCAGCCGCCCCATTTCAAGGAGACACGGCTGGACGTGCTGCATGCACTGATCAAGGCCCATCCGCTGGGCCTTCTGATCTGCAGCGGCACCGATGGCCCCGTGGCCAATCCGGTGCCGTTTCTGCTTGATGCAGAGCCTGCGCCCAACGGCCGGCTGCGCGCCCATCTCTCCCGCGCCAACCCGCAGTGGAAGCTGTTTGCCGACAACCCCGATGCGCTTGTCGTGTTCCAGGGGCTCGACAGCTATGTCACGCCGTCCTGGTACGAGACCAAGCGCGAGACTGGCAAGGTGGTGCCTACCTGGAATTATGCCATCGTGCAGGTGCGCGGTAAGGTCCGCGTGATGGACGATCAGCACTGGCTGACCGGCCAGATCGCCGAATTGACCGCCACCCATGAAGGCGGCCGCGCCGAGCCCTGGCAGGTGACTGACGCGCCCGATGCCTACATCGCCGCCCAGATGAAGGGCATCGTCGGCCTCGAAATCGACATCGCTGCAATCGAAGGCAAGTGGAAGGTCAGCCAGAACCGACCGGTCGCCGACAGGGTCGGCGTGGCAGAAGGGCTGGAGGCGGACAAGCCGACGCCCGACGCCGCCGAAATGGCCAAGCTGGTGCGCACATATGGCGGGATCGACGGCGAATAGCCTCGGTGCCCACGCCTGTAACGGTCGACTTTCCGATTCCTACGTTGTCTCAGCTAGTTGAGACCATACCTTGAGAAAATGAATCCGGGCCGCTCGCGCAGCCCGGACGACGCTTCATGGTGAGAGCCGGCCTTACTTGGCCTTCAGCAGGTCGCTCACCTCGAGCAGCACGAACTCGTTGTCGTCGGCCTTGTCGATGGCGCGGCCGGCCGAGAACGGCAGGTTGTTGTCGTTGCCGACGATGATGTGGCTGTCGTCGACCAGATCGACATTCTCGATGGTGACGAAAGGCATGTCGTAGAAGCCCTCGCCGCCGCCCTGGCGCTTCTTGTTGTCGGGGTCGGCGATCTTCATCAGATCGATGTAGCCGACCTTGCGCACGGCCTTGCCGACGTTCTCATCCGTCATCTCGATCTTGTAGATGCGCTTCAGCTTGGCCGGACGGGCAAAGCAGTCCGGCTTCGGCGCATTGGCGTCAGCGCAGGCCTTGTCGGCAGTGCCGGCACCATTATCGCGCTCGATGACAAGCGCTTCGGTGGCGCTGATCATATTGAAGTCACCGATGGCCTCGCCGCCGTCGGCCAGCGGGTAGAGCCAACTGCGGCCGGTCCATTCCTTCTTGGCCGCGTCGAATTCGGCGATGCGCAGCGCTGTCTTGCCGTCGACCTTCTCGACTTCGCCATTGGCCATGTAGCGCGGGCCTTCGAGCAGGCCGTAGAGCTTCGCGCCGTCCTTGGACATGGCGAGGCCTTCATAGCCGCCCGAGCGCTTCAGATTGAAGACCGGATTCTTAGCGGCCGGGTTGCCCGGCAGGGTCAGCGTCGGATGGTCTGGCGAACGAACCGGCTCGCCTTCGATCACGGTGTCGAAGACGTCGGTCAGTCGTCCCTCGGCATCGAACTTCAGCAGATAGGGACCGAACTCCTCTCCGACCCAGAAGCCGTCAGCGACCGGCTGGATCGATTCGACGTCGAAGTCGGCGCCGGTGAGGAAGCGGTTATCAGAGCCTTCAAGGACGATCGGGAATGGTGCCTTGCGGTCGGGGTCGGTCAGGAACACGGTCTTCTTGCGCTCGACGGTGCCCTTGTCCCAGTCGAAAGCGATGTGATGCAGCATGAGAGCGGCGTCCGACGAGTTCAGCTTCGAACCGAAGCCGTTGTCGGACAGCGACCAGAAGGTGCCGTCGCCCATCGACTTGATACCGGAGAAACCCTGAACGGGCTGGCCGTCGAAAGGCAGCGACAGCCCGGTCGGACGGACGCCATCCTTGCCCGGAACGGTGCCGAGACCCTCGGCGCGCTTGCGGTCGGCCGTGGTGAACTTGCCCGAGCTGCGCAGATGTTCCGGCGCGTTTTCGGGAGCCGGGATGATGGTGTTGGCCGGCAGGATCGCGTGGGCGGCAAGCTTTGCCGGAAACTCCTGGTCGTCGGCAAAGGCGGAAGCGGTGGAAAGCGCTAGGACGGCCGCAGCCAGATAGAGAGAGCGTCGCATGGTGGACCCCGGTTGGTTGAACTGACGCGCCTCTGCTAGGGGCGCGGCATGTCGACCGGGTGACGCGGTGATGAAACTTTGATGAAGTCTCCCAAGACGTTAGGGCTCAGCGCGCAAGCCGCCGCTGACCGGCTCGCTGGAGCTTGTGGTGGTCGGGAAAGTCAGCGGCAGGCCAAGGGCCGAGCGCGCGGCGAGATAAGCCCAGGCTTCGGCCTCGGTGGCCTCGCCGTTGAGGCCGGCATCTTCGGCAACGATGACCTTTGGGATTCTTGCGGCCGCCACCGCAGGCATCGGTCTGCCATCCTTGTGATTCCTGCGCTTCAGATGCTAAAGCGCTGGCGTCGCCGATCCAACGCCGGATCGATCGTACCCATCGTCCGCCGAGAGAAAGAGCCATGTCTGCCTTCAAGTCCGATTTCCTGCGCACCCTTTCCGAGCGCGGCTTCATCCACCAGACCTCGGATGACGCCGGCCTCGACGACCTGTTCCGCAAGGAGATCGTATCGGCCTATATCGGCTTCGATCCGACGGCGCCGAGCCTGCATGCCGGCGGCCTGATCCAGATCATGATGCTGTACTGGATGCAGAAGACCGGCCATCGCCCAGTCGCCCTGATGGGCGGCGGCACCGGCATGGTCGGCGACCCGTCCTTCAAGGACGAGGCGCGCAAGCTGATGACGCCGGAGACGATCCAGTCGAACATCGACAGCATCAAGCAGGTGTTTTCCAACTACCTGACCTTCGGCGACGGGCCGCGCGATGCGCTAATGCCGAACAACGCCGAGTGGCTGATGCCGCTCAACTATCTCGAATTCCTACGCGACGTCGGCCAGCATTTCTCCGTCAACCGCATGCTGAGCTTCGATTCCGTCAAGCAGCGCCTCGATCGCGAGCAGTCGCTGTCGTTCCTGGAATTCAACTACATGATCCTCCAGGCCTACGATTTCGTTGAACTGAACAAGCGCCACGGCCTGCGCCTGCAGATGGGCGGCTCGGACCAGTGGGGCAACATCGTCAACGGCATCGATCTCGGCCATCGCCTCGGCACGCCGCAGCTCTATGCGCTGACCTCGCCGCTTTTGACGACGTCGTCGGGCGCCAAGATGGGCAAGTCGATGAACGGCGCTGTGTGGCTGAACGCCGACATGCTCAGCGCCTACGACTTCTGGCAATACTGGCGCAACACCGAGGATGCCGACGTCGAGCGCTTCCTCAAGCTCTACACGGTGCTGCCGCTGGATGAGATTGCACGGCTCGCGGCCCTCGGCGGCTCCGAGATCAACGACGCCAAGAAGGTTCTGGCAACGGAAGTGACGGCGATGCTGCACGGCCGCGACAACGCCGAACAGGCTGCCGAAACGGCGCGCAAGACCTTCGAGGAAGGGGCGCTGGCCGACACGCTGCCGACCGTCGAGGTAGCGGGCGACGAGCTCAAGGCCGGCATTGGCCTGTTGGCGCTTGTCGTACGGGCCGGGCTTGCCACTTCCAACGGCGAAGCCCGCCGACACGTCCAGGGCGGCGCAGTCAGGCTCAACGACCAGCCGGTCAGCGACGAGCGCCGCGCAGTGACGTCAGCCGACCTCACGCCCGAGGGCGTCGTCAAGCTGTCGCTCGGCAAGAAGAAACACATTCTGGTGCGCCCGGCCTAAGGGACAGCAATCTCGCAGATACAGAAATGGCCGGCAGCGCCGGCCATTTTCGTATCTGGAGGTGAGTGGCGATCCTGCAGCTCTCAATACTCGAAGATGGTCCGGAAGATGCCGGGAGCGATCACCGACAATGGATTGATGTGCAGCTTGGGCGCGTTGGCGTCGCCGGAGAGCTTGTAGGTCACCCCGATCAGGCCGCGATCGCGGCCGTTGCCCAGGATCACGCCGACCAGCGGCAATTCGCCGAAGATGCGGTTGAGGCCGTAGGCCGGCATGAAGGTGCCGGTCATGTTCATCTGGCCTTGCGGATCGTAGAGCGTGCCCTGAAAAGTCGTGCCGATCAGCGGGCCACGCAGCACGCCGTTTTCCAGCGCCAGATATTTCTTCCGCTTGTCGATCTGGGCAAAGCCGCGCTCGAACTTGACGCGCGAGACGTCGATGTCCTTGCGCACCGCCTGGTTGAGGCTGCGATCGTCGCCTGAGGGCTTGCTGGAAACGATGGAAGCCAGCCGGGGCTCGTCGACCACCCAGAAGTCGCGGACGTCAACCTGACCCTTGAGCGGCCCGCCGCCGGCCGATTCCAGCGCCAGCGCCAGGCTGCCGCCCTGCATGCGCGCGTAGACGTCGAGGAAGCGCAGGATGGCACCGGCGTCCGCCGAACGCACGTCGAGCCGGCGGCCGTCGCCCTTGGCGACATTGCCAACGGATATCTGGCCGCCGGAGCTTGCGGTCGCATTGACCTGGAGGCCGTCGACCTTCGAGCCCGAGCCCGAATAATCGAGCGAAACGTTGGTCAGTTTCTCGTTGTTGAAGCCGATCAAGGTTCCCACGGAGGCGGTCACGGAGACGGAATTGGAGCCGGCCGACTTAGTGGCGCTGTCGGTATCGGCCATGAACTGCTTGATGAGCGCACGGGCATCGAGCGTGTTGCCCTTGACCTGCACCGCATAACCCTTGCCGGCTCGCTTGACGTTGACCGCGACATCATCGTCGCGGTTGAGCTGCACCTGATCGAACCGGGCCGACGACAGGGCGCCGTTGGTAAGCGTCACGTCGCCCCTGAGGCCGAAGGATTTGCCCTCGAGCCGGAAGTCGGTCAGCGTCGAGCGCTCGCCGTCGGTGTTCATCCTGAAGGACACCTTGGCGGGAATGCCGGGGCCCTTGCTCCAGCCGACCCAGGGAAAGTCGAGCCGGGCGGCCGTGAGATCGGCGACGATGTCGCGCTTGCCCTCTTCCAACTGGTCGACATCGACCTTGATGGTGCCGGACAGCAAGTCGGACAGGCCCGGAATGAGCGTGTTGCGCGCCTTGTCGTCGAGCACGAACTGGACGTTGCGCTCCTTGGCTACGGTGTCGTCGCGCAGCGGCTCGACAAGGTCGAGCTCGGCGGGCACGCCGTTGAGCTTGCCGTTGGCGGAAATGACCGCCTTTTCGGGCGTAACCGTGATCGTGCCCTTGGCGTCCGACAGCTTCTGGCCGTCGAAGGGCTTTGCGACCGCCAGGCCCTCATAGTTCAGCGCTACGGTCCAGCCGAGCTTGTCGCTGTCGATGCCCTTGGTCAGCGGAATGTCAGCCTTGACGTTGCCGGTGACGTCGCCCGCCAGTTCCTCCGGCAGGATGCCGACATGGCGCATGGCGTTGATCGGCTCGTAGGAGGCGAGCTCGGCAATGGCGTCGGCGCTGCCGGCGACATCGATGTCGAGCGCGCCGATGACCGGCATGATATTGGCCTTGGTAACCTTGAGCTTGCCATTGCTGGCGGCAACCGTGCGGCCGCTGGGCATGAAGACCGTGCCCGCCGACAGCGATACGTCGACGTCGTTGGCGTGGAACTCGACAATGCCCTTCGCATCGCGGATGGGCGGAATGCGACCGGCAACGTCGAAGCGCGAACCGTCGATCTCGAAGCGGCCGAAGATTTCCTGCGAGTTGAGCGGCACACCATTGCCCAGCCGATCCGGCGGAACGTTGAACTGGATGTTGCCGTCGACCACTCGGCCGCCGAACAGGTTCTGCAGAACCCAGATGCGCGCATTGTAGGCCGAAAACCAGGGCCAGAGCTGCTTGACGTGCGCGACCTCCATGTCGTGGACGTTGAAGGCGACGAAGATGCCAGGCGCCTTGTCCTGGACAAACTGGACCGAAGCCTTGCCCAGTGCCTCGCCGCCTGGGCCTGACTTGATGCCTATCTGTTCGGCGGTCAGCGTATTGGTGACGATATCATAGCTACCGGCGACGCGGGCGATGAAGCTCAGCACCGGCTCGGGCGACTCGGTCGGCCCCAGACGCGACTCCCGGCTCATCAGCTCGAAGCGATAGGCCGGATTGTCTCCGGCAACGCCAGTCGGCGGGCGTGGCCCGACAGCACCGCTGAAATCGAAGCTCGAGCGGCCTGTGGTCACCTGCAGTTGGCGGATGTCGAGCTTGTCCTGGCCGTCGGCCAACCTGACGTCGAGAGACACGTCGCCGACCAGTTGTCCCCGCGGCCCGAGGTCGAGAGTCGACTTGCTGATGGCACCCTGTGCGATCAGCTCGGAACCGTCGCCGCCGGGGCCTTCGTGTCCGGTGATGATGAGGTCGGCCGAACCGATGCGGCTCGCCTTGCTGGGCGGCAGGTCGGACTGGCCCGCATGCGGGTCGTCCATGGAAACCGTCGCATCGAGCGTGGCGATGCGGCTTGCTGTTTCGTCGCGCGTCGCCGAAGCCGCCAGCTCCACTTCACGTCCGTCGACATCGAAACTGGCGTCGATGAGCAACTCGCCAGCGAGCGTCTTCGAGACAGCCGCGTGCACCACCCTGACGACCTTGACCTCGCCGCCCGCCGGCAACACAAAATCGACATTGCTCCAGGCGATCTGCCGCATGCCGTCGAAGCGGAGTGCATCGAACCCGCGATGCACGCCGCGGAATGTCTCGCGCAGCAGCTTCTGCGGGTCGAACAGGCCGTTCTGGTTGCGCAGGACCTCGCTCCAGTCGCCGCCACCGGTCTCGGGCATGGCGTCGACGACAAAGCGGGCGTCGGAGATCTTGGCATCGCCAAGCGTGACATCGCCCGACAGCAGCGGCAGGAGCCTGATACCGAAACGCATGAGCCCGGCTTCGACCATGGGAGTGCCGTCGCTGCGCGTCAGCTTGACGTCGGGCACCTCGACGGCGACCAGGCGGAGACCATCGAGCGCAAGCCGTGCCTGCCCCATGGAGACCACCACGTCGACGCCGGCCATCTGTTCGATGGCGCGCTCCGCCTCGCGGCGCAGCCGGTCCTGGCCGATGCCGGAATAGCTCACGGCCTCGATGGCGATGATCGCGAGCAAAACCAGCGAGCCCAGCACGGCAACGGCCGCCAGCAGGCAATGGCCGGCGCGACGCCAGCCCGAGTTGCGCGGATGCTGCAACTCCTGGCCGGCAGCCGAAGGCAACGCGCCGAGATCGGTGATCTCGTCGCGCCTGAACCGGATTTTCTCGTGCCGAGGCACTTCCTGAGCCACGCTTTGTCCCGTACTCGTTGTGGTCGTGGACGAATCCAAGTCCGGCATTAATAACCTGACATCGTTGCGCGCTCACGCGTAACTTCAAACAAGGGGTTCGATGTGTCTGAACTCGTCATTGGCCAGGCCGCACCGCAATTCGAACTGCCGCGCGACGGCGGCGGCATCCTGACCCTTTCCGACTTCGCCGGCAAACCTGTGGTCCTCTATTTCTATCCGAAGGACGATACGCCCGCCTGCACGCAGGAAGCGATCGACTTCAGCCGCCTCAAGCCCGAATTCGAGAAGGCAGGGGCGATCGTGGTCGGCATGTCGCCCGACAGCACCAAGAAACACGACAAATTCAAGGCCAAACACCAAATCGGCATCGATCTCGTAGCCGACGAACAGCTAAATACGCTCTCGGCCTATGGCGTGTGGACCGAAAAGAGCATGTACGGCCGCAAATATATGGGCGTCGAACGCACCACCTTCCTGATCGGTAAGGACGGCAAGATAGCCAGAATCTGGAATAAGGTGAAAGTGGCGGGGCACGCCGAAGAGGTGCTGGCGGCGGTGCGCGCGCTCTAGGCCGGGTAGCCCCCTTCCGCGCGGGGTGCTAGGCCGACCAAGCCCGGGCGGCAAAGCTTTGTTAACCCTAATAATGTGTAATCGGACTGTCGGTATCTCCGGGTGAGAGTTCGGTCCGTTGAAAACAAAAGCTGAGACCGCCGTCTTCGGCAGGCGCAAGGAACCCCATACGGTCATCATCGCGCGCGGCAACGAGATCCGTCACTTCACGGTGCGTCCGTGGGCTGCTGCCCTTGCCGGGTCAGCCTTTGCCACGATCGCCATCGGCTATCTGCTGGCAACCTCCTATCTCGTCTTTCGCGACGATCTGATCGGCGCGACCACGGCGCGCCAGGCGCGCATGCAGCACGCGTATGAGGACCGCATATCGGCGCTCAGGGCCCAGGTCGACCGCATCACCAGCCGACAGTTGCTCGACCAGCAACTTATGGAAACCAAGGTCACCGAACTTCTGGCGCGGCAGTCCAAGCTCAGTGAGCGCAACGGCCGGCTGGAGCCGCTGCTCGACAAGGCACCGACCGAGGCTCCAGCAACAGCCCCCGCCCCTGCAAAGATCATCGACGAGCGAGCAGCACTCGACAGCAAGACCATTGGCGGCACGGCAGCACTCGCCTATGCCGACGCCAGCAGTGCTGCCGCACGCCCCTTCTCGTTCTGGTCGACACGGTCGAGCGACGCCGACAGCGAGAGCCCGGCCGACCGCGCCGACAAGCTGTTCGTCGCCATCAACAAGTCGCTGCGCAGCATCGAGGACGACCAGGTTCAGCGCATAGACACGCTCACCGATGGCGCCTACCAGGCAGCCGATGCCATCTCGGAGACCTTGCAGAGCGCCGGGCTGGCGGTAGCCGACGACTACGGCAAATCAGATGTCGGCGGCCCGCTGGTGGCCATCGACAAATCGACGATGTTCGACAGCAAGGTGAAAGAACTCGACGAAGCACTCGACGCGCTCGACCGGCTGAAAAAACAGGCGCGCAAGCTGCCACTCGCCAATCCGGCGGCGGGGCGCCCGATCTCCAGCAGCTTCGGCGTGCGCAAGGACCCCCTCATCGGCACGCTGGCGCTTCATTCGGGCATGGATTTCCGCGCCCCCTTCGGCTCGCCGGCCCGCGCCACGGCCGCCGGCACCGTCACCAAGGCCGGCTGGAACGGCGGTTATGGCCGGATGGTGGAAATCGACCATGGCGACGGCTTCGTCACCCGCTACGCGCATCTGAGCAAGATCCTGGTGGCACCCGATCAAAAGGTGTCGGCCGGCGACCAGGTCGGCGAAGTCGGCAGCAGCGGCCGCTCGACCGGCCCGCACCTGCACTATGAAGTGCGCGAAGACGGCAATGCCATAGACCCCCTGCGCTTCATCAAGGCCGGCAAGAAACTCGGCCCGTATCTCTAGGTGCGAATCCGGAACACCAAGGCGGTTTCCGGACGGTTTCGTCCACGGGTTCAATGATCTGCGGCGCCCTTTAGACAGGGCGCAGTTGCGAATCCACCTGATCAGCCAGAATCATGCTGCGAAAGCGCCAGGCCGACTGAGTGAGCAAACGCAGCCAGCCGAAGGCGCTTTGCACCAAACGCGATTCGCCATTAGCGATCTTTACCCGCCTCGCGGGCGTTGCCAATGGCGACGGCTCAAATCTGTTTCGCACGACAGAAATACAAACCGAACGGCGCCATCGGCGCTTTCAACCGGCTTAATCTGGAGGATCAGCAAACGGGCCGAAACCCTTGAGAAACTGGCGCGAGTGACGGGGCTCGAACCCGCGACCTCCGGCGTGACAGGCCGGCACTCTAACCGACTGAGCTACACCCGCGCTCTGGACGTTGGCGCTGGGCACCGCGTCGTTGGCGCTGCATTACGGGGTTCTGTCGCACCTGTCAAATGGCGATCTTAGCTGCCCACGACCTTTGTGCAGAACGAAGGAAACCCAGGCCTTCGAACGGCCGTATCCCCGGTTGTTCCGGGACATGAATCGGCCACCGGCCACATCGCACAGCCGATCATTTCAATTCGCAGATCTCACCGGCCCGCCGACGAGTCGCGATACGAGCACTGCGCAAGCAAGACGCCGCACGGAACATGCAGGCAGCAACCACACCAGCTTTGCATCAGTCGATGGTTTTTGGAGTTAGAAAAGGCAATAGCCTTTGGAAAATATGGCGCGAGTGACGGGGCTCGAACCCGCGACCTCCGGCGTGACAGGCCGGCACTCTAACCGACTGAGCTACACCCGCGCTCCAGACGTTGGCGCAAGGCGCCGCGTCGTTGGGCGGTGAATTACGGGGTTCGATGGAGAGTGTCAAGCGACATCGAAGAGATATTCGACATTCTTTGTCGTCTCATTTTCCACAGACTGGAAACGCTACGTCAACTTGCCCTGCCCTTCGACGACCATCAGTATTTGACCTTGCAGATCAGCGGCGAACCGCTTAAACGTCCGCCGGTTGGGGCGATTAGCTCAGTTGGTAGAGCGCTTCGTTTACACCGAAGATGTCGGCGGTTCGAGCCCGTCATCGCCCACCATTTTCTCTCTGAAATTGTTATGTTTTCTGGCTTCGCGGTCAGATTTACGAAGTGCTCAACAGGTTCGCCGAACCTGCATGGGCATGAATCGGCGGCAATTCCCTACCCGCTGATAGGGTCAAGGAGATGGTGGCAGCGGGCTGCTGGAATTTGCGGTTTGGGTTGCCGCAAGCTCTATTGCTCGCGGCTGCATTACTACAACACTGGTGTCTGGGAAGAATGGGCAGCGCTTCGGCATACACGCACAGCGGCCTATCGAGCAGCCACACCGCAAGGAAAGCGCCGATGAGCGATTTGACAAAAGCCATCCAACTGGCCGCTGCGGCTCACCAAGGGCAGATCGACAAGGCCGGGCAGCCGTATGTCCTCCACCCGCTCCGCGTAATGCTCGCCCTTGAACGAGAGGATGATCGCATAGTGGCGGTGCTTCACGATGTTGTCGAAGACACTGAGATCAGCGCCGGCGATCTGCGTTGTAAAGGCTTCTCGGAATCCGTCATCGAGGCCGTGTTAGCCCTGACGCGCGGGCATGGAGAGACATACGACAGTTTCATCGCGCGTTGCGCCACCAATGACATCGCAAGACGGGTTAAGCTGGCCGACATCGATGACAATATGAGGCCAGATCGCGTCGAGGCCGCCAAGCTCGATTCGAGCCTGCTTGAGCGGTATCGGAAAGCGCGGTCGATCCTCGAAGCGGCGGCGGCCCTGTGATCCCCCTCGCCCAGTCCGAAGGGCCCAAATGTCCCGTTCTCCGTGCGACCTTGGTCACTTTCCCGGATTGCACAAGCCGCTAACCTAGCCCCATTCTGCTGCACGGCAGCGCGTGTGCAAAGGCCAACTACAAGAAGCTCGAAAGAGCTGAAGGTGCCGGCATGATCCGTCTGGCGGTAGTCGACGACCACCCCCTTCTGCGCGAAGGCGTGGTGCGCAGCTTGTCTGAGATCGGCGGGTTCGAGATCGTCGGCCAGGGTGCTTCGTCGGAAGATGCCGTCCGGCTGATGCAAGAGGATCCCGAGATCATGCTGATGGACATCAGCATGCCGGGTGGTGGGCTCAACGCGGCCCGGACCATCCTGGCCGACCGGCCCGGCCTCAGGATCGCGCTGCTGACCGTATCAGAGGCGATGAGCGACCTGATCGAGGCACTGCAGCTCGGCATTCGCGGCTACATCCTCAAAGGCGTCGGGGCGCGCTCGCTGGCCGAGATTCTGCACCGCGTCGCAGGCGGCGAGACCTATGTCGCGCCGCAATTGTCCGCCCGTCTTGTCGAAGATCTCGAAGCGCGAATCTCCAGGGACGGCAGCGGCGATCCACTGCAACAGCTGACCAAGCGCGAGGACCAGATTCTGCGGCTGGTCGGCGGCGGGCTCAGCAACAAGGAAGTGGCGCTGCGCCTGAACCTGCAGGAAAAGACCATCAAGCACCACATGACCAAGGTCTTTGCCAAACTCGGCGTACGCAACCGCACCGAAGCCGCAATGCTGATTCACGAGGTCAGGGCCGGCGCGCGCTGATCGCTGCAGGCACGGCGTTGTCTTGATGCGGCTCTCGGAACATCCGGTGCGACAGCGGCATCATCTGACAGTCCGCAGGTCGCGAAGCAGGGCCCAGATCAACGTGCCTGTAGAACCTCGCCCCGGCATTTCCATTTCGTCCGCTGTTGCCGTGACATCGGCAACTTAGCCACAATACCACTGATCGTTTCGGGTATGCCCTGCCCGCGACTACTGCTCGCGGAACGCCCGGTTGAACTGGTCGGAAAGCGGCTTTACCAGATAGGACATGGCCGTGCGCTCGTCAGTCGAGATGTAGATTTCCACGGGCATGCCCGGCAGAAGCTTGTTGTTTTCGAGCTTTGCCAATTCGTCTGATGTCACCGTGACATTGGCGACATAATAGACCTGACCGCTGGCGGGATCGCTGCTCGTTGCCGGCGAGACATAGGCGATGGCCCCTTGCAGCTCCGGCGTCGTGCGTTGGTTGAACGCCGAGAACCTGAGCTTGGCCGGGCGGCCTATGGAGATCTGGTCGATGTCGGTGGGCGAAAGCCGGGCCTCGATCTTGAGCTTGGCTTCGGCGGGAACCAACGTGACCAGTTTTTCGGCCGGCGTGATGACGCCGCCGATGGTGTGCACGGAAAGCTCGTTGACGGTGCCGGCGATCGGCGCCCTGATGTCGGTGCGTGACAGCACGTCCTCGATCGCCGCACGTCTTTCGTGGAGCTCGGATATCTTGGGCTCGACGATGCTCAGTTCACGCTGGGCCTCGGTGCGCGCGGTCTCGTCGACGGCGATGATCTGGAGCCTGATCTCGCTCATCCTCGCCCTGGCGCGCGCGATCCCCGCTTCGATCTCGGCACGTTCACCGCCAAGGCGGGCGGTGTCCCGCTCGCTGTTGTAAACACGAGCGCCCTCGATCAGGCGGCGGTCGGCCAGCCCCTTGATCTTCGAGGCTTCCTTGGCGACGAGCGCAATCTCATCGGACTTGGATTTCAGCTGGGCCTCCAGCCCCTTTACCTCCTCGCCAAGCTGCCGGACGCCGAGTTCAAGCTGGTCCTTCTGGCTGCGCCGGTTCAGCTGGTTGCCGCGAAACAGGCGCATTTCACCTGCCGAAACCACATCGAACCCATGCTGGTTCTGGACCAGTTCGGTTGGGAACGCGACCCAATCGAGATTGTCGCGCTCAGCGACGAGCCGCGCCTGGCGCGCCTTGAGTTCGGCGAGTTGGGTGCGAACGATGGTCAGTTACAAGACGGCCTAGCCGCGGATAGCGGGTTGAAACCGGGCAAAGGAAAGGCCGGAAAGGTCTTGAACCTTTCCAGCCTGTCGCCTGAGTTGGCCGGGGCATGATCGGGAACCGGGCGGGTAAACCTGGTCGGGGTTGTTCATGAACCGGCAGCGTTGGGGTCTCATCCGGTTGCGGCGTGATGAGACTGGCCCTGGCTGGCGTCAGCTTGCCAAGGCCGCCAGCCGATCTATGTCGGCTTGTGTCGCGCGGCGCTCGATGATGGTCCGCCCTCGGGCGTCCTTCATTTCATATACGCCGCCGTCGATTTCCTCCTTCGTACCGTCGGGATGCAGAACCTGGATGTTGTCACCGTCGACTTCGACGCGATCGCCGGTGCTCGGATTGACGTGGTGGTCGCCACCCTTGTCATCGTCGTCATCATCGTCATCGTCGTTGCCATGGCCGCTTGAGCCGCCATGGTCGTCGTCATCATCGTCATCGTCATGGCCGCCGCCATGATCGTCGCCACCGTCGTTGTCATCGCTGTCATGGCCGCCCGAATCGCGATCACCGCCGCCGCCGGAATCGTCGCTGTCGGCCAATGCAGTTGCCGCCACAAGCTTCGGCATGGCGCCGTCGAAGGCGAGGTGCAGCGGCGCGGCAGTCAAGGCGAGTGCGGCGGAGGCACGAAGCATGAGCAAGGTGAGTTGCAGGGAGGATCTTGCACGCATCTTAGGGCTCCTTTCGTTCGCACGGCGCGATGCGCCATGGATCGTCTTGCAAGAACCACCCTGCCGCAGCCTCGCTCACATGTGCAGCGTCCTGCGACCGATACGCCCCCGAGCCGGACCAATGTGCCACCGGCGCCAGCCTTTGGTCCTATTCCGAGCTCAAGCCGCTCAGTTGATTGAGCGCTTCGCTTACACCGAAGATGCTGACTTGCGCGTTGGCGAGACGTCCGCTTGACGACGAACGGCGCGGCCGAGCCATCGAATGCGGACGGCAGAAAAAATCCGCCGGCACACGAGGCGCCGGCGGATGATCTTGAGGCGTTGCCGCCTGCGGTGCTGGAGCGCCTCAGCGGCGCTCGATGTGTTCCACGGCCAGGAAGGCAGCCTTGGCGGCCAGCGACAGGTGGTTGGCGGCTTCGACACGCTGGGGCGTGTAGTAGTGTTCCTCGTGCAGCATATTGACCGTGCCGAGCATGGTGTCGCCGACGAAGACGGGCCAATTGAGCACCGAACCGCAGCCAAGCGACCAGATCGTCTCGTGATCAGGGAAAACGTCGGCGATGTCCTTGATTGTGTTGGCAACGAAGGGCTTGCGCTGGACGTGGATCGTGTCGAACCAATGGGTGCGGTTGATCGGCTTGGTGCCGGAGACCGGATAGGCGTCCGGATGGCTGGTATAGGTGCGGCCCGAAAGGTCCTTGGCCCAATCGAGCTTCATGACGGTGAAGAGCTTGGCGCCGACCACAACGTCGGCCAGCGCCTCAAGAGCCTTCCACACGCCTTTGACTTCGGTCGTGGTCGCAATGGCGGCATCGAAGGCGGCCAGCGCCTCGGCGAATGCAGTGTCAGTCATGATTACCTCGATATTTCAGGTCTTGGGACTTCAGTTTGGGAGCGTCAAGGGTTTCAAGCCTTGGCGTGAGACGCGCTGAACTCGATCAGCTCGCGCGAATAGGGGTTCTCCAGCGCGCCGCGCTTGAGCTGGTCGACGTTGGCTACTTCGACAATCCGGCCATGGCGCATGACGGCCAGACGGTCGCAGAGGAAGGAGACGACGGCGAGATTGTGGGTGACCATGAGATAGGTCAGCCCCTGCTCGCGACGCAGGCGCTTGAGCAGGTTGAGGATTTCGGCCTGCACCGACACGTCGAGCGCCGACGTCGGCTCATCGAGCAACAGCAACTTAGGCTTGAGGATGAGCGCGCGCGCAATCGCCACGCGCTGACGCTGCCCCCCCGACAGCTGGTGCGGGAAGCGGAAGCGGAAGCGGCGGTCGAGGCCGACCGACTGCATCACCTCGTCGACGCGCTCGCCATTGTCGGAGATGCCATGGATGGCCAGCGGCTCGCTCAGCGTTGCGTCGACTGTCTTGCGCGGATGCAGAGAGCCATAGGGGTCCTGGAACACCATCTGGCACTGGCGGGCAAAGCCGCGGTCGATACCGGGTGTGCGGGCGTGACCGAAGGCGGTGATGGAGCCGGTCCAGCTCCTTGCCATGCCGGCAATGGCCTTGAGCACGGTGGTCTTGCCCGAGCCGCTCTCGCCGACAAGCGCAAAGCTCTCGCCCTCGGCGACCGAAAGGCTGATGTCGTGGGTGACCCTCGAATCGCCGTAGGAGATGTCGAGGTGTTCGATCTTCAGCGCACTCATGTCGAAGCCTCGTTGCGTTGCAGGACCGGAAGCTCCTCGCGATCTTCGTCAAGACGCGGGATCGCGGCGAGCAGGCCGCGCGTGTAGGGATGTTTGGCGTTGCGGAGTTCGCCGGCAGCACACTCCTCCACCACCTCGCCGCCCCGCATCACCAGGATGCGGTCGCAATAGGTGGACACCAGATCGAGGTCGTGGCTGATCAGGATCAGGCCCATGCCCTTGCGCTTGACGAGGTCGTCGATGATCTCGAGCACCTGTGCCTGGACCGAAACGTCCAGCGCCGAGGTCGGCTCGTCGGCAATCAGCAGGTCCGGCTCGGGGATCAGCATCATGGCGATCATAATGCGCTGGCCCATGCCGCCCGAAACCTCGTGCGGATAGAGGCCAAGCACACGCTCGGGATCGTTGATGCGCACCGCCTCGAGCATGGCCAGCGTGCGGCCCCTGATGTCGGCGCGGGCAAGCTTCTGGTGCGTCAGAAGCGCCTCTGCGATCTGGTCGCCGATGGTCATGACCGGATTCAGTGAGAACTTGGGGTCCTGCATGACCATGGAGATGCGTGCGCCCCTGACGGCGCGCATCTGCTTTTCCGACTGGGCGAGCAGGTCGATGCCATCGAAGCGCAGCTTGTCGGCTGTGACCCTGCCGGGGGCACGGATCAGCCGCAGGATCGAGCGGCCGGTCATCGACTTGCCCGAACCGCTTTCGCCGACGATGCCGAGACGCTCGCGGCCGAGCGTCAGCGATAGGCCCTTGACCACGTCCACCGGGCCGCGCGCCGTCGGAAACGTGACGCGCAGGTTCTCGATTTCCAGGAGCGCGCTCATTGGCGGTCTCCATGTTTGGGGTCGAGGACATCGCGCAGGCCGTCTCCGAGAAAGCAGAAGCCGAGGCTGACGATGACGATGGCGAAACCGGGCATGGTCGCAACCCACCACTGGTCAAGAATGAAGGAGCGGCCGCGCGAGATCATCGCGCCCCATTCCGGCAGCGGCGGCTGGGCGCCGAGACCGATGAAGCCGAGGCCGGCCGCCGTCAGGATGATGCCGGCCATGTCGAGTGTGACACGGATGATCATCGACGAGGTGCAGAGCGGCAAGATGTGGTTGACGATGACGCGCAAGGGCGAAGCCCCCTGCAACTCGACCGCGGAGACGAACTCGGAGTTGCGGATGGTGAGCGTCTCGGCTCGGGCGATGCGGGCATAGCCGGGCCAGGTGGCAATGGCGATGGCGATAATGGCGTTCTGGATGCCGGGCCCAAGAGCCGCGACGAAGGCCAACGCCAGGATCAGCTTCGGCATCGACAGGAAGATGTCGGTGATGCCCATCAGGATGCGGTCGGTCCAGCCGCCGAAATAGCCAGCGACAGCACCGACGATCAGACCGACGGGGGCCGCGAGCACCGCCACCAGCGCCACGATCATCAAAGTGATGCGTGCGCCGTAGACGACGCGGCTCCAGATGTCGCGGCCGAGCTCGTCAGTGCCCATCCAGTTTTCGGCGCTCGGTGGCTTGAGCCGGTTGGCAAGGTCCTGGCCGATGGGCGAATGCGTGGCGATCCAGGGCGCAAACAGCGCGACCAGGATCAGGGCCAGCACGATGATCGCGCCGACCACGGCCAGGGGATTGCGCATCAAGGAGCGCGAAAGACGATAGCTGCGGCCAAGGCGCGCCTGCAGGCGCGAGGACGGCGAATCGTCGAGAAGCCAGTCGCGGGTGGTCGCCATCAGCGTGCCCTCGGGTCGAGGACGCGGTAAAGCACGTCCGAAATCTTGTTGATGCCGATGAAGACCGCGCCAATGACCAGCGTCGAGCCGAGCACGGCGTTCATGTCGGCGTTGAGCAGCGCGGTCGTCAGGTAGTTGCCGATGCCGGGCCAGGAGAAGACGGTCTCGATCATGACCGAGCCCTCGAGCAGGCCGGCATAAGACAGACCGATGACGGTGATGAGCGGCACGAGGATCGGCCGGAAGGCATGACGCCACAGCACCAGCCGCTCCGACACGCCCTTGACGCGGGCGGTGGTGACATATTCCTGCGCCAGTTGGTCGAGCATGAAGGAACGCGTCATGCGGGCGATGTAGGCCAGGCTGAAGAAGCCGAGCACGGCCGCAGGCAGCGCGATGTGCGAGAAAGCGTTGAAGAATATCTCGGTTTCGCCGGCAAGCAGGCTGTCGATCAGGATCAGGCCGGTCACCGGGTCGACCATGCCGTCATAGAAGATATCGAGGCGGCCGGGGCCACCGACCCATTGCAGCTTGGCGTAGAACAGCGCAAGACCGACGAGGCCAAGCCAGAAGGCCGGCACCGAATAGCCGAGCAGGCCGACGACACGGATGACCTGATCGAGGAGACTGCCCTGCCGGCTGGCGGCATAAACGCCCATCGGCACGCCCATGAGCACGCCGATGATGATGCCCAACGTCGCCATCTCAAGCGTTGCCGGGAAGACGCGGGCCAGATCCTCGGCGACGGGCCTGCCGGTCGAAACCGACATGCCGAGATCTCCCGTCAGCACGTTGCCGACATAGTGGAGGAATTGCACGATCAGCGGCTTGTCGAGGCCCATCTCGATGCGGGCGGCCTCATAGACGGCGCGCGGCGCGCGGTCGCCGACGACGGCGAGCACCGGGTCGATTGGCACCACGCGGCCGATGAAGAAGGTGATGGCCAAAAGGCCCAGGAAGGTGAATGCAACGGCAGCAAGGACGCCAAGCACCCCCTTTGCCGTTTTCCAGGCGTGCCGCGCATTGCGCGACGAGCCGCCGGGCCCTGTTGGAAGCGCCTGTACGGCGGAGTCGGTTTCTGATGCCACGCGGTGTCGGTTCCTACCACATTGGCCGCACCGCTGATGCGGCACGGATGTTTTCTGTCCAGCAAAATTCTGCTTGGACTATACAAATAATTTTGCTTAGATCAAAAAAATTTTGATGGGAGCAAAATTGAGCGTGTCCTCGGAGGCCAGCAAGACCGCGATGGCGAGCCAACCAAAGGTGGGCGCACTGATCCGTGCTCGCCGCCGGCAGCTGTCGATGACACTGCAGGAATTGTGCGACGCCGCGGGCATTTCCGTGGGCTATCTCAGCCAAGTCGAACGCGACCATGCCACCCCTTCCCTCGGCACCCTCGCCCAGCTGGCACGCAGCCTCGACGTGGCTGTGGATTATTTCATCGCCACCCCCTCGATGGAAGATGGGCTGACCCGCGCCGACCAGCGCAACCGCTTCTCGGTCGACGGCTCTTCGATCATCTACGAGCGCATCGCCGCCGACTTCACCGGCAACGTGCTGTCGTCCTTCATCCTCAACGTTCCGCCCGGCTACCGGTCCGAGACCGTCAGCCACGAAGGCGAGGAAATCCTGTTCATCCTCGAAGGCAAGATCACCCAGCGCCTCGAGGACGACGAAATGGTGCTTTCGGCCGGAGACAGCCTGCATTTCCGCGGCAACCGTCCGCACTCCTGGTCGAACGACACCGACAAGTTCGCGCGCATGCTCTGGACCGGCACCTTGCCGATGTTCAGGTCACGCACGGAGCATCCGGCCCTACGCGGTTCAAGGGCCGAGACAAAGACATTGGGAACCAAAAAGGAGAGAAAATGACCAAAATGTTCAAGGCCGCGCTGCTCGCCGCAGCCCTGGCTATGCCGATGATGCCGCAGGCCAGCCTGGCGGCGACGCCGGCCAATGTGCTCGTCGTGGCGCAGAACATCGACGACATCGTCAGCATCGACCCGGCCGAGGCCTACGAGTTCTCGTCGGGCGAATATGTCGCCCAGACCTACGATCGCCTGGTGCAGTATGACGCCGTCGACACCAAGACGCTTGCCGCCGGCCTCGCCAAGGAATGGGCTGCCGACGACGCCAACAAGACCATCACCTTCACGCTGCGCGACGGCGTCAAGTTCACTTCCGGCAACCCGCTGCGCGCCGAGGACGTGGTCTATTCGTGGAAGCGCGTCATCACCCTCAACAAGGCTCCTGCCTTCATTCTGACGCAGCTCGGCTGGACGCCCGAGAACTACGACAAGATGGTCACTGCCGACGGCAACAAGGTAGTGGTGAAGTATGAAGGCGACTTCTCGTCGGCCTTCGTGCTCAACGTGCTCGCAGCCCGTCCGGCTTCGATCGTCGACGCAGTGACGCTGCAGGCCAACGAAGCCAATGGCGACATGGGCAACGCGTGGCTGAAGTCGAACTCGGCAGGCACTGGCCCGTTCGCGCTCAAGGCCTTCCGTCCGGGCGAGCTGATCAACCTGACCGCCAACGCCGACTATTTCAACGGCGCCCCGGCGATCAAGGGCGTGATCATCCGTCACGTCGCCGAAGCTGCGACCCAGCAGCTGCTGCTGCAGTCGGGCGACGTCGACATGGCCAAGAACCTGACGTCGGACCAGATCGCGACGCTTGCCGGCAACGACAAGGTGGCGACCGAGACCTATCCGCAGGCTGCCGTGCACTTCCTGTCGTTCAACCAGAAGACCGAGACGCTGACGCCGCCCGCCGTGTGGGACGCCGCCCGCTACCTGGTCAACTACAAGGGTATGACCGACACCTTCCTCAAGGGCCAGATGCAGACGCACCAGGCCTTCTGGCCGAAGGGCTTCCCCGGTTCGCTCGACGAGACGCCCTACAGCTACGATCCCGCCAAGGCCAAGAAGATCCTGGCCGATGCCGGCATCAAGACGCCGATCAAGGTGACGCTCGACGTCATCAACTCGACGCCGTTCACCGACATGGCGCAGTCGCTGCAGGCAAGCTTTGCCGAAGCCGGCATCAACTTCGACATCATCCCGGGCACCGGCTCGCAGGTGATCACCAAGTACCGTGCCCGCACGCATGAGGCGATGCTTCTGTATTGGGGGCCTGACTTCATGGACCCGCACTCCAACGCCAAGGCCTTCGCCTACAACACCGACAACTCTGACGGAAACTACCAGTCGACCACCACGTGGCGTAACAGCTGGGCAGTGCCGGAAGAGCTGAACAAGGAGACCAAGGCAGCTCTCGCCGAAGCCGATCCGGCAAAGCGCAGCGCCATGTATGTCGATCTGCAGAAGAAGGTGCAGGAGAAGTCGCCGATCGTCATCATGTTCCAGGCAGCCACCCAGGTGGCCCGCGCCAAGAACGTCGAGGGCTACGTCAACGGCGCAACCTCCGACTTCGTCTACTACCGCCTCGTCAAGAAGAACTGACCAGGCAGACGACCCGGGGCCGCTCGCAAGGGCGGCCCCTTTTCCTTACCCCACGCACAATCCTAGAAGGCAAAGACAATGTACGAAGAGCGGATGGCGCGGTTGCGCGAACGCATGGCTGAGACGGGAACCGACCTCGTGATCGTCGGACCCTCGTCGCATCTGGTGTGGCTCGCGGGCATGTCGCCCCATGGCGACGAGCGCCCGGTCATGCTGATCGTGTCGCAGAAGCACGCGGGCTTCCTGATGCCAGTTCTGAACGCCGACAGCCAGCGTCCCCACACCAAGCTGCCCTTTTACCCCTGGGCCGACGCAGACGGCCCGCAGGCAGCGCTGTCGCAGCTGCTCGCCGATTGCGGCGCCAAGGATGGCGACGTCTCGGTAGCCCTCGACGAGACCATGCGCGCCGATTTCGCGCTGCTTGCCCTCGATGCCCTGCCCGGCGTCAAGCGCAGCTTCCTCAACGACACGGTCAGCTTCCTGCGCGGCAAGAAGGACGAGGCCGAGTATGCGCTCCTGAAGATGAACGCCGTGCTCAACGACGGCGCCATGAAGGCAGGTTTCGCCGCCCTCAAGGAAGGCGTGACCGAGCTGGAAGTGGCCAAGGCGATCCGCGACTTCTTCGCAGCCAACGGTGCCACCGCCGAGTTCGCCAGCGTCTGCTTCGGCGAGAACGGCGCCTTCCCGCACCACCACACCGGCAACCGCAAGCTCAAGGCCAATGAAGCCGTGCTGATCGACATCGGCGGCCGCAAGGACGGCTACCCGTCCGACATGACCCGTGTCGGGGTGTTCGGTGACAAGCCTGAGGGCTTCGACGAGGTGCATAGCGTGCTGGAGCGCGCTGTGCAGGCAGCCATCGCCGCCGCCAAGCCCGGCGTTGCCGCCAAGGAAGTCGACAAGGCCGCTCGCGACGTCATCACCGCCGCCGGCTACGGCCCGAACTTCCTGCACCGTACCGGCCACGGGCTCGGCATCGACATTCACGAGCAGCCCTACATCACCGGCACGTCGGAAACGATCCTGCAGGAAGGCAACGTGTTCTCGATCGAACCCGGCATCTACCTGCAGGGCCGCTTCGGCCTGCGGCTCGAGGAGATCGTAATCCTGCGCGGCAACCGCGCGGAAGTGCTGTCCGACCTGCCGCGCGAGGCATTCCTGGTCGAAGCCTGAGCCTTCGCCACTCCAATCGAACAAGGAAAGGGCCGCAACCGCGGCCCTTTTTCTTTGGCGCAATGCCCCCACCTGCCCCCGCAACGACGGACGATGTGACAAGCAGGCCATTCATTTTCCTGGCGCGGGTGGTATCGTCGCGGTCAGGAGCCGGAACATTGCGCGGAGGGGGCGGTGCGTTCTTTTCTCTTGGCGACAGCGGCGTTGATCTCATTACAAGCGAACGCCGCGGAACAGACCTTTCCGGCCGATGGCGGCCTGATCTACTTCAACATGCCCTCAGGCAATGTCGGTTGCCAGTACACGCCATCAGGCGGATCGGACGTCTACATGCCCGAGGATGGCGGCCCCGAACTCGGCTGCGACCGCATCGAGCCGACCTACCAGAGGTTCATCCTCGGCAAGGCGGGGAAAGCCAAGCGTTACCAAAATGTCGGCGACACCGGATGCTGCGATGGCACGCACACGCTCGACTACGGCAACAGCTGGAGGAAAGGTCCGTTCACCTGTACGTCGGCAAAAGCCGGGCTGACTTGCGCCCGCAACGACGGCCACGGCTTCTTCATCAGCAAGACCAGGACCGAAGTCAACTGAGCGGCCGAAGCAGTCGCGGCACAGGTTGCCGGCCGTCAAAAAAAGAAAAGCCGGGCAAGCCCGGCTTTTCAATCAATTCTGGAAGGCAGCGATCAGTTGACCGCGTCCTTCAGGCCCTTGCCGGCCGAGAACTTCGGGACCGTGCGGGCCGGGATCTTCACTTCCGCGCCCGTCTGCGGGTTACGGCCAGTGGACTCCGCGCGTTTTGACACGGTGAAATTTCCGAAACCGACAAGCCGGACATCGCCGCCGTTCTTCAGTTCGCCGGTGATGACGGAGAACACCGCATCAACAGCGGACTGCGCATCGCCCTTGGAGAGCTTGGAAGCCTCGGCGACAGCGGACACTAGTTCGTTCTTGTTCATTCAAATTCCCTTCCATGAGAAAACCGGGACATAAGACTCAGCCGGTAGGAGGAGGACTTTAGAAAAAGCTTCCGCCACAACCAAGTCTAAAAGGCCCCAAAAATCGAAAAAAGCCCGGAATTCCGGGGTTTTTCACATGAAAAAAGCCGGACCGAAGTCCGGCTTTTTGTTTGCAGTGCAACTTAAGGTGCAGCTTAATGAGCGAAGCTCGCGCCGACATCCTCAGAAGCGTCCGGCTTGGCCGCCGGAACATCGACCGGCTCGGTCCATTCGATCGGCTCTGGCTGGCGCACCAGGGCGTGCTTGATGACCTCGCCCATGCGGCTGACCGGGATGATCTCCATGCCGCTCTTCACGTTTTCCGGAATGTCGGCCAAGTCCTTGGCGTTCTCTTCCGGGATCAGCACCTTCTTGATGCCGCCGCGAAGCGCTGCAAGCAGCTTCTCCTTGAGGCCGCCGATCGGCAGCACGCGACCACGCAGCGTGATCTCGCCCGTCATCGCCACGTCTGCCCTGACCGGGATACCGGTGAGGATCGAGACGATGGCGGTGGCCATCGCGGTGCCGGCAGACGGACCATCCTTCGGCGTCGCACCTTCCGGCAGATGCACGTGGATGTCGCGCTTGTCGAACAGCGGCGGCTCGACGCCGAAGTCGAGGGCACGGCTGCGGACATAGGATGCCGCGGCCGAGATCGACTCCTTCATGACGTCGCGCAGGTTGCCGGTGACCGTCATGCGGCCCTTGCCCGGCATCATCACGCCTTCGATGGTCAGCAGCTCGCCGCCAACCTCGGTCCAGGCCAGACCGGTGACGACACCGACCTGATCCTCGCCTTCGACCTGGCCGTGACGATAGCGCGGCACGCCGAGATACTCGTCCAGATTGGCCGATGTGATCTTCACCGACTTCTTCTTGGTCTTCAGGATCTCGGTCACGGCCTTGCGCCCGAGCTTCATCAGCTCGCGCTCGAGGCTGCGCACGCCCGCTTCACGAGTGTAGGTCTGGATGACGGCACGGATCGCATCTTCCGAGACCGAGAACTCCTTGGGCTGGAGCGCGTGGTCGCGAACCACCTTCGGCATCAGGTGCCGCTTGGCGATCTCAACCTTCTCGTCCTCGGTGTAGCCGGCGATACGGATGATTTCCATGCGGTCCATCAAGGGCGCAGGGATGTTCAGCGTATTGGCCGTCGTCACGAACATCACGCTCGAGAGGTCGTACTCAACCTCGAGATAGTGATCCATGAACGTTGCGTTCTGTTCCGGATCGAGCACCTCGAGCAGCGCCGACGACGGGTCGCCGCGGAAGTCCTGGCCCATCTTGTCGATCTCGTCGAGCAGGAAGAGCGGGTTGGACTTCTTCGCCTTCTTCATCGACTGGATGACCTTGCCGGGCATCGAGCCGATATAGGTGCGGCGGTGACCGCGGATCTCGGCCTCGTCACGCACGCCGCCGAGCGCCATGCGAATGAACTCGCGGCCGGTCGCCTTGGCGATCGACTTGCCGAGCGAGGTCTTGCCAACGCCGGGAGGACCGACGAGGCACAGGATCGGGCCCTTGAGCTTCTTCTGGCGGCTCTGCACGGCCAGGTACTCGACGATGCGGTCCTTGACCTTGTCGAGACCGAAATGATCGGTGTCGAGCACCTCCTGGGCAAAGTTCAGGTCCTGCTTGACCTTGGAGTTCTTGCCCCACGGAATGGACAGCAGCCAGTCGAGGTAGTTGCGCACGACAGTGGATTCTGCCGACATCGGCGACATCGTCCGAAGCTTCTTCAGCTCGGCCTCCGCCTTTTCGCGGGCCTCCTTGGACAGCTTCGTCTTCTTGATGCGCGCCTCGATCTCGGCAGCCTCGTCACGGCCGTCCTCACCCTCGCCGAGCTCCTTCTGGATCGCCTTCATCTGCTCGTTGAGATAGTACTCGCGCTGGGTCTTCTCCATCTGCCGCTTGACGCGGCTACGGATGCGCTTTTCCACCTGAAGGACGGAGATCTCGGCTTCCATGAAGCCCATCGCCTTTTCCAGCCGCTCCTTGACGGAGAGCGTGCCAAGCATTTCCTGCTTCTCGGTGATCTTGATCGCGAGATGCGAAGCGACCGTATCGGCGAGCTTGGAATAGTCCTCGATCTGGCCGGCTGCGCCAACCACCTCGGGCGAAATCTTCTTGTTCAGCTTGACGTAGTTTTCGAAATCGGAAACCACCGAACGCGCAAGCGCCTCGACCTCGACTGCCTCCTCTTCCGGTTCGCTCAGGATGAGAGCGTGGGCCTCGTGGAAGTCGGGCTTGTCGGTGAAGGACTGAATCTTGGCACGCGTTGTGCCTTCGACCAGCACCTTGACGGTGCCATCGGGCAGCTTCAGCAACTGCAGCACATTGGCGAGCGTGCCGATGTCATAGATGGCATCCGGCTCGGGATCGTCGTCGGCGGCATTCATCTGGGTCGCAAGCAGGATCTGCTTTTCCTGACCCATTACCTCTTCCAAAGCCTTGATCGACTTTTCACGCCCCACGAAAAGCGGGACGATCATGTGCGGGAACACGACAATGTCGCGCAACGGCAGGACCGCGAAGGTTCCTTCGCTGGAAGAGCGGGATATTTTGGCCATTGTCCAACCTTTCATATCGCAGCCGCGCAAGCGCCAGCCGCGAATCTCATATTAACGACCATGGACGGTTCCGCCTACCGCCGATTACCGCGCGGTGCATTAGAGCACGGAACATAACCCATCGCCTCATCTCCGTTAGTTGGAGCTTCGCCGGGTAAACATCAAGGCCAATCCCCAACAGGTTTGGCACACGTTTCCCTGAAGCCCCAAAATGCGGAACGGCGCCGCTGGGGCGCCGTTCGCTGGAGCGGTAGTCCGTATCGCCGCATCGCGCGTTCACGAAGCGGCAGGCAGTTTGCCAAGCCCTCAGGCGCTGACGTTGCCCTTCTTTTCCTTCTGTTCGGAGTAGATGTAGAGCGGCCGGGCGCTGCCGGTCACCACTTCCTCCGAAATCACCACTTCCTGTACGCCTTCCAGCGCCGGAAGCTCGAACATGGTGTCGAGCAGGATCGCTTCCATGATGGAACGCAGGCCGCGGGCGCCGGTCTTGCGCTCGATGGCGCGCTTGGCGATCGCCGACAGAGCGTTCTCGTGGAACGTCAGGTCAACATTCTCCATCTCGAACAGGCGCTGGTACTGCTTGACCAGCGCGTTCTTCGGCTCGGTCAGGATCTGGATCAGCGCCGGTTCATCGAGGTCCTCGAGCGTCGCCAGGACGGGCAGACGGCCGACGAATTCGGGAATCAGGCCGAACTTCAGCAGATCTTCAGGCTCAACCTGGCGGAACAGGTCACCGGTGCGGCGATCTTCCGGCGAAGCAACGGTGGCACCGAAGCCGATCGAGGTCTTGCGGCCGCGGTCGGAGATGATCCGGTCGAGGCCGGCAAAGGCGCCGCCGCAGATGAACAGAATATTAGCGGTGTCGACCTGCAGGAACTCCTGCTGCGGGTGCTTGCGGCCGCCCTGCGGCGGCACGGAAGCGACGGTGCCTTCCATGATCTTGAGCAGCGCCTGCTGAACGCCCTCACCGCTGACGTCGCGGGTTATCGAGGGGTTGTCCGACTTGCGGCTGATCTTGTCGATCTCGTCGATGTAGACGATGCCGCGCTGGGCCCGCTCGACATTGTAGTCGGCAGCCTGGAGCAGCTTGAGGATGATGTTTTCGACATCCTCGCCAACGTAACCGGCTTCGGTCAGCGTCGTGGCGTCAGCCATGGTGAACGGCACGTCGATGATGCGGGCGAGCGTCTGGGCGAGCAGCGTCTTGCCGCAGCCCGTCGGGCCAATCAGCAGGATGTTCGACTTCGCCAATTCGACGTCGTTGCTTTTGCCGGCATGAGCCAGGCGCTTGTAGTGGTTGTGGACGGCCACCGACAGCACGCGCTTGGCGTGGGGCTGCCCGATGACATAGTCGTCCAGTACCTTGAGGATCTCCTGCGGGGTGGGCACGCCTTCGCGCGACTTCACCATCGAGGTCTTGTTCTCCTCGCGGATGATGTCCATGCACAGTTCGACGCACTCGTCGCAGATGAAGACGGTCGGGCCGGCGATGAGTTTGCGTACCTCATGCTGGCTCTTGCCGCAGAACGAGCAATAGAGCGTGTTCTTGGAGTCGCCGCCGCCGTTGCTGACCTTGCTCATCGTGTCCAAGTCCTTTCACAGCCGTCCTGCCGGTCGCCTGGCCAGTGACGCATATGCAATCTAACGACGGACGCCGCTACCGCCATCCCAGGCCGCCGCAACGAAATCCGTACAACACACATTCCAGAAGTCGCTGCAACGATTCGCGGCACCCACGGACGACGCTAAGCCGTCGAAACTCAACGCAGCCTTAACGTAGGCTGCCGCAAGCGCCGAGGGAACAGCAAATTGTGTCCGAAATGCCGCAAGGCATCTCAAAAATGCGAGATGTGACCTCGTATGCAGGTCGCAGCGTCCAATCACGAAGCCGTGGCACCCTCGGCAACGTCACGGCTTTCGATGACCTTGTCGATCAAACCGAAGTCGCGCGCTTCGTCGGCGGTCATGAAATGATCGCGGTCGAGCGTCCGTTCAATGGTCTCGTAGTCCTTGCCCGTGTGCTTGACGTAGACCTCGTTGAGGCGACGCTTGAGCTTGACGATATCCTGGGCGTGGCGCTCGATGTCGGACGCCTGCCCCTGGAAGCCGCCGGAAGGCTGGTGCACCATGATGCGGGCGTTCGGCGTGGCAAAACGCATGTCCTTGTGGCCGGCGCAGAGCAGCAACGATCCCATCGAAGCCGCCTGGCCGATGCAGAGCGTCGAGACCGCCGGCTTGATGAACTGCATGGTATCGTAGATCGCCATGCCCGAGGTCACGACGCCGCCGGGCGAATTGATGTAGAGGTTGATCTCTTTCTTCGGGTTCTCGGCTTCGAGGAACAGAAGCTGGGCGCAGACCAGCGTCGCCATGCCATCCTCGACCGGACCGGTGATGAAGATGATGCGCTCCTTGAGCAGGCGCGAGAAGATGTCATAGGCCCGCTCACCGCGATTGGTCTGCTCGACCACCATCGGAACGAGGTTCATGTATGTTTCGACGGGGTTCTTCATCGACTATCCCTTTATCGAGATGGGATTCCAGCGCCGGACGGGCAGAATCGGTTCAGAGGCTTTGCCCTGTAAATAGGATGCCGCCTTGCCATTGCGCAAGATGTGCAAGCAAGCCTGCATAAGCGAGGGAGACGAGACAATGAGCGAAGCCCGGGACGATGCGACCATCGGCTTCTACGGGATTGAAGCGGATGCCTATACGTCACGCAGCAAGCCGGCAACCGAACGGCTCGAACGTTTCGTCGAGCGCCTGCCCCTCGGCGGCAAGGTGCTGGAGCTTGGTTGCGGCGCGGGCCAGGACAGCGAGGCGATGATTGCGCTCGGCTTCGACGTCACGCCGTCGGACGGCACGCCCGAGATGGCCGCTGCAGCAGCCAGGCGACTGGGGCGGCCGGTCGAGGTGCTGCTGTTCGGCGACATCGACGGACACGAACTCTACGATGGCGTCTGGGCGAACGCCTGCCTGCGGCATGTGCCGCGCGTCGACCTGCCCGGCATCATCGCCAGAATACAAGCTGCGCTGCGGCCAGACGGCGTCTTCTACGCCAGCTACAAGGCAGGCACCGCCGAAGGCCGCGACGGCTTCGGTCGTTACTACAACTATCCATCGGCCGAATGGCTGTCCGGCGCCTATGGCCACGTTGGCTGGCAGAATGTGGAAATCGGCGAAGCTGCCGGCGGCGGCTATGACGGCCTGCCGACAGACTGGCTCTATGTGCTGGCGACGAAGGACAGCTAGCCCCGTCGCCGCCGGCCCTACAGCCGGATCACATATTCCTTGCGGGTCGTCTCGAGCACTTCCCAGCTTCCCCTGAAGCCGGGCCTGAGGACGAAACTGTCGCCGGCGCGCACTGTGCGGGCTTCGCCGCTGTCTTCCGCAATCACCGAGACGCCCGCGAGGATGTGGCAGAACTCCCATTCGTCATATTCGATGCGCCACTTGCCTGGCGTCGATTCCCATATGCCGGCATAAAGCCCGCCATCGGCCTCTTCGGCGTTCCAGGTGCGGAATTTCGGATCGCCCGAGATCAGCCGCCCTTCGGCCGGCGCTCCGGCTTCCGGCTCGATGCCGTTGACGTCGATGGTCAGAAAATTCGCCAAGATCCTGCTCCAGACATGAAAAACCCCGGCAGCGCGAAACTGCCGGGGTCCAACTCTTGCACGGCCGATCAGGCCTTGGCCAGCGCCTGCTCGAGGTCGGCGATGATATCGCTGACATCTTCGATGCCGACGGAGAGACGAACCACATCGGGGCCGGCGCCCGCCGCCACCTTCTGCTCGTCGGAGAGCTGGCGGTGGGTCGTAGAGGCCGGGTGGATGACCAGCGACTTGGTGTCGCCGATATTGGCGAGATGCGAAAACAGCTCCAATCCCTCGACGAACTTGACGCCGGCTTCGTAGCCGCCCTTGAGGCCAAAGGTGAAGACGGCGCCTGCGCCCTGCGGCGAATATTTCTTCATCAGCGCATGGTTCTTGTCGCTCTTGAGGCCGGGATAGGCCACCCATGCAACCTTGGGGTGGTCGGAGAGCCAGCCGGCGACGGTGAGCGCGTTGTCGCAATGGCGCTGCATGCGCAGCGGAAGCGTCTCAAGTCCGGTAAGGATCAGGAAGGCGTTGAAGGGCGAGATCGCTGGGCCGAGGTCGCGCAGGCCAAGCACGCGCGCGGCAATGGCAAAGGCAAAATTGCCGAAGGTCTCGTGCAGCACCACCCCGCCATATTCGGGGCGCGGCTGCGACAGCATCGGGTATTTGCCCGACTTCGACCAGTCGAAGGTGCCGCCGTCGACGATGACGCCACCGATCGAATTGCCGTGGCCGCCAATGAACTTGGTCAGCGAGTGCACGACAATGTCGGCGCCATGTTCGATCGGACGGATGAGATAGGGGCTCGCCAGCGTGTTGTCGACGATCAGCGGCAGGCCGTGCCTACGGGCGATGTCGCTGATCTTGTCGATGTCGACGAAGGTGCCACCGGGATTGGCCAGGCTCTCGATGAAGATGGCCTTGGTCTTGCTGTCGATCTGCTTTTCGAAGCTTGCGATATCACCGGTGTCGGCCCAGCGGACCTCCCAGCCGAAATTCTTGAAGGCATGACCGAACTGGTTAATCGAGCCGCCATAAAGCTTGTTTGCTGCGACAAAGTTGTCACCGGGCTGCATCAGATTGTGAAACACCAGCATCTGGGCGGCATGACCAGATGCTGTGGCGAGCGCCGCCGTGCCGCCTTCGAGCGCGGCGATGCGCTCCTCGAGCACGGCCTGCGTCGGGTTCATGATGCGGGTGTAGATGTTGCCGAAGGCCTTGAGCCCGAACAGCGAGGCCGCGTGGTCGGCGTTGTCGAACACATAGGACGTCGTCTGATAGATGGGCGTGGCACGGGCGCCGGTGGCCGGATCGGGCTTGGCGCCGGCATGGACGGCGAGCGTGTTGAAGCCCGGGGTGCGCTGGGACATCTTTTTCCTCCAAAGAACAGGTCAGTCAAATCGGCTGACATCTTTGGCGAAGGCCGCGGCGGAAAGCAAAGACGAAAATTTCACAACCGCCTGCAACAACAGACATAATTTGCGCGGCGGCCGAAGTGGCCGTGCGAAAACAGACTATTTTGCGCGGATGCCGAAGCTCTGGAAACCCTGGCGCATGACCGGGCGCTTCGACGACAGCACGCCTGAATTGACACCCGTCCAGCCGATTTCGCCGGCAAGGCGGGCATATTCGATCTTGGGGCAGCGGTTCATCACCACCTTGATGCCCGCCGCCTCCGCCCTCGCCGCGGCCTCGTCATTGCGGACGGTGAGCTGCATCCAGACGACCTTGGGCAGCGGATCGAGGTTCAGCACCTCATCGATGATCGCCGGCACCGCGCTTGCGGCACGGAAGATGTCAACCATGTCGATGGCGACAGGAATGTCGGCCAAGCTGGCATAGGTCATGCGGCCGAGGATCTCCCTGCCGGCATGGCCGGGATTGACGGGAAAGACCTCGTAACCCTTGTCGATCAGGTACTTAGTGACGAAGTAGCTCGGCCTGACGTCGTTGGCCGAGGCCCCCACCACCGCGATCGTCCTGACCGTGTTCAATATCTCGGCGACATAGGCATCGTCATAGGCATCGTGGTTCATAGCCGTCCTCGCTCGACGGTTCCGGATACCGCCTTTCAGGCTGTCGCGCAAACCGACGCGTCAGGCGGCAAGCGTCTGGCCGCCGTCGGCGAGCAGGGTCTGGCCAGTGATCCAGCCGCTCAGCGGCGACGCCAGGAAGAGGATGACGCGGGCGATGTCCTCTGGGGTGCCGAAGCGTCCGAAGGGGAAGCTTGCCTGCGTCCTGGTGTAGAGGTCGGGATTGTCGACGCGGCATTTGTTCCACCAGCCACCTGGGAATTCGAGCGAACTGGGGGCGACGCAGTTGGCGCGAATTCCTTTCCTGGCCAGCGCCGCTGCCTGCGAGCGGGTGAAATGCATGATTGCAGCTTTGGCCGCCGCATAGGCTGGCGTCATCGGTGCTGCGGCGAAGGCGGTGCGCGACGAGATGTTGACGATTACCGGATTGGTGCCCTTTTCAAGATGAGGTTGGGCGGAGCGGGAAACACGCACGGTGGCAAGCACATCGATGCCGAGGCTCGCGGCCCAATCGTCCTCCGCGCCGGAACTCGCCTTGCCGGTGGCGTTGTTGACCAGGATGTCGATGCCGCCAAGGGCTGTGGCGGCATCGGCGACATAGGCCTCTATCGAGCCGAGGTCGGCGAGGTCGCACAGCCCGGCATGGGCGGTGACACCATGCGCGGCAATGCGGCCTCGGGCCATTTCCAGGTCGGCCGCGCCGCGTGCACAGATCGAGACCGAAGCGCCGACCGCAGCGAAAGCGAGTGCGGTGTGCAGGCCTAACCCCCTGCTGCCGCCGGCAACGACCACACGGCGCCCCTTCAGACCGAGATCGAACATTTTTTAGGCTCCCTGAAAATCCTCGCGGGCAAACCTATCCGCAAAAATTTCATGCTCAAGCAGAAAATTACCTTGCACTGACAGTCCGCGTCGCCATGGTACCGAATCTGAATGCCCGACGAAGCCGCATTCCATTGCCGGTCCTGCGACAGCAGGAGGCGGCGCCGGATGGCAAGCCACGGATGGGAAAGCTGTGGTTTGAAGGCACGGAGGCACGTTACAAATGACTGGGAATAGCGAAGATAGGCCGGGCGAACAGGCAGGCTCGGATGTGCGGAAGATGACATCGAACGAACCGGAAGAACTGGCGATGCCGGAGGCCGAAGGTGCGGTGCGCGAGCTCAACCGCACTGCTCGCAACGCTTCGGGCCGTAAGCCGAGCCGCAAGACCGAAGGCGTGCAGGAAAAGATCCTCGACGCCGCTGCCAAGGTGTTTGCCCAGAAGGGCTACCAGCTGACCAAGCTCAGCGATATCTCGGACGAAATCGGCCTGCATGTGACGGCGCTTCGCTATCACTTCCCGACCAAAGACGTGCTGGTCGAGGAGATGATCAACAGCCTGACCCGGCAACTGCACATCAGGCTTCTGGCAACGCTGCAGCAGATGCCGCCCGAGGCGCGCTATCGCGAGCGTATCGAGGCGGCCGCGATCACCTATCTCAACACGACGCTTACGAAGCTCGACTACATCGCCGCCCATGGCAACGTCATCAACCAGATCCCTCAGGACGTGCGCGACAGGCATTTCGGCCTGCTGAACGAGACCAACAAGATCTGGCGCGACCTGATGGCGGCGGCGGCCGAGGCGGGTGAATTGAGGTCGGGCATAAATGTGTCGCTCGCCAACCAGGTGCTTCAGGGCACCCTGATCTGGACCCGCGAATGGTACCGGCCGGGTGCACTGACGCCGACAGACCTGGCGGTGCAGATCCTCGACATCCTGTTCGACGGCATGTCCCCACGCGGCCAACCGACGTCATAACGGTCAGCGCGCTGCCGCCTTCGGCGAGAAATGAGTCTCGAGCTTTCCTTCGAGGCCCTTGAACGCATCGGCATCTTCAGGCGGCGGCAGCTGGGCCGAGATGACAGGCCATTTGGCCGCATAATCCTTGTTCATCTTCAGCCACTTCGCGGCGCGTGGGTCGGTGTCGGCGAGAATGGCGTCGGCCGGGCACTCGGGTTCGCAGACACCGCAGTCGATGCACACCTCGGGATCGATCACCAGCATGTTCTCGCCCTCATGGAAGCAATCGACCGGGCAGACCGCCACGCAGTCGGTGAATTTGCAGCGCACACAGGCGTCGGTCACCACATAGGCCATTTGTCATCCCTCCAAAGCGGTGGCCGGAAGCTAGCGAACATTTTTTACACTTCAACAGGAAATTTCTTGTTGGAGTAGAAAAAATGTCTTGCGCCCGGGACCGGATGCCCGTAGCTCTAGGGCCACGAGTAACCGGGAGGGGTTAGTTGGAACTCGACCTTTTCATTTCTGGCATCGGCGGCCAGGGCATCCAGCTTGTCGGCAAGTCGCTGGCGCTTGCTGCCATCAGGGACGGCAGACATGTGATGCTTGCCGGCGAGTATGGCGGCCATATGCGTGGCGGCAGTTCGGTCGGCACTGTTGTCATTGGCGCCAAACCGCTGAAGGCGCTGCCGATCCTGCCGCATGCCGGCTCAGCCATCGCCATGTCGCACCTGTTCTGGGAGCGTGTCGGCTCGCGGCTGCGGCCCGGCTCGCTGGTGCTCGCCGAAGAGACAATCGCCGCCGACCTGCCCGACATGCAAAGGCACCGGATGGTCAAGCTGCCGGCCACAGCGATTGCCACCGAACAGGGCAGCCGCATGGCCGCCGGCATGGTGATGCTGGGCGCCTTCGCGGCCCTGACCGGCGCGGTGAAGATCGACAGCGCCGTGGCTGCCATGGCCGAGCAGATCCCGTCCTATCGCCGCCAGCACATCGACGCCAATGAGCGGGCGATCCGCGCAGGGGCGGCCGCTGTCACGCCGTTGGCCTTCGCCGTCGACTTCGACGCACGGGAGGTCGCATGAGACAGGTCACGCGCGGCACACTCGTCATCGATGCCGATCGCTGCAAGGGCTGCGAACTCTGCATCGTCGCCTGCCCTCCCCGGGTGCTGACCATGTCCAGGACAGGCAATGCGACAGGTTATCTCTATCCCGAACTCTCGCCCGGCTGCACCGGTTGCACTGCCTGCCAGCAGGTCTGCCCCGACTTCGTCTTCGAAGTCTACAAGTACCACGAGCCGATCGTTTCGGGCTCGGACGCCGAAAGGATGCAGTGATGACGATGCGCTTGATGGACGGCAGCGAAGCGATCGTCGAGGCAGCGATCCAGGCGGGCCTGCGGTTCTATGCCGGATATCCGATGTCGCCGGCGACCGAGCTTCTCGAATACATGGCCGAGAAGCTGCCGCACCATGACGGTGTTTGCATCAACGCGGCGACCGAGATCGAGGGCGTCAACATGGCGCTGGGTGCCGCAGCGGGGGGCTTCCGCGCCGCCAGCGGCTCCTGCGGCCAGGGCCTGGCGCTGATGCAGGAGGCGATTGCCGAAGCCGCGCTCAACGAGACGCCTGTCGTCATCTTCAACATGGCGCGCAACCAGCAGGACTATTTCCAGGCGACCCGCGGTGGCGGCTGGGGCGACTACCGCACCATCACGCTGGCGCCCAAAGACCTGCACGAGGCGGTCGAACACGCCCAGCTCGCCTTCCACCTCGCCGACAAATACCGGGTACCGGTCATCTTCATGGGCGACAATCTGCTTGCCCGCACGCAGATGGGAACGACGCTGCCCCAGCTTGACCTCGAGCCGCTGCCACCCAAGGACTGGCAGCTCGACGGCACCTCTGGCGGCACCGGCAAGTCGCGGCAGATCTGGACCTTCGGCTGCGGCAAGACCAACGACCCCGGCCCCGGCCCGAGCAAGCACTGGGAGCGGATCGCCGCGAAGTTCGACGCCATCGCCGAAGTCGAGGCGCGTCATGAGCAGGGTTTCGTCGAGGACGCAGAGACGCTTGTCGTGGCCTTCGGCTCCGGCGGCAAGTTCGTCGAACATGTGGTGCGAGAGATGCGCGCCGACGGCCACAAGGTTGGCTATTTCAGGCCGATCACTCTGTGGCCTTTCCCGGGTGACGCGCTGGAAGCGGCATCGCAGGACTGCAAGCGCGTGCTGGTGTTCGAACTCAACGCCGGCCAGATGATCGACGACGTCAGGCTCAACGTGCGCGACCGCAAGCTGGTCAAGGCCATCGGCGGTGTCAGCTTCGACGAGTCCGGCCTGAACCTCGGCCCCCTCATGGATGCGACGGTGATCCGCGAACGCATCGAGCTAGCCGTCAATGGAGCCAGCCAATGAGCATCGTGATGACCACGCGCCCGCCCGAGGCGCCGAGCAACAAGGTGGCTGCGTTCAAGCCGACTTTGCTGCAGACGGAAGAACACCACCTCTGCCCCGGTTGCGGCGAACCGGTGGCCATCCGCCTCGTGCTTGAAGTGATCGAGGAGCTCGGCCTAGCTCAAAAGAACGTATCGATCATCGGGCACGGTTGTTACGGCTCCTTCATCATGACGATGGACGTCGACTCCACGCTCTGCCTTCACGGACGCGCCCCAGCTGTTGCCACCGGCCTCAAGCGCATGCGCCCGGAGGTTGCCGTTTGGACATTGCAGGGCGATGGCGACATGACCAGCGAGGGCCTGGCTGAGATCCTGCACGCCACGGCGCGCGGCGAAAACATCACCTGCATCCTGCTCAACAATGGCGTTTTCGGCGACACAGGCGGCCAGATGACCGCATCTTCAGTCATCGGCCAGCGCACCAAGAACACGCTGGAAGGTCGTGACGCCGCCTATCACGGCCATCCGATCGTCATCGGCGACATGGTGGCTGCCATGCCCGGCTCGGCCTATGTGGCGCGCGGCTCAGTGCATAACGCGGCTTCCATCGCCGCCACGCGGCGGCTGATCCGCAAAGGCTTCCAGCGGCAGATGGAAAAGAAAGGGCTCAGCCTTGTCGAGATCCTGACCATGTGCCCGACCGGTTGGTTCGTGCCCGCCTCTGGTGGAGCCGACTACATGATGGAATCGCTCGGCAAAACCTATCCGCTGGGCGAGATCAAGGACATTTCGGCTGCGGAATGAAGCAATGCTGCGTCTGACCCATCGCATCCTCGACCTCGCCGTCAGCTCGACGCCCAACGCGCTGGCTGCGTCGCTGGACGAACACACGGTGACCTTCGCCGAGGTCGACAAGGCAGCAAACGCGATGGCGCGGGCGCTGCAGTCGCTCGGCATCAAGCGCGGCAGCCGCGTCCTATTCCAGGCGGAGATGGCGCTCGACCATCTCGCCTTCTATTTCGCCACCCAACGGCTCGGGGCTGCCTTCGTGCCGCTGAACCCGGCGCTGTCGCGCGAGGAAATCAGGCCCATCGCCGCATATATTCGCCCCGACCTTCTGGTGCTCGATCCGGCGCGCCAGAACGCCGGCAATTTCGGGACGTCGCTCGCCGACATCGCGGTCGCCATCCTTGGAGCAGGTGAAACGGCAACAGCAGGCGTCAATCTCGATGCCCTCGCGGTCAAGGCGAGCGCGGCCCCCTTGCCCGAGTTCGGTGTCTCGGAAGAAGACACCCACGCCATTTTCCTCACCAGCGGCAGCACCGGCCTGCCAAAGGGTGTGGTTGTTTCGCACAAGGCGAGCTGGCTGCGCTCGTATCTCGGCGCCTCGCGTTTCGTCACCTCGGGTGGCCGCGGCGAGCTGATGACCTTTCCGATGTTCCACTGGGCCGGCTGGAACTATCTGATGGAAAACTGGGCGCACCGGCGTGCCGCCCATTTCGTCAGCCGCCCCGACGGCGACATGCTCGCCCGCGCCATCGACCGCTGGAAACCGGCGTTCCTTTACTGCATCCCGGCGATCTGGGAACGGTTGCTCGCCTCCAACGTCGCCTTCGACGGATCTGTCGTGCGCTCAGCGGCGTCGGGCACGTCGCGGTTCGATCCGGTGCTGATGGACCGTATCCGCGAACGCTTCCCCCGCGCCTATCGGGCGGCGATGTACGGCTCGACCGAATTTGGCGCGGCACTTGGCCTCAACGATTCCGACATAGACCGCAAGCCGGGCTGCGTCGGCCTGCCATTGCCCGGCAACGAGACGCGTATCGTCGACGGCGAACTGCAACTGCGCTCGCTAAGCATGATGGACGGCTATTTCGAGCTGCCGGAGCAGACGGCCGAAGTGTTCGTCGACGGCTGGTACCGCAGCGGCGATCTCGCCGAAGCCGACGAGGAAGGTTTCCTGACGATCACCGGCCGTCGACGCGAGGTCATCCGCTCGGGCGGCGAGACGGTGGCGCCTGCCGAGGTCGAGCTGGCGCTCGCCGGCTGTCCGGGCATCCGCTCCGTCGCAGTCGTCGGCCTGCCGGATCCTGTGTGGGGGGAATTGGTCTGCGCTGCCGTCGTGCTCGACCAGCCCGGCCAATGCCCAAGCCTCGACGCCGTCCGCAACCATCTCGGCCAATCGCTGGCGGCCTTCAAACATCCGCGCCGCATCGTCGCCGTCGACGAGCTGCCGAAGACGCCGGCAACCGGACAGATCATGCGCTCGCGGGTCAGGGAGTTGGTCCTGCAAATGCACTGACACGGATTTTCAACCCGGGGAGGAGGAAGCCCCGGTCTTTTGGGAGGAAGACATGAAATTGAACAGAAGACATTTTCTAGCGACTTCGGCCGCCGGCATCGGCGCGCTCGCCATGCCCGGCGTCCTGCGGGCACAGCAGGGCGAGACGGTTCGCATCGGCCTGATCACCACGCTGAGCGGTCCGGGCCAGCTCTATGGCAACTACATCAAGGACGGCTGCGAGATCGCCGTCGAACGGCTGAACGCAGCCGGTGGCGTCAACGGCGCCAAGATCGAACTGGTGGTGCGCGACGACAAGAACTCGCCCGAAGGTGCTGTGACCGCATTCCGCGAACTGACCGGCAACGGCATCAAGCTGTTCGCCCAAGGCACGTTCACGGCCAATCTGCTCGGCACACTACCGCTGCTCGAGGAGGCTGATGTCACCATGGTGATGGTCGGCGCATCAGCGCTGGCGCTGACGCACGAGGCCTTCAATCCGCGCGCCTTCCGTCTCGGCTTCTCGTCGCCTATGTGCTTCGGCGGCTACGGCAACCTCATGGCCCAGAAACATCCGGAGATCGAGAAGTGGGCGATGCTGCGGTCCGACGTGACCGCGCTGGCCGACATCACCAACGCCTTTTCGAACGGCCTCAAGGCCGGAACGGAAAAGGCCGGCCGCAAGGTCGAGGTCCTCGATCCGGTGCTGGTGCCCTATGGCGGCGCCGACTTCCGCAACCAGATCTCCAACATCATCGGCTCCGGCGCGCCGGGCCTGTTCAACGTGCTGCAAGGCGCCGACGCCATCAGCTACTACAAGCAGGCGCGCACCTTCAGCCTCGACGAGAAGTTCAAGGTGCTGTGCGACTCCGCCAACGAGTTCGCCATCGCCAAGGCGATGGGCGCCAACACGCCGGCGTCGCTGTGGAGCTGGACCGGCTGGTATCCGGCGGCCAACAAGGACAACGCCGTCAGCGACGAAGTTCACAAGGCCTATATCAAGCTGCGCGGCGACGAATATCCGAACTGGTACATCGGCGTTTCGCACGACAGCATCCTGACGATTGCCAACGCGGTGGGCAAGGCAGGCTCGCTGGATGCAGCCAAGCTGGTGCCGACGATCGAGGCCGAGACGCCGCAGGGCGCGCTGGGCAAGATCCATTTCCGCAAGGAAGACCACGCCTTCGCCGGCGACCTCACCTACATCCGCTTCGGCCGCGACGACAAGAATGCCAATGGCTGGAGTGTGTTCGAGACGGCACAGCTTCCGGGCGCCGAGTTCCTGGAGCGGGCAACCCCCGGCTCCAAGCTCAACTAAAGGGCGGAAAAGTCAGATGTTCACGCTGGTCAACGGTCTCACGACCGGGATGGCGGTGTTTCTCGTTGCCGCGGGGCTGACCCTCGTCTTCGGGATCATGCGCATCCTCAACTTCGCCCATGGTGCCTTCTTCATGATCGGCGCCTATGTCGCAAGCACGCTCGTCGGCTCGGCGCCGCGTTCGGTCCTGGCGCTCATTGCCGCGGCCGTCGTTGCAGCGCTCGTGGTCGGCGTGCTTGGGATCGTTGTCCAGCGTTTCGTCCTCCGGCGCATTCAGCATGTCGACGAGCACTACATGCTGATCGCCACCTTCGCGGTGATGCTTGTCTGCGTCGGCTTCGTCAAACTGATCTGGGGGCTGGAATTCCTTTCGGTCGACCCGCCCCCCGGCATTGACACAGGCGTCGACATATTCGGCCTGTTCGTCCCCTCCTTCTCCTTGTTCATCATCGGTTCGGGCGTCGTCGTCTTCCTCGTGCTCGACTTCGTCATCCACCGCGCCTGGACCGGCAAGATGATCACAGCCATTGCCCGCGACGGCTGGATGGCTGAGCTCTTGGGCATCAACGTGCCGGCCGGCATCATGGCGGCCGTCGGCGGCAGCTTCGCGCTGGCCGGACTGGCCGGCGGGCTGCTGCTGCCCAACCAGACGCTGTCGCCGGCACTCGGCGACACCTTCCTGCTGCTCGCCTTCATCACCGTGGTCATCGGCGGCCTGGGCAATGTGCGCGGCGCCTTCATCGCCGCCATCCTGCTTGGCCTCATCGACGGCCTCAACACCATGTTCCTGCCGGCCTATCCGGGCGTTGCCATCTATGTCGGCATGGTCGCCTTCCTCTTGATGTGGCCAAACGGTATTCTGGGGGAAAGCCGGCTATGAATCGCACACTTTCCGGCCTGCTGCTGGGCCTTGTTGGCGCCGTCCTGATTCTGCTCCCGCTATGGGCCAATTCCGGACTGGTCTTCCTCGCCGGCACGACCATGGTGGTCGGCGTCTTCGCACTCTCCTGGAACCTCCTGTTCGGCTATGCCGGCCTCGCCAGCTTCGGCAGCGGCGGCCTGTTTTCCATCGGCGCCTACACGATGGCAGTGATGCTGCGCGGCGGGTTTGAAGGGCAGTTCCTGCTGCTGATCGCGCTGTCGACGCTGGTCGGCGGGGCTGTGGCATTCGCCATCGGCTTTGTTGCACTCCGGCGCTCGACCGGCATCTTCCTCGCCATCCTGACGCTGGCACTGGCCGAACTGCTGCGCATCACGCTCGCCAAGATCCACTGGCTCGGCGCCGAAGACGGCATACCAAGCATCGTGCGGCCGAACTTCTCCGTCGGTCTTGCCACGGTCGATCTCTCCAGCGGCAACCACTACTACTGGTTCATGTGCTTCGCCTGCGCTTTGCTGGTTGGCCTTTGCTGGTGGATCGCACATGGCCGTTTCGGCCGGACGTTGCGAACCATCCGCCTCGACATCGAACGCGCCGCCTTCATGGGCGTGGACACGCATCGCTACCGGCTGGTCGCCTTCACCATCTCGGGTGCGATTGCCGCCTGCGCCGGTGCTCTGTTTGCCCCCTGGGCGCAGATCGTCACACCCGACATCGGCAACATGATGCGCTCGACCCAGCCGATCCTGTTTACCCTGCTCGGCGGCGCCTCATCCTTCTGGGGCCCGATGATCGGCGCGTTCCTGTTCTCGGCCATCGAGTTCTCGACCCGCACGCTGGTCGGCATCCAGGAAATCATCACAGGCGCCATCCTGCTCGGCGTGGTGCTGCTGTTCCCGACTGGCGTTGCCGGCGCCTGGAACGCGCTTGTCGCCCGCCTGACGCGGCGCGAGGAGGCCAAGATCGCCGCACCCGCCCTCCAGACGGTCAAGGAGTGAGCCCATGGCAATGATCCGACTGCGCTCCGTCGACAAGAGCTATGGCGCGCTCAAGGTGCTGCATGGCGTCGACGCCGAAATCTCGGAGGGCGAGACCTTCGCCATCATCGGCCCCAATGGAGCCGGCAAGACCACGCTGTTCAAAGTGATGACCGGCGAAGTCGGCTGCGAGGCCGGCACGGTCGAATTCCTCGGCAAGGACGTGACGAGAGACCCCGCCTACAAGCGTACGCGCGCCGGCATGGGCCGCACATTCCAGGTCGCGCGCGTGTTCAAGGAGATGACGGCGGAGGAAAACATCGTCGTCGCCATCGAGGCGCGGCTGAAGAACGCCGGCCAGTCCGACGCGCCGTGGTATCAGGTCAGGCCGTCGCGGGCAGCGCGGGACGAAGCCCGTGACCTGCTTGCGAGGCTATCTCTCGACCGCAAGGCTGGAACGCATGCCGCCGAACTGTCGCATGGCGACAAGAAACGGCTCGAACTCGGCATCACGCTTGCCGGACGCCCCAAGGTGCTGATGCTGGACGAGCCGACCGCCGGCATGTCGCCGAGCGAGCGCGTCGGGGTCACCGAACTGATCCGCAGCATCAGCGGCAAGGACAGCGGACTGACCGTCGTCATGACCGAGCACGACATGGGCGTCATCTTCGGTCTGGCCGACCGGATCATGGTGATGAACCAGGGTCGTAAGATCGCCGAAGGCAGCATCGACGACATCCGCGCCGATCCCGTCGTGCGCGACGTCTATCTCGGCAAGGAAGCGCATCATGCTTGAGGCAAGTCGCATCAACGCTTTCTATGGCGGCAGCCATATCCTGCACGGCGTCGATCTCGACGTCCCTGCTCTCGGCAGAGTGGCCGTCATCGGCCGCAACGGCGCAGGCAAGTCGACATTGCTGAAGTCGATCATGAACGCCGGCCCGACCGTCAGCGGCGAGGTTCGCTGGGAGGGCCAGTCGATTGCGGGCCTACCCACCTTCAAGCGGGCGCGGCTCGGGCTGCAGCTGGTGCCGGAGGACCGCCGCATCTACCAGCATCTCAGCGTGCGCGAGAACATCAAGATGGCCGCCTATGCCACGGCGCCAGGGCGCACGCCCATTCCGGCGCAGCAGATCGTCGACCGGTTTCCGATGCTGCAGCCGATCGCCGAACGCGGCGGCGGCCAGATCAGCGGCGGCCAGCAGCAGATGGTGGCGATTGCGCGGGCGATTGCCTGCCGGCCGCGCCTGCTGCTGCTCGACGAGCCGACCGAGGGGCTGGCCCCTGCCATCGTCGAGCAATTGGCGGTAAGCGTGCGCGAGATGTGCGAGGCCGAGCAGGCAGCACTGCTGCTCTGCGAGCAGAACATCTGGTTCGCGCGCCAGACCACCGACACCGTACTGGTGATGGACACCGGCCGCATCGCCTTCCGCGGCAGCTGGCAGGATTTCGACGCCGACCCCGATATCAAGCAGCGCCATTTGGCGGTCTAGCGCTCCTCCCACCAAGACAAGAAGCCAAGCCCGTGCGGGCCCCACCCCTAAGCCAAGGAGCACAGGGAATGAGCAACCTTACCCAACAGCAAGTGCTGAGCGTGCATCATTGGACCGACACGCTGTTTTCTTTCACGACGACGCGCGATCCCTCGTTCCGTTTCGAGAACGGGCAGTTCGCGATGATCGGGCTGGAGGTTGACGGCAAGCCGCTGCTGCGCGCCTACAGCGTCGTCAGTCCCAACTACGACGAAACGCTCGAGTTCCTGTCGATCAAGGTTCCCGACGGCCCGCTGACCTCGCGGCTCCAGCATCTTGCTGTCGGCGACAGCATCGTGGTGGGACGCAAGGCTACGGGCACGCTTTTGCTCGCCAACGTGCGGCCTGGCCGCAATCTCTATCTGTTCAGCACCGGAACCGGCCTCGCTCCCTTCATGAGCCTGATCCGCGACCCCGAGACCTTCGAGCGCTACGAACGCGTCGTGCTCGTCCATGGCTGCCGACAGGCCAGCGAACTGGCCTATAAGGAGCAGATCACCGGCGAATTCCCCGAAAACGAATATTTCGGCGCGTTGCTGTCCAAGAAGCTGATCTATTATCCAACAGTCACCCGTGAGCCCTTCCGCAACCGCGGTCGCACGACGGACCTGGTTCGCTCCGGCGCGCTGTTCAGCGACATAGGCCTGCCGACGATGAGCCCGGCCGAAGATCGCGCCATGCTCTGCGGCAGCCCCGCCTTCATCGCCGACATGCGCGAGATCCTGGAAGGCCTCGGCATGAGCGAAGGCAACAATGCAGCCCCTGGCGAATATGTGGTCGAAAAGGCCTTCGCCGAGCGGGGCTAACCGCTGCCGCCACCTCAACACCTCACGGCAGCGAGATGGTGCCGTCGTCGGCCAGGTGGAAATCGGGATTGTGGGCGACCTCCCAGAGATGGCCTTCAGTGTCGGCGAAATAGCCGTACCAGCCGCCCCAGAAGGCGCGCTGGGCTGGCTTGACGATGCGACCGCCGGCCTTTTCGGCTGCGGCCAGGACTTCGTCGACCTCGGTGTCGGAGCGTGTGTTGTAGGCGAGCGATACACCGGAAAAGCTGCCCTTGCCGGCAGCTATGCCGGCATCGTCGGCCAGATGCTCGTGACCCCACAGTCCGAGCACCAACCCGCCCATCTGGAAGAAGGCGACGCCATCGGTTATGGCTTGGTTCCGCTTGAGCCCCATCGCCTCATAGAAACGCACGGCGCGGTCGAGGTTCTCGACGCCAAGGGTGACAAGCGAAATCCTTGGTTCCATGTCCAGCGACCTCCTCTATGCGCGTAAGTCCGGCCATCTTGCGAGATGACGCCAAGCGCGCCTTGATCCCTTGATCAGGGTCAACCCAGCGACCCGTGCCTATTCTCCTGTCCAGAGCGGATCACGCTTTTCTATGAAGGCGCCGATTCCTTCCTCGGCGTCCTTTGCCAGCATGTTCTCGACCATCACGCGCGCCGCGTGGTCATAGGCCTCGGCAAGGCCCATCTCGGCTTGCGCATAGAACGCTTCCTTGCCAAGCTTAAGCGTCAAAGACGATTTAGAAACAATGGTTTGGGCGTATTTGCCGACAATGTGATTCAGGTATTCGCGTGGCACGACACGATTGACCAGGCCGAAATCGCGCGCGGTGGTCGCGTCGATCGTCTCGCCGGTCAACAGCATCTCCATCGCCTGCTTGCGCGAAACGTTGCGTGACAGCGCCACCATCGGCGTGGAGCAGAACAGGCCGATGTTGACGCCCGGCGTGCAGAAGGCGGCCTGATCGGTGGCGATGGCAAGGTCGCAGCTGGCGACAAGCTGCAGGCCCGCGGCGGTGGCGAGACCGTCGACTTCAGCAATGACCGGCTTGGGGTGGCGAACGATCGACTGCATCAGCTCAGAGCATCTGGACATGGTCAGCTCGAAGAAGGCGCGGCCGTGGTCGGTGTCCTTGCGGTGCGCTGTCATCTCCTTGAGGTCGTGGCCGGCGCAGAACACCTTGCCCGACGCCGCGAGCATGATGACGCGCACGGCCTTGTCGTCACGAGCACGGTCGAGCTGGGCCTGAAGGGCAGCCATTGTGTCGAGCGACAGGGCATTGGCAGGCGGGTTGGCGAGCACGAGGCGCAGCACGCCCTTGTCGAGGCTGGACCAAACAGGCCCGTCGGAAGTGGTGCGCGCCAGGGTGACGATTTCTGCCATAGTGTCCCTCTTAGGATTCGAGCAGCCTAGAATCGCCTGCATCGGATCCTACGCATATACGCATGCGCTCGAATTTTGGTTCCCAACTATGTGACTGGAGCGGCGCCAAAGGTTCGAATGCAACCAGACGTTTACGCCGGCCAAGCGTGCCGGCCCGGAAGATGGGTCCGCAAATGCCGGAACAGAACGGATTGAAGCCTGTGATGACCGCGACCGAGGTCAACGCGCTGTTGCGGAGCGCCTATCCCCAACTCAACGATCAATATGACTTCTACCAGGTGACCGAGGTGTTTCCGGGCGGCTGCACGGTGCGGCTCAATGCCGACGAGCGCCATCTCAGGCCCGGCGGCACGGTTTCGGGGCCGTCGCTGTTCACACTTGCCGACATCGGCGGCTATGTCTGCGTGCTCAGCCATTCCGGTCCCGACGCGTTGTCGGTGACGACCAATCTCAACATCAACTTCATGCGCAAGGCGGAAGCCGGGCCGATCGACGGCCATTGCCGTATTCTCAAGCTCGGCAAGAGCCTGATGGTGTTCGACATCGACATCGTCGCCGGACCCGACCGCCACACTGTGGCGCATGCAACAGGCACCTATTCGATCCCGCCGAAGCGCTGAGCCTAAAGGCGGGACCCTCGTTACGCTGCGACCTGGGCCGTGATGCGAGCGGCAATATCGCCGGCAGACTGCTTCAGCGACCGCGGCGCCCTGCCCGCTAGCAATTCGACGTCGCCGGTGACAGATGACGTCCATCCTTGCGCAACCGGATGGAAGATCGCCGCCAACAATTCGGCGTAGCCTTGCGTCAGGCCGTTTGCGACCGCTTCCATAACGAAGCTGCGATCGTCGACGGGACTATATCGGATCGGCCGCCCCAAGGCTTCGGACAAGAGCGCCGCTGCGTCGGCATAACCGTATGCCGCAGGCCCCGTCAGCGCGAAGGCCTTGCCGTCAAAACGGTCGGTGGTCAGCGCACCGGCAGCGGCTGTTGCAACATCGACGGCATCGATGAAGCTCGTCTTGCCCTCGCCTGCCGGCACGCGGATTTCGCCGCGTCGCAGGTCATTTGCCCAGTAGGTGGCGAAGTTGTCGCTGAACCAGTTGGGGCGCAGGATGACAAAAGGCGCACCGGAACGCTCGAGCTTCAGCTCCAGCTGGCGGAGCGGGATGGCATCGCTTGCGTCGACACCAAGCGCTGTCTGCAACACGATCTTGATGTTGCGCGCCGCTGCCGCTTCCACCACGGGCCCGAGCAGGCCGACCGGATCGAGATAGCCGGTCGGCGACAGGGCAAAGATGCGGTCTACCCCTTCAAGGGCGGAAGCAAGCTTGTGCGGGTCGGCAAGATCGAGTTGCACGACCTCGGCGCCAGCTACGAGTTGGGGCGTGGCGTGGCGGCTGGCAGCCTTCACCTTCTCTCCCCTGCGCAGCAGTTCGGCCACCAGCAGCGCCCCGACATTGCCGGTTGCGGCCAGAACCAGGATTTTTCCTTCAGACATTTCAAACTCCATCCAGTTTCCATTGAAAAGCGACTTTCCAATGGATGGTTGATAGCCAGATGATACAGAGGTAGAAAGAAGGCACTTTCCGGTAATGAGGTGCCCGAGCTCGCCACCAGGTTACCTCCAGGAAATCGCCCCAGGGATGCCGCGATGCCCGTCTATGACGTCTACGCCAAGAACTGCCCGACCAGGATGCTGCTCGACCACATCGCCGACAAATGGACAGCGCTGGTGCTGTGGAAGATCGCCGAAGGCCCGGTGCGCTTCAACCAGTTGCGCCGCGACGTCGAGGGCATTTCGACCAAGGTGCTGTCGCAAACACTGAAACGGCTCGGCCGCGACGGGCTGATTTCGCGCGAGGTCTTCGCCACCGTGCCGGTGACGGTGGAGTATTCGATCACACCGCTGGGCCAGACACTTTCCGACAAGATCTCGATCATCGCCGAATGGGCCGAAACCAACATCGAGGCAGTGCTGGCGGCCCAGGAACGCTTTGACAAGGACACTGACGACGAGTCAGCGGCCACCGCTGCCGGAAGCGCCAGGCGCGGCTTGATTCAGGCCGCCGGCATGCGGTAAAATAATACCACTCTTCTATTTAATTGTTTTCACTTATCTTTTCGCCTTTGGGATCCAATCTCATCGGCTTGACGATGCGAAACCCCTCGCCTATAAGCCCATTCGAAACAGCGGCCCGCAATGGTCGCCGTTTTGTTATTGGCTGATGGCTCCGGCTTCTTGCCAATGAAAGCAACAAGAAACGCCTTCTCCGGAAGGTCCCAAACGAAAGCATGTAACCATGGCAACCTTTTCGCAGAAGCCTGCGGACGTGGTGAAGAAGTGGGTGCTGATCGACGCCGAGGGTCTCGTCGTCGGCCGTCTCGCCACCATCGTCGCCAACATCCTCCGCGGCAAGAACAAGCCCACCTTCACGCCTCACGTCGACGACGGTGACAATGTCATCATCATCAACGCCGACAAGGTCGTGTTCACCGGCAAGAAGTACACCGACAAGGTGTATTACTGGCACACCGGCCACCCCGGCGGCATCAAGGAGCGTACCGCTCGCCAGCTGATCGAGGGCCGTTTCCCCGAGCGCGTGCTCGAGAAGGCCGTCGAGCGCATGATCCCGCGCGGTCCGCTTGGCCGTCGCCAGATGAAGAATCTCCGCGTCTATGCAGGCGCAGAACATCCGCATGTCGCCCAGCAGCCCGAGACGCTCGACGTCGGCGCGCTGAACGCGAAGAACAAGAGGGCTTGATAATGGCTGATCTTTCCTCGCTCGCAGAGCTCGGCACCGTCGCCGCCGCCCAGCCGGCTGCTCCGGTCCACGTCCAGAAGCTCGACAAGAGCGGCCGCGCCTATGCCACCGGCAAGCGCAAGGACGCCATCGCCCGCGTCTGGGTGAAGCCCGGCTCCGGCAAGATCATCGTCAACGGCAAGGAATTCGCGGCATACTTTGCCCGTCCGGTGCTGCAGATGATCCTGAACCAGCCGATCGTCGCGGCCAACCGCGTCGGCCAGTACGACATCATCGCCACCGTTGTCGGCGGCGGTCTGTCGGGCCAGGCCGGTGCTGTTCGTCACGGCATCTCGAAAGCACTGACCTACTACGAGCCGGCGCTGCGCGGCGTGCTCAAGAAGGGCGGCTTCCTGACCCGCGACAGCCGTACGGTCGAGCGTAAGAAGTACGGTAAGGCCAAGGCCCGCCGTTCGTTCCAGTTCTCGAAGCGCTAAGCTTCCCGGAACCAGAATTTGGAAAGGCCGCCTCCGGGCGGCCTTTTCTTTTTGGCGTGCCGTCCCGACCGTGCGGCCCTATGATGTGCCCTGCTGGCGCCTGAACGCCCTATGGGAGACATCCATGGCCCGCATGCTCGCATTGGCGACCGCCCTGGCCATCGCCTTTCCCGCCGCAACGGCGGATGCCGCCACGAACAGGTTTCTGAAACGGGCGACGACGTTCGACAGCTGTTGGATGCGCGCGCATGAAAAGGCGCTGGAAAAAGGCGCCGACGAGCACAAAGCTGCCAAGAAGGCAGACAACCACTGCCGCAAGCAGGGCAAGCGACTGCTCAAGGAAGGTGGGTCGAAGTACTCGCTCAAGGAGAGGCGCAAGAACCTCCGGCAATCGGCTGAGTAACGCAGGCCGTCAGTTGGTCGGCGGCAGCACCGCCTGCCCCACAACCGAGGCGACCGGCTCCTCGATATCGGAGTAAGGCACACGATAGCCGTTGGCGGCCAGCCAATTGATGGCAGCGCGGGGCTCGTCGGTCTGGATCATGGTGGCACCACGCTCCGCCCAGAAGCCGAAGACCTCGCTTGGAAAGCCTGCCGCCACCGCCAGTTCATCGCCGCGACCGCCGGAGAGATAGCCACCGGGCTTGTTGACGATGGCGTGCGTGTCGACCCAGATGTGCCAGTTGCCGCGGACGGACGCGGCCTTCACGCGCGCCGAAAACAACGGGCCGCCGGTGTCCGTCATACCAACTGCGTCACCGCGCCAGGCGATCATCTCCACGGCGCTGGCGGCGAAGGCCTTGCCAGCCGCCTCGACGAAGGCGGGATCGCGCACGGCATCGTCGGCCATGACCGGCATGAACTGAAAGCCATTTCCCACCTTAGCCATGATCGCCTTGACGGAGGCGACCCGCTCGGCGTTCCAGAGGTTGGCCTTGACCACCACCTGCGCTTCCATGGCCATGGCGCGCGCCAGCGCCACCATGTCGACCAGGTCGGCGGTTTCGAGCTTGTTGTCGAGATTGACCAGGATCTTGCCTTTGGCGACCGCCAGATACTCCTGCAGCGTCGGCACCGGCTCGGCGGTGACAGCTCCGGTGCCTTCGACGACGAGGCGGCATTTCCTCAGTTCAGCCATCCTGTAGGCGAGCACCTCGCCCTTACAATCGGTGGTGCGGTCGAGCCAGCTGTCATGCATGACGACCAGTTCGCCGTCGCTTGAACGCCTGATGTCGATCTCGACCATCTCGGCGCCCAGCGAGATCGCGTCGCGCAAGGCGGCAATCGAGTTCTCGGCGAAGCGGCGTTTGCCGTCCTGCAGGCCGCCGGCCCTGTGGGCCACAACCATGACGTGGTCGCGCCACTGGTTGGCATTTTCGAAGCGCTCGAGAATCTGGTCGACGCGAGTGTCGGCATGGCCCGGTGTCGCCAGCCCCAAGGTCAGCAAGAACGAGACTACGCCTGTCAGAACTGCCCGCATGGGAATCGCTCCATCGCTGAAGATGCCGGAAACGACCTAGGCGGCGGCGATGACACGGGCGTGAAAGGCGCATGACAGGGGGATGAATGCGGGCTGTCACATGCTTTTCGCCATGGGGCTGGCATGTTGGGCCGGGCTTCTGTAGTTCTTGCGCCTCGAAATTGCGAAAGCCGAGAAAGGAGATTGCCCATGCCCTCTTCGTCGATCGATCACGCCTTCACCGCGCGAACCCAGAAGGGGCGCTCGGGTGATCCGACCTATGCAGGGGCATTGTCCTTCATGCGCCGCAAATATTCGAAGAACGTTGCTGGGGCCGACGCGGTCGTCTGGGGTATCCCCTTCGACGCAGCCGTTACCAACCGGCCGGGCGCGCGTTTCGGCCCGCAGGCCATCCGCCGCGCCTCGGCGATCTTCGACTGCGACCCGCAATACCCGTTCAACCGCGACCTGTTCGAAGACCTCTCGGTCATCGACTATGGCGATTGCCTGCTCGACAGCGGCAACCACCAGAAGACGCCTGGCGCCATCGAGCGCGAGGCCGCCAAGATCCTGAAGTCCGGCGCTTTCCTGCTGACGCTCGGCGGCGACCATTTCGTCACCTGGCCGGTCCTGAAGGCGCATGCGGCGATCCACGGCCCCATGGCGCTCGTGCAGTTCGACGCTCATCAGGACACCTGGCCTGACGACGGCAAGCGCATCGACCACGGCTCGTTCGTGGCGCGCGCGGTCAAGGACGGCATCATCGATCCCGACCGCTCTATCCAGATCGGCATCCGCACGCACGCGCCCGACGATTGCGGCATCAAGATCCTCTACGGCCACGATGTCGAGGAGATGCGCGCCGCCGACATCGCCTATGCCATCGTCGAACGCACTGGCGGCCGGAAGACCTACGTGACCTTCGACATCGACTGCCTCGACCCGGCCTATGCGCCCGGAACCGGCACGCCCGTGGCGGGCGGCCCATCCTCGGCCAAGATCCTCTCGGTGCTGCGCCAGCTGAACCAGATCGATATTGTCGGCGCCGACATCGTCGAGGTTGCACCGGCCTACGACCATGCCGATATTACGGCCATCGCCGGCTCGACTGTCGCCATGCACTATCTTGGCCTGCTGGCCGAAAAGAAGGCACGCGAAAGCGCCTGACAAAGCGATTCAACTGGTTCGGACAATGAGTCCGAATTTGGCCACAAGCCTCTGACACTGCTTATTTTTCGACGGAACGACAGGCACATGAAACCGAAAATCTTCATCGACGGCGAACACGGCACGACAGGTCTTCAGATCAGGGCGCTGCTTGCCGGACGAAACGACCTCGAAGTGATTTCGGTGCCTGTCGAGCGCCGCAAGGACCTGGCCGCGCGCAAGGAATTCCTCAACGCCGCCGACGTCGCGATCCTGTGCCTGCCTGACGATGCGGCCAAGGAGAGCGTGGCCTTGATCGAAAACGACACCACGCGCGTGATCGACGCATCCACGGCCCATCGCGTCGCCGAAGGCTGGACCTACGGCTTCCCCGAGATGGACGCTGCGCAGATGAAGGCGATCGCCGTCTCCAAGCGTGTCGCCAATCCCGGCTGCTGGCCACAGGGCCCGATCGCCGGCCTGCGCCCGCTGATTTCGGCCGGCCTGCTGCCGGCCGACTTGCCCGTCAGCGTCAGCGGCATTTCGGGCTATTCCGGCGGTGGCCGGCAGATGATCGAGGATTACGAAGCGCAGGGCGAGGAGTCGCCCGAGTTCCTGCCCTATGGGCTGATGCTCAAGCACAAGCACGTGCCGGAGCTGCGCGCCTACGCCAAGCTGGCGCATGACCCGATCATGCAGCCGGCCGTCGGCAACTTCGCCCAGGGCATGATCACCGTGGTGCCGCTGCAGCTCGGCCGCCTCGCCAAGGTGCCGACAGGTGCACAGATGCACGCAGCGCTGGCCGATCACTATGCCGGCCTGAAGGGCGGTGTGGTCGAGGTCGCGCCGCTGGTCGATTTCGAGCGCAGCGGCGACATCCAGCCCGAGATCTACAACGGCACCAACAAGATGAAGCTCTATGTCAGTGCCAATGACAGCCGCGCTCAGGCCTTGCTGATCGCCGTCTACGACAATCTCGGCAAAGGTGCCTCAGGGGCTGCGGTGCAGAACCTCGACCTGATGCTCGGCCTGCATCACTGAATGGATCAGGCGGTCTTTCCTGCTCACTGGGACGTCAGCGACCCGGAACTGATCGCCGAAACGTTCTCCAGCCGCATCTGGAAGGTGCTGACGGCCAATGGCGAGCCGGTGATCGTCAAGGCGCTGAAGCCGTTCGACGATGTCGGCGACGAACTGCGCGGCGCGCATTATCTCGACTGGCGCGACGGCATCGGCGCGGTCCGGCTGCTCGGTTTCGAGGGGCAGGACATGCTGCTCGAATATGCCGGCGACCGGTTGCTGGCAGACGAATTGAACGAGCACGGCGACCGCCACGCTACGGACATTGCCAACGAGGTGATGGTGCGGCTGTTCTCGCCGTCCGATACCCCGCCGCCCGCCGACCTGCAGCCGCTGAGGGAGCGCTACGCCAGCCTGTTCGGCAAGGCCAATGCCGATCGCAATGCCGGGGCAAAAGGCCTCTATGTCGAGGCCGCAACGATTGCCGAGCGCCTGCTTTCAGATCCGCACGACGTGCGTGTTCTGCACGGCGACCTGCATCATGACAACATCCTGCTCGGCGCACGCGGCTGGCTTGCGATCGACCCCAAGGGCCTGCTCGGCGATCCCGCTTTCGACGCTGCGAACCTGTTTTACAATCCGCTTGACCGCCACGACCTCAGCCTCGATCCCGAGCGCATCGCCTACATGGCTGAGACATTCGCAAAAACGCTGGGCCAGCGCCCCGACGCCATTCTCGACCACGCAATTGCCTGGGGCTGCCTGTCGTCGTCCTGGCATGCCGAGGACAACAACGACAAGGACGAGCAGAGCGAACTCGCTGTCGTGGCGGCGATCCGTTCGGTGCGGTCTAGGTTCTGAACTCGACTTCGTTTTCGAGAGGATAGGCGCCCTTGGTGGCGCGCCAGTGCGCCGTCGCGAAGATCAGCACCAAAAGCGCAAAACCCTGATGCAACAGCGCCCAGTGCATGTGCGCCTGCATCAGCAAGGTGCCGACGCCGATGGCCGCCTGCCCCACCACCAGCAGCGCCAGCACCCAGGCACGGCGGGCATGGGTTGTCTGCGGCGCGATGCGCATGGTGGCAAACGTATGCCAGAAGGCAGCAACCAGCAGCGTGTAGGCGAACATGCGATGCACGAACTGGACCGTTTTGGGGCTTTCGAAGAAATTGCGCCACATCGGTTCTATGACGAGCAGGTCGCCAGGGACAATGGCGCCGTCCATAAGCGGCCACGTGTTGTAGCTGAGGCCTGCATGCAGGCCGGCGACCAGCGCGCCGAGATAGATCTGGAACAGCACCAGCAGCACCATGATGCCTGCGAAGCGTTGGACGCGCCTGTCTGCCGGCTTGGCCGAATAGACCGCCAGCCCGCGCGCTATGTAGGCGACGGCAATGACGATGATGCAAGCGAAGGTCAGGTGGATCGCCAGACGATACTGGCTGACAGATACGCGCTCCGAAAGGCCGGACGCCACCATCCACCAGCCGATCGCGCCCTGCAGGCCGCCCAATGCGAGCAGCCCAACGAGCTTGGGCTTGAGACGGCTTTCAAGCCGGCCCGACAGCCAGAAGAAAACAAGCGGAATGGCGACGAGGAAGCCCACACCGCGGGCCAGCAGGCGGTGAGCCCATTCCCACCAGAAGATGCCCTTGAACTCGTCGACGGTCATGCCCTTGTTGACCTGCTCGTATTGCGGGATCTGCTGGTACTTCTCGAACTCTTCCTGCCATTCGGCCTGGTTGAGCGGCGGGATAACGCCGTGGATGGGCTTCCACTCGGTGATCGACAGGCCTGAACCAGTCATGCGCGTGGCGCCACCGACCATGACGAGCGCGAAGAGCACCAGGAGCACTATGTAGAGCCAGCCGCGCACCAGCGTGCGGTTGCGCAGGTCCCTGCTACGAGCGGCAAGCGGTGCGGCAGTGTTTGTCATGGCGGTCATGGCGATCGTTCCCGGCACTTCTGAACCGCGGACTGGTGGACCATAGCGGCCCGGCTGGCAAGTTCGGGCCACGCGACACGCGGTCGCGCCGCCGGCCCGCCAGCCCTCCCCGGTTGCGCAGGCAACCAGGAGAGACTATGCCCTTCGCCGACAGAGGATGAACAAATGCCCGTGCGCGTCAAGAAGCTGATCGGAACCGTGCTGCTGGTGCTGCTGGTGACCGTCTACGCACTCGTTGCGACTATGGTGGCCGTAGCGCAGTTGGCCGAATCCAGCGCGGTCGTCCACCTGATCTATTTCATCCTGACCGGCCTGCTGTGGATCCTTCCGGCGATGTGGATCATCAAGTGGATGGTCACGCCGCCAAAGAATGCCGGCCGCTGACCTCCCCGCGCATTTCCGAACGGAAATGCCTCTTCCTGGATTGCCCTAGATCGTCACCAGTCGCTTGCCACGATTGGCCATCAGCGTCGTCGCTCCCGTCAGCATGGCACGCATCGCGGCCATATCCTGGTGGCGGCCATTGACCGAAAGGCGCGGCAGCGCATGCAGATGTCCGGCATGGGCAGGTACCAACACGCCGTGCCGGGTGGTCACTGCCGAGAGATAACCTGCCTCACGCGCAAGATGGGTTTCCCGCATGCCGGCGGCAGCGGCATAACCATAGGGATAGGCGAAATGGTGCGGCGCCTCGCCCAACTCGGCCTCGATCAGGCTGCGGGAGCGGTGCATTTCACGCAGCGCCTTGTCGGCGTCGAGCCGCTTCAGGTTGTAGTGGTGCACGGTATGTGCGCCGATGGTGACGAGCGGGTGGCTTGCCGCTTGCCTGATTTCGGCCCAGTCCATCAAGAGTTCGCGGTTCGGGGCGGAGGCATCGACGCCGACCTGTTCGGCCAGACCTCTCAGGATCTGCCGCTGCTTTTCCTCCTGAACGTCGCAAGTGAGAAAGGCCGACAGCTCCGCGAATGCCGCCCTGCGCTCCTGCGCGGTGGCGCAGCCGAATGTACGCTCCTCTCCTGAAATCGTAGCCATCAGCGGCTTGCCCGCCTCGACGACCTCGTCGAGCACCTCCCACCACAAATCGGCATCGCCCGACGTGAGACCCGGCGCGACATAGACGGTGATGGGCGCGCCGTGGCTTTCGAGAACGGGCAAGGCTTCGGTGAGATTGTCACGGTAGGCGTCGTCGGCGGTGAGGACTGCGAACGGCCCTTCCCTGCGACCGGAGCGCAGGCGAGCCACGGCTTCATCCATGGACACGAAGGCATAGCCGAGACGCTTCATCTCGCCGACAAGCAGGTCGAGGAACTCGGGCGTTATCGCCAGATGACGGTTGGGGCTGTCGGGACGCTTCAGCAAGGTGGTCACCCTGTGCAACATCAGAATGACGCCGACGCTGCCGACCAGCGGCCTGGCGAGCGCGCCCAATCCACCATAGCCGATCAGCAGGAAAGCAAGCTTCCGGGCTGTGTCGATCATTCCTTCACCTTTGGTGGTTAGGCTTGGCCGCATCACGCCGAGGCAATGCACATTCACCAAATGCATAGACGGCAAGGATTGAAGTATGGTTGACGCCACCCTTTCGCGCGAAAGCAACACCGTGTTGCATCCGACGGCAGCCGCCGCGGAGACGACGACTGTTGCGGTTGCCCCGGTCTCGCTGGAGGTGTTTGCCACTTACGCGAACTTCGCCCGGAAGTCCGTCTTTGCACCGGCGCAGAGCCCGGAATGGGTTACCGGTTGGGCCGAAGCCGCCAAGGCCGACATGGTTGTCGCCACCATGCGGTCGCGGGATCGGCCTGTGATGTCGTTGGCCCTCGAAATCTGCAGGCAGGGACCTTTCCGCGTTGCCCGCTTTGCCGGCGGCAAGCATGCCAACGGTAATTTTCCCGCTGCCGACGTGCAATGGCTGGCGCAGGCAAACCTGGCCGATCTGCAGAAGATCGTCGCAGCCATCAAGGCGGCGCGATCGGACATCGACATTCTGACGCTCGAACGCCTGGCCACCGACTTCGACGGCCTGCCCAATCCACTGCTCAAGCTGCCATCGTCGCAAAGCCCCAACGTGGCTCTGGCGGTCGATCTCGACGGCGGTTTCGAGGCAGTGCTTGGCCGCACCAGCGGTAAGCGCAAACGCAAGCGCCATCGCAGCCAGGCGCGCAAATACGAGGCGATCGGCGGGGCAAGACGCCTATTGGCCACGACCGAAGCCGAAGTGAACGCCATGCTCGATGCCTTCTTCGCCATGAAGGAACAGCGCTTCGGCGCGATGGGCATCACCGACGTTTTCGGCCCAGCCGAGGTCCGCAGCTTTTTCCGCCGTCTGTTTGCGGATGCGCTTGGCCAGGACAAGCCGGCCTTCGTGCTGCACGGGCTGGAGGTTGCCGGCAAATACCGCGCCGTCACCGGCTCAAGCCGTGCCGGCAGCCGGCTGGTCTGCGAGTTTGGGGCGATCGCCGACGACGAAATCGCCTATGCCAGTCCCGGCGAATATCTGTTTTTCGACAACATCGAGGAAGCCTGCGAACAAGGTTTCGGCATCTACGATTTCAGCGTCGGCGACGAGCCCTACAAGCGCCAGTGGTGCGATCTCGAAATACGCCAGGCAGATGTTTTCGTGCCACTTACGGCCAAGGGCCACATCTATGCCGCCGGCCTCAAGGCAAGCTCGCGCGTCAAGGCGGCGATCAAGAGCAATGCCGCGGCATGGGCCTTCATCAAGCGCCTGCGCACCGGAGCGCGCGGCAAAGCCGCAGCACCGGCCGAAGACGATTGAGCCTAAAACGTTTCCGCTTTTCTTCGAAACGCGGAAACCCTTTATCTCTTTGTTTTGCGCAATTCCGGGCGGAAAACCGCTGCGCACTTTTCCTGAAATTGTTCTAGGCCGCCGAGCGGGTTGGTTGCGGCGTGGTCGGCAGGTCGTGGCCGATAGGCGTGACCAGGATGACATCCTCATAACCACCGGCGCGAAGGCCTGCCGCAGCATCGGCAACCTGCTCGTCATGTTCGAGGAAACTGACCAGCACCTCGGTGCCGTCGCCGACCAGGCGATGAATTTCATCGGCATCGGCCGGCCCGCACTCGACCACCACGAGGTCATAGGCCGTCGTCAGCGACTGCATGATGATCGGCAGGCGGTCGGCCGCGCGCATGGCGCGTGCCGGATCGGCGGTGCCGATCGGCATGACATCGCAGTCCGAATAATGGTCGGCGCGGATGACATCGGTGAACTGCGCCTCTGCGGCGAGCAGATTGGTGATGCCAGGATAACGGCCGCCGTCGAGCATGGGCCGCGAGGCAGCGCCTGAGGCGGTCAGGTCGAGCAGCAGCACCCTAAGGCCGACATCCGCCACCTCGCGCGCCACCAGTACCGCCGTGGCTGCAGCCTCGTCGCCTTCGGGTGAAACGAAGATGGCACGGGCGGCACCGCTGGTGATCAACTTTTCTGCAGCGGATTCGATACCTATGCCGACATGGCCTGCAGTCGCGGCAACGGGCTCAGCCTGGTCGTTGGCATAGGCAGGCACCTCCCCGAGATCGTGGTGAGCCAGGGCCTCGACAGGCTCTTCCTCAGAATGCCATGCCTGCGGCAGCGCTTCGTCGGGAAGGCTGGCAGCGCGCCGCGCCGGCATCGCCACCTGGGCAACCGGGACGACGCGCGAGCCGGCAGCCGGACGCATGGCGCGGCCGGAGAACAACTCCTGCAGAAGCGTGACGATGGCCATGAGCAGCAAGGAACCGACGAAGGCAGCACCCACGATCGGCACGACCTTGGGGAAATATGGCTCCGATGGCACGTTGGCGCGCGAGAAGACACGGGCGTCGACCGGCAGGTAGTTGCGGTCCTGACGCGAGGTCGCCTCGCGGTAGCGGGTGAGATAGGATTCAAGCAGTGCGCGCTGGGCCGCGGCCTCGCGTTCCAAAGCCCGAAGCTCGACCTCCTGCTCGGAAGCGCGGGCTGATTCGACTTTCAGCGTGTTCAGGTCGGCGACGAGCTGCTGTTCGCGCAAGGAGGCGGTGCTCGCCTCGTTGACCAGACCGGTCAAGACCTTCTCGGCCTGCGACCTGATCTGAGCATTGAGATCGGCAAGTTGCGAGTTCAGCGCCTTGATGCGCGGGTGATTGGGCAGGAGGGTCGTCGACAGTTCGGCAATATCGTTGCGCAGTTGAACCTGCCGTTCGCGCAGCCGCTGGATCAGACCCGACGACAGCACCTCAGGCATCGCATCGATCGAGCCGCCCTGCTTCAGCGCCTGGCGCACGCCCTGGGCATTGGCTTCGGCCGCCGAACGGTTGGCGCGAACGCGCGACAACTCGCTCGACAGCTCGGAAAGCTGCTGGGTGGACAGGACCGAATTGTTCTGGCCGACCAGCAGGTCCGACTCGGCGCGGAAGGCGGCAACCTTGCTCTCTGCGTCCTTCACTCGCTTGGTGAGGTCGGCGATCTCAGGCTTCAGCCAATCCGTCGCCTCGGTGTTCGACTCGAGCTTGGCGCCGCGCTGAAACTCCATATAAACGTCGGCGATGGCGTTGGGCACATCGGCGGCGAGCTTGGGGTCCTGGGACGAGAACTGGATGACGATGACGCGCGACTTCTCGACACGATAGACATTCAGGTTTTCGCGAAACGCCTTGAGGACACGCTCCTCAGGCGGCAATTCATTTGGATCGCTCTTCAGGCCGACGAGCACGAGCAGACGCGACAGCGTCGACATCTTGGCTGCCGGATCGAACTCAGGACGGCTGGCAAGATCGAGCTTCTTGGCGACCTGCTTGAGAATGTCTGTCGAGCCGACGAGTTCGACCTGGCTGGTCACCCCCTCCTCGTCCAGATTGGAGCGATCGGTTTCGGTGTTGCCGTCGGGCCGCGTAAACACCGACTCGCGCGTCTCGATCAGAAGCCGTGTCTCGGCCTTGTAATATCGCGTCGCCATCGAGGCGAAGACGAATGCAAGCGCCGTCACAACGACCGCAACGACAACCAGACGCACCCAGTTCCTGAGGAGACTGGCAAAGAGCTGGCCGAGATCGACATCGACATCACCGGTGGTGGACTGAACGCCTGACATGCATTCCTACTCCGAGGCTGAGCGGTTGCACGGTAAACAAACATGGTAACCCAGGCGTTAAGATTGCCGGGCAAGTTGCAGAGCCGAAGTTGAGTTGGGTGCGCAGCCTTTACCGGGCATTAACCCTAACAAGACGATAACTGAGGCGAACCAGTCGCCCGAAGCGGCGGCAAGCAGCCGAGACGCGTCGCCCGATATGAAAAGCTTCTCTCCAGTCCGTCATGCGCTCGTCGCCGTCATGCTCGTCGCAGCCGGCTGCTCGAGCTACAAGCCTGCTCCCGCCGCCTTCCACGAAGCGCTGGACCAGCCCTATCGTCTCGGCGCAGGCGACCGCATCCGTGTCACGGTGTTCGAGCAGGAAGGCCTGACCAACACCTACAGCGTCGACCAGTCCGGCTACATCTCAGTCCCGCTCGTCGGCGCCGTGCCGGCGCGTGGCCAGACGGCCCAGCAGGTCGAGGCAGCGCTGGCCGCAAAGCTGCGCCAGGGCTTCCTGCGTGATCCCGACGTGTCGGTCGAAGTCGACCGCTACCGCCCGATCTTCGTGATGGGCGAAGTCGGCGCCGCCGGGCAATATTCCTATGTGCCGGGCCTCACCGTGCAGAAGGCCATCGCGATGGCCGGCGGGTTCAGCGCCCGCGCCAACCAGGCCAATGTCGACATCACCCGCGACATCAACGGCAAGGTGATGACCGGCCGCGTGGTCACCAGCGACCCGCTGCTGCCCGGCGACACGATCTATATCCGCGAACGGCTGTTCTAAGACGCCGTGCTCCAGATCCCACCCCGCAAGCTCCGGATCGTTCACTGCTTCAGGTCGCCGGTCGGCGGCATCTTCAGGCATGTGCGCGACTTGACCGAGGCCCAGGTGGCCGCCGGCCATTCGGTCGGCCTCATCTGCGATTCAACCACCGGCGGCGAACACGAAGAGCGCCTGTTCGAGGCGATCCGCCCGATGCTGACACTCGGCATCCGGCGCACCTCCATGCAGCGCCATATCGGCCCCGGCGACATCGCCTCGGGTTGGCGCACCTACAGGATCATCAAGGAATTGCAGCCGGACGTGCTGCACGGGCACGGCGCCAAGGGTGGCGTCTATGCGCGTGCGTTCGGCTCACTGTTGCGGGTTTCAAGGTCTCGCGTGGCCCGCTTCTACTCGCCGCATGGCGGCAGTCTGCACTATGACGAGCGGACGTCGACCGGAAAACTGTTCTTTGGGCTGGAACGCCTGATGGAGCGGTTCACCGATCACCTGCTGTTCGTCTCCGATTACGAGCGGCGCACCTTCGTGCGCAAGGTGGGCGCTCCCCTGGTGCCCGACAGCCTGGTCTACAACGGGCTGCGCGACAGCGAGTTCGAGCCCGTTCCTGCAAATGAAAATGCCGCCGACTTTCTCTATATCGGCATGATGCGCGACCTGAAGGGGCCCGACCTCTTCATCGACGCGCTGGCTTCGATCCGCGACAAGGTTGCCGGAAACGTTTCCGCCGCCATGGTCGGCGCCGGAGACGACCTGCCCCGCTACCGCCAGCAGGTCGAACGGCTAGGACTTGCGGGTCAGGTCCGCTTTCACGATCCGATGCCGGCCCGCCAGGCCTTTGCCCTCGCCAGATGCGTGGTGGTACCGTCGCGCGCCGAGGCCATGCCTTACATCGTGCTGGAGGCGCTTGCCGCCGGCAAGCCGATGGTGGCGACGTCAGTGGGCGGCATCCCGGAGATCCTCGGCGACAAATCCCCCGCCCTGGTGATGCCCGACAGGGATCAGATCGCGGCCAAGATGACGGAAGTCCTGAGCGCACCGGCCGCCTATGCCGCAAAGCTCCCCGACACCGACGAGCTCAAATCCCGCTTCAGCGCGAGGGTCATGGCCGCCGATGTCGAAGGCGCTTATCTTTCCGTGCTCGCGCCGGTTGCGGCCTGATCCCGCTCAAGGGTTTCTTAGGCCATCTGTGTTAGGCCAGTCCTGCTAGACAGGGCTGCCTAACGGCAGATCGATGACGATGACCGAAAAAGATCCAGCGCATCGCTTCACCGCCGAAGCGGTCAAGGCCGCCAGCGACGACGGCAAGAAGGAAGGCGCGGCCTCGCTGAGCAAGGTCGCCCAGGAAGTGGCGGCGCAGTACCGGCGCGACACCATGTCCCCGGTCATGGTCAGCGGCGGGGTGCGGCTGATCGAATTCGGGCTGCTGCTCACGTCAGGCTTCCTCATCTACATCTATTATCTCGGCTTCCTCGGCCACCTCGGCTGGCAATACCCCGTCGTCATCCTGACCGCGTCCCTGGCAACGGTGATTTTCCTCGAAATCGCCGACTGCTATCAGTTGCAATCGCTGCTGAAGCCCGGCTCCGCCCTCGGACGGGCGCTGCTGTGCTGGGTTGGCACCTTCGCCATGATGGCCGTTGCCGCCTTCTTCATGAAAGTATCCGAGGACTTTTCGCGCCTGATCTTCGGCGCGTGGTTTGCCGCAGGTATCGTGCTTCTGGTGGGGCTTCGCCTCATTGTCGCGCGCGTCATCAGACGCTGGGCGCGCAACGGGCGTATGGAGCGCCGCGCCGTCATCGTCGGCGGCGGCCAGGCAGCCGAAGTGCTGATCCGCTCGATCGAGCAGCAGCCGTTCAACGACATCCGAATCTGCGGCATCTTCGACGACCGCGACAACCGCCGCTCACCGCCTATCGTCGCCGGCTATCCCAAGCTCGGCACGGTGTCGGAGCTGCTCGAGTTCGCCCGCATCGCCCGCATCGACATGCTGATCGTATCGCTGCCGCTGACGGCTGAGACCCGGGTGCTGCAGTTGCTGAAGAAACTCTGGGTGCTGCCTGTCGACATCCGGCTTTCAGCGCATTCCAACCAGCTGCAGTTCCGGCCGCGCTCATACTCCTTCATCGGCGCGGTGCCGATGCTCGACATCTTCGACAAACCGATCAACGACTGGGATTCGGTTGCCAAGCGCGCCTTCGACATCCTCTTCAGCCTGCTTGGCATCGTCGCCTTCTCGCCGGTCATGCTGGCGACCGCGATTGCCATCAAGCTCGACAGCAAGGGTCCGGTGCTGTTCAAGCAGAAGCGCCACGGCTTCAACAACGAGGTCATCGAGGTCTACAAGTTCCGCTCGATGTATGCGGACCAGTCCGATCCGACCGCCCGCAAGTCTGTGACCAAGAACGACCCGCGCGTCACCCGCGTCGGCCGCTTCATCCGCAAGACCTCGATCGACGAGCTGCCGCAGTTCTTCAATTCGCTGTTCGGCAGCCTGTCGCTGGTCGGGCCGCGTCCGCATGCGGTGGCGGCGCAGTCGCACAACCTGCTCTACAACGAGGTGGTCGACGGCTATTTCGCCCGCCACAAGGTCAAGCCAGGCGTCACCGGCTGGGCGCAGATCAATGGCTGGCGCGGCGAGATGGACACCGACGAGAAAATCCGTAAGCGCACCGAACTCGACCTCTATTACATCGAGAACTGGTCGCTCTGGTTCGACATCAAAATCCTGTTCCTGACGCCGATCCGGCTGCTCAACACGGAAAACGCCTATTGAGCGCGATCGCTTATGAGCTGCCGCGAGCGGCCGTCAACGCCAAGCTGATCAGCCTGATCTCGACGGGTGCGATTGCCCTTGGCGTGCTGCTGTCCGGCTTCGTCATCCGCGAGCCGGCGCCTTACGAAATCTACATGGCCGTCCTGATCGCCATCTGGGCGCTGTTTGGCCTGCGCATACCGGGCGCCATCGCGCCGCTGGTCGTTCTGCTCGTCACCTTCAATATCGGCGGCATGATTTCCATGACGCAGATGGAAAACCTGATGAGCACGCCGCTCTACCTGGCGGTGTCGCTGTTCCTCGCCTTCACGGCCATCTTCTTCGCCGCGGTCACCGCCGCCGACCCCAGGCTCTATCGCGTCATCTTCCTGTCGTGGATGACGGCGGCCGTAGTGACGTCGCTGCTCGGCATTCTCGGCTATTTCGGCGCGGTGCCGGGCGCGGACATGTTCACCAAGTTCGGGCGCGCCGCCGGCGCCTTCCAGGATCCGAACGTGTTCGGCCCCTATCTCACCTTGCCTGGTGTCTACCTGCTCTATCGCGTCCTGACCGGCAACCCGGCCAAGATGGCATTCTATGCAGTGCCGCTGCTGATCGTCACCGGCGGCATATTCCTGTCTTTCTCGCGCGGCGCATGGGGCCTGTTCGGCGCTTCGGCGATCCTGCTGACCGGCTTCCTCTTCCTGCAGAGCAACAGCGGCAGGTTCCGGCTGCGTGTGGTCATCATGAGCATCGCCGCAGTCGCATTGCTCGCAGTGGCACTGCTGATCGTCCTGCAGATCCCCAGCATCGGCGAGCTGTTCACGACGCGCGCCAAGCTGGTGCAGGACTATGACGGCGCACGCGTCGGCCGTTTTGCCCGCTATGGCATCGGTTTCATGCTCGCCACCGAAAATCCCTTCGGCATCGGCCCGCTCGTTTTCGGCCAGATCTATGGAGAGGACACCCACAACATCTGGCTCAAGGCCCTGATGGATTATGGCTGGCTGGGTTTCGCGTCGTGGCTGACCATGATCGTGTGGACTGTGGCGGCAGGCTTCCGCATCCTTTTGCGTGACCGGCCGTGGCAGCCCTACCTGCTCTCTGCCTATGTCGTCCTCATCGGCCATATCGCACTCGGCTCCGTGATCGACACGGACCACTGGCGCCATTTCTACCTGCTGCTCGGCCTGATCTGGGGCGCGATTGCGCTTGAGACCCGCCATCAGCACAGGCTCGCCCGGCAGGTTGCCTGAGTCTCCGTCGCGCGCGGCCATTGCTCACATCCCGTCCGTTTTGTGAACGGTCCGGCACCGATTTGCCGGCTCACATCGCCGTGACCGTTTTGTGAATCAGAGTGACTGTCCCACCCATGGTAATTCGAAAGATAGGCGCCTATCTAAAACCTGTAAGCGAACAGACGGAATAAAAATCCGGTCGCGCTAACGACCGATGAAAGGAATACGAACATGAAGAAGATCATCCTTGCCGCTGCAGCCATCACCATGATGTCAGGAGCCGCTTTTGCATCTTCTACTGACGGTGTTATTGACAAATTTAATGCCGACACCCGCGTCATTACTCTCGAAAACGGCAACAGCTACACCGTACCGCGTGACGTTGCTATGCCCTCGATCCGAACTGGCGAGAAGGTCTCGATCCAGCTCAACGGCGAAGGCGACCGCGTGACGGGCGTGCTGAAGTCGCTGTAACGGCTATCAAGCCTCTCTTTCCAGACAGTCTCCCTAACCTCCCAAGTCAAGGGGCCGCGGAACCTCCCACCCCCGGCTCCCAACTACCCGGCACGGATAGACAACTCGCCCCGCAAGGAGCGGGAAAAGTCGAACTCGTGCCGGCATCCCCCAAGAAAGGCGAACAGCAAGACGGCCCATGGCGCCAGGACCTGCCGCAAAGCGGAGGCGAAGCGACCAGACAAAAGACAGCCGCCGCTGTTCGAAAATGAAAGGTACTTTGACATGAAGAAGATCATCCTTGCTGCCACGGCCCTCGCTCTTATGTCGGGCGCCGCCCTGGCTTCGTCCGCCGACGGCATCGTCGCCAAATACAACAGCGATGTCCGCGTCATCACGCTCGAGAATGGCCAGAGCTACACCATCCCGCGCGACGTGGCCGTGCCGTCGATTTCGGCCGGCGAGAAGGTAACGATCCTGCTCAACGGCGAAGGCGACCGCGTCACCACCGTCCTGAAGTCGATGTAAGCCAACCATTTCTCCCCAACGGCAATCGCCCTCCCACGATTGCTGCCCCCCCAGAGCGCGTGACGCCTGAACAAGCGACGTCCGCGCTCGACCAAACGAAAGGAATACCAAAATGAAGAAGCTCATCCTCGCCGCTTCGGCCCTCGCCATGATGTCTGGTGCAGCGCTTGCCTCCAACGATGGCATCGTCGCCAAGTACAACAGCGAGGCCCGGGTCATCACCCTCGACGACGGCAAGAGCTACACGGTCCCGCGTGATGTTGCCGTGCCGTCGATCTCGACCGGCGAGAAGGTAACGATCCTGCTCAACGGCGAAGGCGACCGTGTCACCACCGTCCTGAAGTCGCTGTAAGCCATCCGTTTCTTCCCGACGACGATCGCCCTCCCACGATCGCCGCCCCCCAGAGCGCGTGACGCCTGAACAAGCGATGTCCGCGCTCCACCAAACAAAGGACTACCAAAATGAAGAAGCTCATCCTCGCTGCCTCAGCCCTCGCCCTGATGTCGGGCGCTGCCCTGGCGTCATCGACCGACGGCACCGTTGCCAAGTACAACAGCGACGTCCGCGTCATCACCCTCGACAACGGCCAGAGCTATACCATTCCGCGTGACGTGGCGGTGCCCTCGATCCAGAACGGCGAGAAGGTATCGATCCAGCTCAACAGCGACGGCGACCGTGTTACGGGCGTTTTGAAGTCGCTCTGATCAACGCCGACCGGCGCAACGCCGGTGACACCGACAAGAAACGCCACGGGGCCTCTCCGTGGCGTTTTTTTTAATTCATGCCCCACGGAACATCGCCCCGTTCCCCTCCGGATTCGCCTTTGCACTCCGGTTTGGTTGCATCGCAGCAATCACAATAAAGCGTGAATGAGTTGTGTATCGAGTTTACCGAACAGCATGTAACCATTCGCCCAGCCGCCCGTTTATTTATCGTCAAGCAATGGAAACAATGACCCAACGCTTCGAAGATAAGCAAACAGGAGAAGTACGATGAGAAAGTTTGTTCTTGCAGCCGCCGCTCTCGCCCTCATGTCGGGTGCAGCCATGGCCTCGGAAGTCGACGGTGTCGTCGCCAAGTTCAACCCGCATACCCGCGTCATCACGCTCAAGGACGGCGAAAGCTACACCATCCCGATGGACGTTGCGATCCCGACCAACATTGCCGCCGGCAAGAAGGTGGCGATCTCCGAGCACGATAATGGCGCCAAGATCGACTACGTTCTTGTAGGCCACGCAATGTGATGCCAGGCGACGCGCCGAAGGCGCGCCTTGCCACACCAACAACGCCACGGACGCCCTCCCCGTCCGTGGCGTTCTCTATTTGAGATACCAGCGTTTCAAAGAAGACAGGCCGACATGGCGGCGGCTCTAGCCGCCCGCTCAAGTCGGATTTTCATCAGGAAGAAATCAGGGGAAGGGAAAAATGGTCGGAGTGGCCGGATTCGAACCGACGACCCCTTGACCCCCAGTCAAGTGCGCTACCGGGCTGCGCTACACTCCGGACCGGCCGCGATCTACCTTGATTATGACGTCGCGGTCAACCCAATTCGGCAGCTTTTCCGCCAATCTTGTTCATTGTCGAAACCGGCCTGCGGACAAAGGCCAGGAGCGCTGCGGAAGGCCGCCTCAGCGCACCTGATCGAGCAGGCGCTTGCACTCGAGAAGGTCGAAAAGAGCCTCCTGCAGCAACGCCCTATTGTCGCGCGAAAGCTTGCCCGAATCGGCGGGAACAGGCCCTTCGTCGTCCCCCTTGCCGAGACCGAAGAAACGCCGGCTGGGCTTGGCCCGCGCCTCGCCCACCAGCATTTCCTCGTCGGTGCGCGGCTGGGCGGCCGGGGTGAGCGGCGCTTCGGCTGCCTTGCGCTGGGCAATAGCCTCAACAGCCTTCATGTCGCCGTTGCCGATGGCGACGAGGAACTGGTTGCCATTGTCGCGCAACAGCTTCTGCACGCCCTTGATGGTGTAGCCCTGCTCGTAGAGCATGTGGCGGATGCCCTTGATCAGCTCGACATCCTGCGGGCGATAGTAGCGCCGGCCGCCGCCGCGCTTCATCGGCTTGATCTGGGTGAAACGGGTTTCCCAGAAGCGCAGCACATGCTGCGGCAAGTCCAGATCTTCGGCCACTTCGCTGATGGTGCGGAAGGCGTCGGGGCTCTTGTCCATGGTCGCCACTTTCGCAAACGATTCGTGATTCATTTCAGCGGTTTGCGCAAAAACATTCAAGCCCGGCGCTGCGGAAGCGCCAGGCTGTCAACCGGATAGCATCAGAAACTGCTACTTGCCGCCCTTGGCCTTGGGCCCCTGGTGCGCCCGCAGGATACGGCTTTTCAGCACGTTGGATGCCTTGAACGTCATCACCCGGCGCGGCAGGATCGGCACTTCCTCGCCGGTCTTGGGGTTGCGACCGATACGCTCATTCTTGTCCCGGACATGAAAGGTGGCGAAGGACGACAGTTTCACTGTCTCACCGCGAACAATTGCCTCACAAATCTCGTCAAGAACCGTTTCCACGAGCTGTGCCGACTCGGTACGTGAAAGGCCGACTTTCCGATAAACGGACTCGGCGAGGTCGGCACGCGTAAGTGTCTTTCCCCCCATGCGACGGTCCAATCCCCAAAAACAACGATTTAGCAAACGCGCCGGAGGTTAAGTCGTTGAAACGTCAAGGTCAAGGACCGATGCCATGACCTTCGGGCAAGTATCAAATTGAGGCCTTTGCGGCCCAAATCACCAGCGGACGAGCACTGCACCCCAGGTGAAGCCGCCGCCCATGGCTTCGAGCATCACGAGGTCGCCCTTCTTGATGCGCCCATCGGCCACCGCAACCGAAAGTGCGAGCGGTACCGACGCCGCCGAGGTGTTGCCGTGCATATGAACGGTGACCACGGCCTTTTCATCGGCAATGCCTAGTTTCTTGGCCGAAGCGTCGATGATGCGCTTGTTGGCCTGATGCGGAACGAACCAGTCCAGTGTCTCGGCGGAGACGCCGGTCTGGGCGAAAACGTCCTCGATCACGTCGGTGATCATGCCCACGGCATGCTTGAAGACCTCGCGGCCTTCCATCTTCAGATGGCCGACAGTGCCTGTCGTCGACGGGCCACCGTCGACATAAAGCTTGTCCTTGTGGACGCCGTCCGAGCGCAGGCTGGCCGCCAGCACGCCACGGTCGGCGATGGTGCCATCGCCTTGCTCGGCCTCGAGCACCAGCGCGCCGGCGCCATCGCCGAACAGCACGCAGGTGGAGCGATCGCTCCAGTCGAGGATGCGCGAGAAGGTTTCGGCGCCGATGACCAGCACGCGCTTGGCCAAGCCGCCCTTGATGTAGAGGTCGGCCGTGGTGACGGCATAGACGAAGCCGCTGCACACCGCCTGCATGTCGAAGGCGAAGCCATGGCGCATGCCGAGCCGGTTCTGGATCTCGACGGCGGTTGCCGGGAAGGTGTTATTGGGTGTCGAGGTGGCGAGCACGATCAGGTCGATGTCGTCCGGCGTCAGGCCAGCGTTTTCGAGCGCGGCACGCGCCGCAGCCTCACCCAGCGATGCTGTCGTTTCGTCGTCGGCAGCGATGTGGCGCTGGCGGATGCCCGTGCGCTGGGCGATCCACTCGTCCGAGGTCTCGACCATGCCTTCAAAATCTGCGTTCTTCATGATGCGGCGGGGCAGCGCCGAACCAATGCCGCGCACAACTGATCTGATCACGTTGAAAAAATCCTATTCCTGATCTTCGACCGCAGCGGTGGGACGGCCCATCGCGGCATGCGGGTTGCGTGCGTGAAACAGGTCAAGATCTGCCTCGATGCGGTCGAGCAGCCGGTTGCGCACCATATCATAGGCCATTTCGATGGCCGCGGCGAAGCCATCCTCGTCGGCACCGCCATGGCTTTTCACCACGATGCCGTTGAGCCCAAGAAACACGCCGCCATTGGCACGACGCACGTCCATCTTTTCGCGCAAGCGGTCGAAAGCGCCCTTGGCGAAGATGTAGCCGATCTTGGCCATCAGCGTCCGGCTCATCGCCTCGCGCAGATAGCCGGCGATCTGGCGCGCCGTTCCCTCGGCGGTCTTGAGCGCGATATTGCCGGAGAAGCCTTCGGTCACGACGACGTCGGTGACGCCCTTGCCGATGTCGTCGCCTTCGACGAAACCCTGGTAGCTCATCGACGCCATGTTGGCCTCGCGCAGCATGCGCCCGGCTTCCTTGACCTCTTCCTGGCCCTTGATCTCTTCGACCCCGACATTGAGCAGGCCGACGGTCGGCCGCTCGACGCCGAACAGGGCGCGCGCCATGCCCGTGCCGAGGATGGCGAAATCGATAAGCTGATGCGCGTCGGCACCGATGGTGGCGCCTACGTCGAGCACGACGCTCTCGCCGCGCGTCGTCGGCCAAAGGGCAGCAATCGCGGGACGGTCGATGGTCGCCATAGTGCGCAGGCAGAACTTGGACATCGCCATCAGCGCGCCGGTGTTGCCGGCGGAAACGCAGGCGTCAGCCGTGCCCGACTTGACCGCCTCGATGGCCTTCCACATCGACGACTTCCAGCGGCCGTGGCGCAGGGCCTGGCTCGGCTTGTCGTCCATGCGCACGGAAACCTCGCAGTGCACGAACTCGCTGACGGCGGCGAGCCTTGGCTGCTTGGCGAGTTCGGGACGGACCAGTTCCTCGCGGCCATAGATGATGAAGCGAATGTCGCTGCGCCTGATGGCAACCTTGGCCAGCGCGGGAATGATCACGGAAGGTCCGTGGTCGCCGCCCATGGCATCAATGGAAATCTTGATCACGCGTCGGTCATCTCACTGTTGGCGTAGGGGCACGCAAAAGTCCGGCGAAAATAGCGGTTTTGAATGACCGCACAACCGGGATTACGCGAAACGCGGGCCGTTTTCAAAGCTTCTTGGAAATAAGACGGAGCTTTTTCTGGAATTCGCTCTCGACCGGCTCGATATCGTCGCCGGCGGTCGCCACGGAAGCGCCCGTCTTGCGCGGATAGGGATCGATCGCCAGGCCGAAGAATTCCTCTGCCAGCGCGCCGGCATCGATCGTGTCGCCGGTGAAGGTTTCCGGACTGTCCGGCCCCTCGGCGTCGAGCAGGATTTCGCCTGCGGCATTGAACCCGTGCCTGGCAAGCTTCGAATCCTCAGGCAGGAACACACCCTCGACCTCTTCGTCGATCACTGCCTCGACCGGATCGAGGGTGACGATGCAGGCCTGGGTGATCCGGGCCTCGACGCGGCCGCGAACCTTGACGCCGTTGCGCTTCCATTTGGTGACGAGCAGTTCGGCATGGTAGCGCTCGACGGAGAGAAGATCGTGCTCTTCGGCAAGTGCGGCGCGCTGCGCCTCAGTTGCTTCGACGACGACGGTCGTGCCCTTTTGCGGCAGGCGTGCGACGTTGACCGGGAAGGACACCGGGCTCTTGATTTCGACATGGTGCATGGGTGGCCTCCTTCAGGCTGCCTGTGGTGCCGGATATATAAGGTTGCCGGCACAGATGTCCTCGGATGGCTGAGCCGAAAGCACGCGATTCGCCTCGAGCACATAGCTCGCCAGCGCAGCCGCTTCGGGCCATTCGGTGGCGTCAGGCCGTACATTGCGCATGAGGGCCGCAGCAAGTGCAGCATGATCGTCGCGCTCCAGCGCATCCTTGTAGGATTGCGTCCGCCCGTAGAACATTTTCGCAAGCTTTTTCATCCGCTTGGGAACGCCGGTGTCGCTGATGCCGAGCTCGCGCAGGGAATGATCGACGTCGAGGAAAAACTCGTCGATCAGCCGCTGGGCGATCTCGGCGGAAGCCCCCGGCTCGCCGCGAAGCCGGTCCTGAAACAGAAACATATGCAGGGAAAGCATCTCGAAACGTCCGAGCGGCGTGTCAGGTACATTCCATGCAGAATAAAATGGTTCCTGCCGCGCAGCCGCCACGATTCGTGTATAGAGCGCGTCGGTGATAGCGCGGTTGGCTTGGCGTTCGCGGCCAAACAGACGCTGGAACATGAGAGGGCGGTCTCCCGGGGACCCGTTTCGTTAGGTGGCCTTGTTGCATCGGCACGCAAGCTGGTTTACCGGTTTTGCGGCTTCGCGCAAGCTAGAGCCCCTGGCACGACAGGATGGAGTTGTTGTTGCACGCGCTGAAATTCAAGATGCCATTTTCGTTGCGCCCGGTCGGCGCGGTCTCGCTTATTGCGGCCGCGGCCATGCTTTCGGCGTGTAATACGTCCAAGACCTTCGGTGACCTGACCCCCAGCGAAACGCTGACCCAGGGCTATGTCATCGACCAGCAGTCGATTGATTCAGTGCCTGTCGGCTCGAGCCGCGAGCAGGTGCTTCTTGCGCTGGGTACGCCGTCGACGACCGCGACCTTCGACAACGAGGTGTTCTATTACATCTCGCAGACGCGCAAGCGCTCTGTCGCTTTCGCCAAGCCGAAGTTGATCGAACAGCGCGTGCTGGCCGTCTATTTCGGCGCCGACGGTCGCGTCACCAACATCGCCAATTACGGCATGCAGGACGGCAAGGTGTTCGACTTCATCTCGCGCACGACGCCGACCGGCGGCAAGGACCAGAACTTCCTGGGACAGCTGCTCGCAGGTGCCGGCAAGATGGGCTCGAGTGCGGCCAGCAGCATCTTCGGCGGCACATAAGCCGCCTGGCAGGCTCCAGAAATCTCAGGCAACAGGACCCGCGGGAGCAATCCCGCGGGTTTTCTCTTTTCCGGAACGGCAAAGAAGAAGCCCCGACCGCTCAACACGGCCAGGGCTTTCCTGGATGGCTTGACCGTCAGATGCCGCTGTGCGCCAGGACGGCGAGCAGCAGCAGTGCGACGATGTTGGTGATCTTGATCGCCGGGTTCACGGCAGGACCGGCCGTATCCTTGTAGGGGTCGCCGACGGTATCGCCGGTCACGGATGCCTTGTGAGCCTCTGACCCCTTCAGATGCTTGACCCCGTCCTTGTCGGTGAAGCCGTCCTCGAACGACTTCTTGGCGTTGTCCCAGGCGCCACCACCCGAAGTCATCGAGATAGCCACGAACAGGCCATTGACGATGACGCCGAGCAGCGAAGCGCCGAGCGCCGCAAAGGCGGATGCCTTGGAGCCCGAGATCAGCAGGACACCGAAATAGACGACGAGCGGAGCCAGCACCGGCAGCAGCGACGGGATGATCATCTCCTTGATCGCGGCCTTGGTGAGCAGATCGACGGCGCGCGCGTAATTCGGCTTGGCGGTGCCCTGCATGATGCCGGGGTTCTCGCGGAACTGCTTGCGCACCTCCTCGACGATCGCGCTGGCCGCCCGCCCCACGGCGGTCATCGCAATGCCGCCGAAGAGGTAGGGGATCAGGCCACCGAAGATCAGGCCGGCGACGACATAGGGGTTGGACAGATCGAACGACACTGTGCCGATGTCGGCAAAATACGGGAACTGTGTTGGGTTCGCCGCGAAGTACTGTAGGTCGTAGCTGTAGGCTGCGAACAGAACCAGCGCGCCGAGACCGGCCGAACCGATGGCATAACCCTTGGTGACGGCCTTGGTGGTATTGCCCACCGCATCGAGCGCGTCGGTCGAATGACGCACTTCCTTGGGCAGGCCCGACATTTCGGCGATGCCGCCGGCATTGTCGGTGACCGGGCCGAAGGCATCGAGCGCCACGATCATGCCAGCGAGGCCAAGCATGGTGGTGACAGCGATGGCAGTGCCGAACAGGCCGGCAAGCTGGAACGTGGCCAGGATACCGCCAACGATGACGATAGCTGGAAGTGCCGTCGATTCGAGCGATACGGCCAAACCCTGGATAACGTTGGTGCCGTGACCGGTGACCGACGCCTGGGCGATCGAATTGACCGGGCGCTTGTTGGTACCGGTGTAGTACTCGGTGATGACAACGATCAGGCCCGTCACCACAAGGCCGATCAGGCCGCAGATGAACAGGTTCTTGCCGCTGACGGCGATGCCGCCGGCCGTGCCGATCTCGCCCCAGCCGATGGTGAGCGAGGTCGCTGCACCGAGGCCAAGGATCGACAGCAGGCCAGTGACGATCAGGCCCTTGTAGAGCGCGCCCATGATCGAGCCGTTGGCGCCGAGCTTGACGAAGAAAGTACCGACGATGGAGGTGATGATACAGGTGCCGCAGATGGCGAGCGGATAGAGCATGACGCTCGACAGCACCGCCGAGCCGCCAAAGAAGATGGCGCCCAGAACCATGGTGGCGACCACGGTCACCGCGTAGGTCTCGAACAGGTCGGCAGCCATGCCGGCGCAGTCGCCGACATTGTCGCCGACGTTGTCGGCGATGGTGGCCGGGTTGCGGGGATCATCCTCGGGGATGCCAGCCTCGACCTTGCCGACGAGATCGCCACCGACGTCGGCACCCTTGGTGAAGATGCCGCCACCGAGGCGGGCGAAGATGGAAATCAGGGAAGCGCCGAAGCCGAGCGCCACAAGCGAATCGATGACTGCGCGGTCGGCCGGGGCATGCCCCATCGGGCCGGTCAGGACCCAGTAGTAGACGGAAACGCCAAGCAGGGCCAATCCGGCCACCAGCATGCCGGTGATGGCACCCGACTTGAAGGCGATGTCGAGGCCGGCAGCCAGGCTGTTGGAAGCGGCCTGTGCCGTGCGCACATTGGCGCGAACCGAAACATGCATGCCGATGAAGCCGGCGGCGCCCGAAAGAACTGCACCAATCAAAAAGCCGATCGCCGCGCTTGCGGAAAGCAGCCACCAAGCGAGCAGGAACACGACGACGCCGACGATGGCGATGGTTGTGTATTGGCGCGCGAGGTAGGCTTGCGCGCCCTCCCGGATGGCAGCAGAGATTTCCTGCATGCGTGCATTGCCCTGGTCGGATGCGAGCACCGACTGCGTCGCCCAAATGGCGTAAAGGACAGAAAGCAGGCCGCAGGCGATGACCACGTAAAGCATTGTCATTGCCAATTCTCTTCCCTGATTGTGCCCGGAATTCCCCTCCCCGGGCGAGTGAATGAGGCAGGCAAGCCTTGATGTGCAGCTTCCCCGCTCCCGCCAACCATCCGAAACAGGGCAGCGAACGTCAAGACATCGCCAAGCTTTTGTCCCGGCTTTCGCCGCCCGCCCCGAATAAGCTGATCGCAAACAACAAATTCAGTTCAAGCGAGATCGTGATCCGGCTGGTTGACGAAGATCAACACGGCCAACATCGTCATGTAGAACTTGAAGGCGGCCTCCTGGCCGTTCCAGGTGCTCGACTGCCACATGGCGAACCACTCACCGCCGACGACCATGAATCCGAGGAACCAGACCAGAAAGCCCATGGTGGCGCCGATGACGACAAAACCCTTGGCGTCGTTGAACTCCTTGCCGGTGCCATGGCGCGCCTGCCACAGCCTGAGGGCTGCGATCAGGAACAGCACACAGGTGAGCGCCTCGCCGAAGATGATCAGCCAGTAGCCAGCGGTCCACAGCGCCGGGCTGGTGATCGAGCGATACATAAGCGCATTGCCCGGGAAGGTGGTGTCCATGCTCAGAACGTGCTGGACGAAGGCAAAATTGGAGCCGTAGTCAGTGATGTTGCCGAAGGCTACAAGGAAGGCGAATGCCGCAAGGCAAAGGGACATCACGATCTTAGAGAGACGCAAGGTCATGGCCAGATCTCCTGAAAAGCAAGTATCGGGGCATCCCGCAAATGAAGAAGCGAGTCGCGCCAAAGGCGCAACAGGCCTGGCGGCGACCATTTCCCTGACAGCCTCGGCGAAAACTTACGCCGACAGGCAGGGACTAACCTCATTGCTTGCCAGCGCGGGGATTTCCGGCGATTGCCAGACAGGCGATATCGTTTCAGTCGGAGACGCCGACTTCTACATACTGAGGCGCCGCTGGGTGCTTTCTGCCGGCAGCAGCCGGCTCGAGATCACGCTCGATCATCCGATGCGCGGGCGTTAGGGCAATCGCGTCAAAGAAGGATTTACCTCAGGCTGACGCAGGCACCTGTCCCATGCGCCTGGCAGCCATGCGCTCCAAAGCCGACAAGACATCGTAGATCAGCACGGCGAGCGCCGCCACGACCAGGCCGCCCTGCAGCACAAAGGCGAGGTTGTTGGACTGGAGGCCTGCGATTATGACCTCGCCGAGGGTCTTAGCCGCAACGGTAGAGCCGATGGTTGCAGTGGCGAGACTGATGACCACCGACAGCCTGATGCCGGCCAGGATGACCGGCAGGCTCAGCGGCAGTTCGATCTGAGTCAGGCGCTGCCAGCCGGTCATACCGGCGCCTCGCGCGGCTTCGACGACATTGGCAGGCGTGCTGGTAAGACCGGTCAGAGTGTTCTCGAAAATCGGCAGCAATCCGTAGAGGAACAGCGCGATCAGGGTCGGCTTTTCGCCGAAACCGACTGCCGGGACCGCCAGTGCCAGCACCGCAACCGGCGGAAAGGTCTGGCCGATGTTCACCAGGCTGCGCGACAGCGGTAGAAACTCGGCACCGGCGGGACGCGTGACGAGGATGGCGAGCGAAACGGCAACGGCGATAGCCGCGGCGGTGGCAATGGCCACCGTGCGCAGGTGCTGGAGGGCCAGCGACATCAGGCTGCCCTGATTGTAGATGGCCGGCGCGCCGTTCTGCGTCAGCGGCTTGAAAACCGGTTCGAACCATGCCGGATTGACAAGAAACGCCACCAAAACGGCAAGCAGGATGAGCCTGAGAGCAGTGGGAACCCAAGCCTTCATACAGGCCTCGCGGCGCGCTTGAGCAGCTCGTCGACCGTCACGCGGCCGAGCGCCCGGCCGTCCTCGCCGACGACAGGCATTGCCGAGCGGCCGGACCAGAGCAGTTCGGCCAGAGCGTCGCGCTGGGTGGCTTCGGCGTCGATCGCCTTACCGTCAGCCCTGCCCGGCTCGACGACGTCGCGCACTTCACCGAGAGACAAGAGCTTGAACGGACGGTCGGACGCACCGATCAGCGTCTCGACAAAACCATTGGCCGGCCGGGCGAGGATTTCGGCCGGGGTCGCGTATTGCACGAGCTTGCCCGCATCCATGACCGCGATGCGGTCGCCGAGATGCACGGCCTCCTCCATATCGTGGGTGACGAGCACGATGGTCGTGCCGAAACGTTTCTGAATGGCGAGCAGGTCTTCCTGCGCCTTGGTGCGGATGATGGGGTCGAGCGCGCCGAAGGGCTCGTCCATCAGGAGCACGTTGGGTTCGGCCGCGAGCGCACGGGCGACGCCGACACGCTGTTGCTGTCCGCCCGACAGTTCGTGCGGATAACGCGGACCAAAGGCCAAGGGATCGAGTTGCAGCAGCGACAACAGCTCATCGACGCGGGCTTTGATGCGGGCGGCATCCCAGCCGAGCAGAACCGGCACAGTGGCGATGTTCTGCGCCACCGTGCGGTGCGGAAACAGGCCATTGCCCTGGATGGCGTAGCCGATGCTGCGGCGCAGCTGCGGGCCAGGCAGCGAGCGATTGTCCGTACCGTCGAGCTTGATCGTTCCCGATGTCGGCTCGACCAGGCGGTTGATCATGCGCAGCAGCGTGGTCTTGCCGGAGCCCGACGTGCCGACGATGACCGTGATCGTGCGCGGCTGGATAACCAAAGAGACGTCGTCGACGACTGATGTCTCGCCGTAGCGCTTGGTGATGTGTTCGATTTCGATCATGCGGCAGCCACCTCGGTGGATTTGCGGGTCGCAATGGTTTCGACCACCGCGTCGAGAAGGATGGCGGCGGCAAAGGCCAGCGCCACTGTCGGCACAGCACCGAGCAGGACGAGGTCCATCGCCGTCTGGCCGACGCCCTGGAAGACGAAGACACCAAAGCCGCCGCCGCCGATGAGGGCGGCAATCGTGGCAAGACCGATGTTCTGGACGAGCACTATGCGGATGCCGGTCAGGATGACCGGAAAGGCGAGCGGGAATTCAACTCCAGTCAGCCGCTGCCGGCCGGTCATGCCCATGCCGCGAGCCGCATCGTTGGCGGCACTGGGGACGCCAGCAAGGCCGACCACCGTGTTGGCGACGACAGGCAGCAACGAATAGAGGAACAGCGCAACAAAGGCGGGCGCGACGCCGATGCCCCTGATGCCGATGGCGGCAGCGCCCGGAATGTTGGCGGCGACCCAGCCAAGCGGCGCGATCAGGATGCCAAACAGGGCGATCGACGGGATGGTCTGGATGATGTTGAGGGTGTTCAGCACCCCTGCCCGCAACGCTTCGACGCGATGGCAGAAGATACCGAGTGGCAGGCCGACGGCGACGGCACCGATCAATGAACCGAGGGCCAACGTCACATGGCGCCTTGCCTCGCTCCAGAAGCTGTCGGCGCGGTTTCCATATTCCTTTAGGATCGACAGGCTGTCCCATCCACCGGAAGCCAGCAGCGCCCATATGGCCGCAGCAGTGAGCAGAAGCACGGCGACGCGACCTAAAGGAGAAAGCTGCAGCCGGGTCAGGCCGTCGGCAAGCAGCAGCGTAAACGCGAATATTGCGATCCAGAAACCCGAAGCGGGCGAGACGCGGGCGAAGGTGTTACCCTCGGGCGTGAGATAGGCGCCGGCGACGCCGACCAGGACCGCGAGCGCAACAAGAGCCGAGACGCCGGCGGCCAGCCGCAGAACCAGCGGCGTGCGAAACAAGGCGACAAGTGCTGCCGCGACAAGAATACCGAGCAGCAGAAGCCCCAATGGCTGCGGCAAGGCCTCGAGGATTGAGCGGGGCTCACCCGCGACGATGCGGTTGGCCCGGAAAGTGGCAAATGGCGCCACGAAGGCGCCATAACCAGCAATCGCGGCAATCAACACGCCCAGTTTGTCGAACCTGATGCTCACGACTGCGATGCGTCCCCAGTTCCTGAGCCGCGCCCCCTGACGCATGCCCCCGAAACCGATTTCGGGGCCATGCACAGATTGCCTTATCCTACAGCGTCCTTAGCACATCCGAAAAGGACGCGCGGCGCTGTACATGGGGCGCACCAGGGAAGCTTACTTCAGAAAACCGTTCTTCTTCAGGAAATCTTCGGCGACGGCCTTGGCCGGCTCGCCGCCGACCTGAACGCGGCCGTTGAGTTCCTGAAGCGTGACGAGATCGAGCTTCTCGAACACCGGCTTGAGCAGGGTCTCGATCTCCGGATGCTGCTTGAGCACCGCTTCGCGGATGATCGGCGCAGGCTGGTAGACAGGCTGCACGCCCTTGTCGTCGTCGAGCACGACCAGACCAGACGGCGCAATGCCGCCATCGGTGCCGTAGACCATGGCGGCGTTGACGCCGTTGGTCTGGTTGGCGGCTGCGCCGATAGTGGCAGCGGTGTCGCCACCCGACAGGGTGATCAGCTGTTCTGGCTTGAGCGTGAAGCCGTAGGTCGTCTGGAAGGCCGGCAGAGCTGCCGCCGAATTGACGAACTCGGACGACGCAGCCAGCACGACAGTGCCGCCACCGGCGACATACTTGCCGAAGTCGCTGAGGGTGGCGAGCTTGTTGGTCTCGGCGACGTCCTTGCGCAGCGCGATCGCCCAGGTGTTGTTGGCCGGCGACGGCGACAGCCAGACGATCTTGTTGGCATCATAGTCGAGCTTCTTGGCGGTCTCGAAGCCCTTGGCGGCGTCCTTCCAGACCGGATCGTCAGCCTTTTCGAAGAAGAAGCCAGCGTTGCCGGTGTATTCGGGATAGATGTCGATCTCGCCTGCTGTGATCGCCTTGCGCACCACTGGTGTCGCGCCGAGCTGTATGCGGTCGGTTGTGGCGATGTTGTTGGCGTCGAGCACCGACTTGATGATGTTGCCGAGCACGCTGCCTTCGGTGTCGATCTTGGAAGACACGACCACCTGGGCGTTGGCAACGCCCGTGGCCAGGCCAAGCGCGATGACTGCTGCGGCGATTGATATCTTGTACATGGTGAAGCCCCTTCTCATTCTCGGATTCGGTGGCCGCATATGAGCATGGCGACCCAGCTTCCGTCGGGGCACACGGTTTCACAATGCGCCGGGGCTGCGCAATATTTTTTTGAATATCAAAGAAAATCGGGAGGACATCCTCCCGACAACGTCTTGTCAGGAGCCGCCTGACTCGAGATTGGCAATCTCAACGTCAATCTTTGCAAGGGAACATCTCTTGTAGGGCGGATAGGAGAAGAAGTGCGACCTCTTGATCGTAGGGTCCTGCAAATCTGTATCGCTCTGCGTAGTCTTCAAGGATTGAAATGTAATTCCTGCCTGAGAGGCTGAGTCGAGAAGGCAGGCAATAGAGGGACTTACCCCAAGTCACTTTTGGCTGAGACATTCGCCCAACTCATGCCCTCACCAAGCCCAGAAACGTAAACCTCGCGTACCGTCTGGTTCGTTTTTTTTCCAACTGGCGGACGTTGCTGCGCCTGCGCCGCTAACGCAAGTGAGCAGGATGGCTGCACCAGTCACAAGTCTGAAAACCATATGGCCCCCTGCCGTTTCTTGGCACTGAACTCCAAGACGAAGTCCAGTGCAGACGGTTCAGGCCCCCCCTAAGGAAGGCTGAGGGCCTTACAAGTTCATGGAGAGGATCGTGACAACCAATACAGAGAGAAGGTGACCGGCCCTAAAGCCGGTGCAATGCCGATCTTGTGCGATCACCGGAGGCGGCGAGATGCACTCTCCGCCCTTATCAAGGGCTCTGGCTTGCCTGCACAAGGCTCAAGAGGGCTGCCGGCGGCGCGCCATCGAGAGCGTTGCGAGTGCCGCCAGGCAGATGACGCAGATCGGGAAGACGACCCAGTTGAGCGTCTCCCAGCCATAGGCGTTGTAGACTGCACCCGACATCAGTGAAGCGAGCGCCACCGTCCCGAACAGCACGAAATCGTGGAAACCCTGGACCTTGCTCTTCTCGGACGGGCGATAGGCCGTCGACACAATCGCTGTGGCGCCGATGAAGCCGAAATTCCAGCCGAGGCCGAGCAGGATGAGCGCGGTCCAGAACTGCCAGAGCGCTATGCCCGACAGCGCGACGATGGCGCAGCCGATGAGCAGGAAGAGGCCGAAGGCGACGACGCGCTCAGCACCAAAACGTTGGATGATGCGGCCCGTGAAGAAGCTGGGGCCGAACATCGCCATGACGTGCCAGGAGATGCCCAAAGTCGCCTCGTCGGGCGAGAAGCCGCAGCCGACCATGGCGAGCGGCGCACCGGTCATGATGAAGGTCATCAGCGCATAGCTGCCGACGGCACAGGTGAGTGCCGCGGCGAAGCGCGGCTCGGAAATGATTTCCATCAGCGGCCGCGCGCCGGCATCGGATGCGGCCTCATGGCCCTGCGCAGGTTCCTTGACCCGCAGGAAGGAGAGGATGATGGCGCCGACTGCAGCCAGGCCGATGATCGAGGCGAAGGAGCCGGCGAACATGACCGGCGCAAACATCTCGCGCGTGAAAATGACGATCTGCGGCCCGACGATGGCGGTGATGATACCGCCTGCCAGCACGAAGGAGATGGCGTTGGCCTTGAATTCGGGCGGCGCGTTGTCGGCAGCTGCAAAGCGGAACTGCTGGACGAAGGCGCCGCCTGCGCCGAGCAGCAGCAGGCCGAAAACGAACAGCCAGAACTCGGCGCGGAACAGCGCGAGCGTGGCGATGGCGCCGCCAGCTGCCGTGACGGCGGTGCCGAACATGAAGCCGCTGCGCTGCCCGATGGCGCGGATGATGGCGGCTGCCGGCAGGGCGCCGAGCGCCAGGCCGAGGCTGAAGCCGGTGATGGGAAGCGTTGCCAGCGACTTGTCGTCGCCGAGCAGATAGTAGCCGGCGAGACCGCCGATGGAGAAGGAAATGGGAGCAGCTGAGCCGATAATGGCCTGCGATGCGGCGAGGATATAGGCAGTTCGCCGCGCTTCGCGTTCGCCACCGGTCATAATGCGTCTTTGCCCTTTCCTTCGCCGCGCAGCTTGCGAGAGACGCGGTCGAGCACTGCGTTGACGAGCTTGGGCTCGTCATCGACGTAGAAAGCCTTGGCGATGTCGACATATTCCGAGACGATCACCGCAACCGGAACATCCTGGCGCTTCATCAGCTCGAATACACCGGCGCGCAGGATAGCGCGCAAAGTGGAATCGAGGCGCGACAGCGGCCAGTCCTCGGTCAGCGACTCGCGGATGACAGGGTCGACGAACTTCTGATTCTCGACGACGCCGGCAAGGATGGCGCGGAACCACTGGGCATCGGCTTCACGGTAGAGCGCCCCGTCGACTTCCTTGCCGAGGCGGAACGCCTCGTATTCAGCGGTGATTTCGAGCAGGCCGCTGCCGGCCACGTCCATCTGGTAGAGCGCCTGCACGGCGGCAAGACGGGCTGCGCCACGCTTGTTGGCGTGGCGGACGACTGGCTGGTCCTTGCCTTCGGAAGAGGTCACGATCGGGCCGCTCCAAGTTTCTCGCGCAGGGCGATCATGGTGAGTGCGGCGCGCGCGGCAAAGCCGCCCTTGTCGCCTTCGCTGCGGCGCGCGCGCGCCCAGGCCTGCTCTTCGTTCTCGGTTGTCAGGATGCCGTTGCCCACAGCGATCGACTCGGCGACCGAGAGGTCCATCAGGGCGCGGCAGGATTCGTTGGCGACGATGTCGAAATGATAGGTCTCGCCGCGGATGACGGTGCCGAGCGCGACATAGCCGTCATATTCGGTACCTTCGTCGTCAGCTGCGTCGAGCGCGAAGGAAATCACGGCCGGAATCTCCAGAGCGCCGGGCACGGTCACCACATCATAAGAAGCGCCGGCTTCGCTCAACGCGGCCTTGGCGCCGTCCAGAAGGGCGTCGGCGAGGTCGTCGTAGAAGCGCGCCTCGATGATGAGGAGCTTCAGTTGCTTGTCATTGGCCATGTTCGATCTCCGGCAGAGCCGGTCAATTAGGCCGAACCGGGGGAGTTCGCAAGCGAAGTGTTAATGACCACATAAGGAAACTGCTGGTCCATGACCGCGGGGCCGCCCCTGCCCTCAGAGCCCTTCCTTCGCAGCCTCGGCCAGCCGCGCCGCATAGCGAGCCATGGTGTCGATCTCGATGTTCACCCGGTCGCCGACCTTGCGCTCTCCCCAGGTCGTGACCTGGAGCGAATGGTGGATCAACAGTACGTCGAAGCGGGTGCCCTCGACCTTGTTGACGGTCAGCGAGGTGCCGTCGAGTGCCACCGAGCCCTTGGGCGCGATGAACCTGGCCAATTCGCGCGGGGCTTCAAGTCTGAAGCGTACCGCCTCGCCCTCGTCTTCGCGTGAGACGATCTCGGCCATGCCATCGACATGGCCCGAAACAATGTGGCCGCCGAGCTCGTCGCCGATCTTGAGGGCGCGTTCGAGATTGATCTTCCGCCCGGCCTGCCAGTCGCTGGCCGTGGTCAGGCGCAGCGCCTCTTCCCATGCTTCGACCTCGAACCAGCGGGCATTGGAGGTGTCTTCCGGCAGGGTGACGACGGTCAGGCATACGCCGGAGCAGGCGATCGACGCGCCGATATCGATCGTCTTGGGGTCGTAGACGGTGTCGATGCGCAGGCGGACGCCCTGGTCGAGCGGAACGGCGGACGCAACGGTCCCCACATCGGTGACGATACCGGTAAACATCAGATTTCCCTTATCCATTCGGCAAAGATGTCCTCGCCGAAGCGCGCCTCGCGCACCAGGCTGAACCCTGCCGGTATATGGTCTCGCCCGATGGGTGCTGCAATGCCATCGGTGCCGATGGCTTCCGGGCCGTAGAACAGCGCGATGCGGTCGACCAGTCCCTCGTCGAGGAAGGCACGCGCCGTATCGGCGCCGCCTTCGACGATGATGCGTGACATGCCCTTGCTGGCCAGATCCTCGAGCAGCTCGGGCAAGGCGACGCGGCCGTCAAAGCTCTCGGTCGCCAGGAACTTTACGCCCAACCGCTCAAGGGCAGCCTTGTTTGGGGCGTCGCCCTCCGAACAGGCAGCGACGAGCACCGGAACATCCCTTGCCGACATCGCCAGCTTCGAGGTGACCGGCAGGCGAACAAGCCTGTCGAGCACGATGCGTGCAGGCGAGCGCGTGCGCAGGCCAGGCAGGCGGACGGTAAGCTCGGGATTGTCGGCGATGGCAGTGCCGATGCCGATCAGGATCGCATCGCATTCGGCGCGCATGACGTGGACCTGCCGGCGGGCGATCTCGCCCGTTATCGCGATCTGGCCCGCGCCGCGCCTGCCGATCATGCCGTCGGCCGAAAGCGCAAGCTTCAGAATCACTTCCGGGCGCTTGTTGACGGATCGATTCAGATAACCGGCCAGCTGATCGGCAGCCTCGGCGGCCAGGACGCGCTCGCGCACCTCGATGCCGGCGGAGCGCAGGATGGCATAACCCTTGCCGGAAACGCGCGTGTCGGGATCGCTGGCCGCGCCGACGACGCGGGCGATGCCGGCGTCGACTAACGCATTGGCGCAAGGCGGGGTGCGGCCATGATGAGCACAAGGTTCGAGCGTCACATAGGCTGTGGCGCCGCGTGCCAGCTCACCGGCATCGGCAAGCGCCTGCGGCTCGGCATGCGGACGACCGCCGACGGCGGTGACGCCACATCCGACGATGACGGGGCCGTTGCCGTCATCGCGGACGATCAGAGTGCCTACGGAAGGATTCGTTGAGGTCAGGCCGAGATTGCGGCGAGACAAGCGGATCGCGGCGGCCATGAAGCGCCGATCGACGAGATCCTGCTCAGCAGTGACGCTACCGGCCATGGTTCAACCGGCGTCCTCGTCGCCCTTGAGCTCACCAAGCACCTCGTGGAAGTCCTTGGCCTCGCGGAAATTGCGGTAGACGGAGGCAAAACGCACATAGGCGACGTCATCGAGCGACTTCAGCGCCTCCATGACCAGCCGGCCGATCTCGCCCGAGGGAATCTCGCTCTCGCCCGAGCTTTCGAGCTGGCGAACGATGCCGGTGACGGCGCGCTCGATGCGCTCGGGGTCGACATTGCGCTTGCGCACGGCGATCTCGACCGAGCGGGCAAGCTTGTCGCGGTCGAACGGCACCTTGCGGCCGGACTTCTTGAGCACGACGAGATCGCGCAGCTGGACGCGCTCGAATGTGGTGAAGCGCCCTCCGCAGACCGGGCAGATGCGGCGCCTGCGGATCGCGGCCCCATCCTCGGCGGGACGGGAGTCCTTCACCTGCGTGTCTTCAGACTGGCAATAGGGGCAACGCATGTTCGGCCTTGTCTTTCGAATCCTCGACCGGGAAAGGCTTAATGCATGATCCCGAAAAGCAGAAGCCCTATGCCGGGATGACCGGCATAGGGCTTCAAATTGTGAAGGCCTTTGTGGCCTCAGTCGTGCTTTCCGAAAACCGATTCCGATCTTCGGGCCGATGCGTCAGCTTACCCCAGATAGGGATAAAGCGGGAAACGCTCGGTCAGGGCGACAACCTTCTGCTTCACGGCAGCCTCGACGGCGGCGTTGCCTTCATCCGAGTTCGCGACCTTGAGGCCGTCGAGCACTTCGGCAATCAGCTGGCCAATCTCGCGGAATTCGGCCGTGCCGAAGCCGCGGGTCGTGCCGGCCGGCGTGCCGAGGCGAACGCCCGAGGTGACAAAGGGCTTCTCCGGGTCGAAGGGGATGCCGTTCTTGTTGCAGGTGATGTTGGCGCGGCCAAGGGCTGCCTCGGCGCGCTTTCCGGTGGCATTCTTGGGACGCAGGTCGACCAGCATCAGATGGTTGTCGGTACCGCCCGAGACGATGTCGAGGCCGGTGGCCTTGAGGCTCTCGGCAAGCGCCTTCGAGTTGGCGACGATGTTTTCGGCATAAGTCTTGAACTCGGGCTTGAGCGCTTCGCCGAAGGCGACGGCCTTGGCGGCGATGACGTGCATCAGCGGGCCGCCCTGCAAGCCGGGGAACACGGCCGAATTGACCTTCTTGGCGATATCCTCATCGTTGGTGAGGATCATGCCGCCGCGCGGGCCGCGCAGCGACTTGTGTGTGGTTGTGGTGACGACATGCGCATGCGGCAGCGGCGACGGATGCACGCCGGCGGCGACGAGGCCAGCAATGTGGGCCATGTCGACCATCAGATAGGCGCCGATCTCGTCGGCGATCTCGCGGAAGCGCTTCCAGTCCCAGATGCGCGAATAGGCCGTGCCGCCGGCAAGGATCAGCTTCGGCTTGGTTTCGCGGGCCAGGCGCGCAACCTCGTCCATGTCGAGCAGGTGGTCGTCCTTGCGGACGCCGTAGGAGACGACCTTGAACCACTTGCCGGACATGTTGACTGGCGAGCCGTGGGTCAGGTGACCGCCCGAATTGAGGTCGAGACCCATGAAGGTGTCGCCCGGCTGCAGCAGCGCCAGGAACACCGCCTGGTTCATCTGGCTGCCGGAATTCGGCTGGACGTTGGCGAAGTTGCAGCCGAACAGCTTCTTGGCGCGCTCGATGGCGAGCTCCTCGGCAACGTCTACGAACTGGCAGCCGCCGTAGTAGCGCTTGCCCGGATAACCCTCGGCATATTTGTTCGTCATGATCGAGCCCTGAGCCTCGAGCACAGCGCGAGAGACGATGTTCTCAGAAGCGATCAGCTCGATCTCATGGCGCTGGCGACCAAGCTCATTGCGAATCGAGCCGAAGATCTCCGGATCCACCTCCGAAAGCGGGGTTCCAAAGAAGGATTCGAGGTGTTTCGAAGCTGCCATCGGTTCTGATCCTTGCTGGTCCGGACAATGATCCGGAGGGGCATCGGGGAGGTTCGGCGGGCAATTAACATACTTGCCCCAGCGTCGCCACGTAGGCTGCGAAATTTCGTGGTCGCATTTCGGCCAGCAACAAAAAAGGCCGCCCGAAGGCGGCCTTTTTTGCATCTTGTGCGTCGGCTCAGAGCGCCGAAGTGATCTGCAGCTCGTCGACGCCGTCGCGGCCATAGATGTCGTCGCGGAACTGCACGACGCCATCTCCGGTGGACCAGGCAGAGACATAGGTGAAATAAACCGGAACCGGGTTGGTGACGGGAACCGGGGTGTTGGCGCCCGACTTGATGGTCTGCTCGAAGTGCTGGCGGCTCCAGCCCGGCGTGTCGCGCAGGATCCAGGTGACGAGGTCGCGCACGTTCTGGACGCGCACGCAGCCCGAGGAATCGAAGCGCATGAGCTTGTTGAACAGGCTCTGCTGCGGCGTGTCGTGCATGTAGACGCCATCGGGGCTCGGGAAATTGATCTTCACCGAAGCCATGGCGTTGATGGCGCCCGGGTCCTGGCGGAACAGATACTTGGCCGCCTCTTCCGTCGACCAGTCGACAGTCATCGGATCGACCTCGCTGCCATTGGGCGCGATGAGGCGGATCTTGTTGTCGGTGAGGTAGTTCGGGTTCTTGCGCATCAGCGGAATGATGTCGCGGCGAACGATCGACACCGGCGCGTTCCAGTACGGATTGACGACGATCTCGTTGATCTTCGAATTGACGATCGGCGACTGGCGGTCGACCTTGCCGACGATTGCCGTGTGGCGAAGGACGACGCGATCGCCCTCGACGGCCTCGACCTGAGCTGCGGGAATGTTGACGTTGACGTAGCGCTGGCCAAGCGTGCCGGCCTGCGCCTGGATTCGCGTCAAGTTGGTCTCGAGCTGGCCAAGGCGAACCTGGGCGCTGATGTTCATCGCCGCATAGGTGTACTGGCCCATGACGCCATCGGCCGGAAGGCCATGACGTGCCTGGAAGCGCTTGAGGGCGGCATCGACATAGGTGTCGAAGGAATTGGAGATGCCGGCACGCGGCGACAGGTCACCCGACACCATCAGGCGCTTGCGCAGCACGGCAACGTCTGCATCCTCGTCGCCGAGGCGAAGCTTCTTGTTGGCGGGAACGACCGGCCAGCCGCCCTGGGCGACAATGTTCTGGTACTGGGCAATCGCCTGCTGGGTGAAGCCGATTGTCTGGGGCGAGAACACGGGCAGCGTCGAGGCGACCTTGGCGCCCTGGCTTACCTTGGCGTCAAACTCGTCGTCCCAGTTGCCGCGGCGCGAGGAGCCGAGAACTTCATTAACCGCGTCCTGGGCACTGGCAACGCCAGAGATGGCAGCCAGAGCGATCGCGCCGGCACCGGTGAGGAAGAAACGGCGGTTAGTTTTCATGGGCTTCCCAGACATGTTCGTGCAACTCAACCGGCAGGAAAAATTTCCCCGCGACGATACGACGGCCATGCTTAACAATTAGCCAACCATAATCCTGCATCGCCGACGCAGAAGACGTTGCGTCACCGTGCGGATTGCTGACGGCCGAACTGGCAGCATTTGGCACATCACAGACATTTCGGTTTTCATCCGAATATGGCGGCAAAATGGCTATGAGGCCTTTCATTGCAAGCCCACGGACCAAAAAAGGAAGAGCCGGTGCATTTCTGCAACCGGCCCTGCGACTGGAGGTCGTTTCCTTTTGGGCGGACTTGCGGCGCCGCGCCAGCCGTCAGGCTTACATGCGGTAGGCGATGGTGTCGTTCCAGAAGCGGTCCAAGCGCTGCAGAGCGCGGTTCATCTGCTTGAATTCGTCGGTGTTGATGCCACCGACCTGCTCGATCGAGCCGACGTGGCGGTCATAGAGACCGGCGACGACTTCAGCGACGTCCTGGCCCTTCGGCGTCAGGCTGACGCGGACCGAGCGACGGTCGATGCGCGAGCGCTGGTGGTTGATGAAGCCGAGCTCGACAAGCTTCTTGAGATTGTACGAAACATTGGAGCCGAGATAGTAGCCACGAGAGCGCAATTCACCGGCGGTCAGCTCGGCATTGCCGATGTTGAACAGCAGCAGAGCCTGGATCGCATTGATATCGCTGCGGCCATTGCGGTCGAACTCATCCTTGATAACATCAAGAAGACGGCGATGAAGTCTTTCGACCAGCTGCAGGGATTCCATGTAAAGCGAACGGATCGCTTCGTTGCGATCTTCGGATACCATTGCGGGCTTGGCCGCCTGACGCGAATTGATCATTGTCTTTGCCTCTCTGTTGTCGCCTGGTGACTTTTTTGTTTGTTGTCACCTTGATCGCGAACTTATCGAATACCCATAAAATTCGACTTAAACGTCAGGCTTAACAAGGGCTTACCAAGCACTGGTTTCGAAAGAGGGTTAACGAACCCCCGTCCGAGCAAGAATAATTAACCTTGAATTTTATTGAACGGCCGGCAACGCGTTGAAAGCGCTGGCTACTGCTCTTTGCCGCGCCTTTGCAGGTGCAAAACGACGCGGAATGCAGTGTAGGCGAGCGCCACCACCAGATGGGCGGCGACGATCAACGGCCGGCTGCCGAAGAGATCGGGGAAGCCGACATACATGACGGTCTCGGTTGTCGCGCAGATGAACCAGATCACCGGCCCCCAGGACGACAACATCCACAGGCCGATGGCCGCAAAGGGAAAGAAGACGGACAGGGTGACTGATGCGACCTGCCAATGGATGGGCATCAGATCGAAACGCCAGAGCGGACCCTCATAGATGCCGATGAGCCGGGTCCAGTAAAGAATGCCGAACAGCAGGCAATAGGCAGCGACGACGCGCAGGAAAATCGCAAATGCGCTTTCCACTGCCGAAGGATGCAGTTCGCGGAGCTGGCTGACGCTTCCGTTCACAGGGCGAGTTCCCTGTCATCAAGGGTCTCGAAGTAACGGTCGATGTCGGCCGGGTCGACATCATCCAGACGCGCCGGCTGCCAGACGGGCGTCGAGCCCTTGTCGACCAGGACGGCGCGGATGCCTTCGTAGAAATCGTGGCCTGAAAGCATGCGGTTGAGGATGCGAAACTCCATCCGCATGCAATCGTCCATCGACATGGTGAGGCCGGCGCGCACCTGCCGGAACGTGACAGCAAGGCTGGTCGGCGAGCGCGTCAGGATGGTGGCGAGGGTCTTTGAGGCAAACGCGCTCGACGCTGCTTCAGCTTGCAGGCTTTCGATCACGTCATAAAGCGTCGGCCTGGAGAAGTGCAGCGCGATCGCCTCCAGCGTGTCGCGATCGGTTTCGCGGGTTGCGGTTCGGAAATAATTGCGCAGGATAGCCTCCGCCTCGCCTGTCTCGCACAGGCGTTCGAGCAGGCCTGTCAGGCCCTCGGCGGCAATGGTGTGGGTGGCAAGCCCCGACCAGAGCGCATCGCCATAACGGATGCGGTTGCCGGTGAGCGCCAGATACATGCCGAAATAGCCGCCGAGGTCGGGCAGGATATGGCTGCCACCGACGTCGGGGAAAAAGCCGATGCCGACCTCGGGCATTGCAAACAAGGCGTTCTCGGTCATCACCCGGTGCGACCCATGGCATGAGATGCCGACGCCGCCGCCCATGACAATGCCGTCGATCAGCGAGACATAGGGCTTGGAGTAACGTTCGATATGCGCGTTGAGCCGATACTCGTCGGCGAAGAACTGCACGGGCGGGGAGCCGATGTTGCGGCTTTCGTAAACATTCATGATGTCGCCGCCGGCGCAAAATGCCCTGCCTTCGGCCTTGACTACGACCAGCGCCACGTCGCGGTCGTGCTCCCAGGCCTTGAGCGCGCGAGACAACGCAAGGACCATGTTGTGGGTCAGCGCATTGAGCGCCTGCGGTCGCGTCAGCGTAACGATGCCGGCCCTGCCGGTCCGCTCGAAGCGGATTTCGTCGCCGCCGCCAAAATCCTTGTCCAAGAGATTCCCTCACATCGAAGCCGTCCGCAGAGCTAATGTGCTGCGCGTGGGTGCGTCAATGCCGCAGGCAGCATGCAGCGGCTTGGTCTTCGGCAAAGCGGCATGCTAAAAACCGCACAATCCGGAGACCATCGATGAACAAGTTCACCCCCGCCAAGCCAGCCGGCGCGCGTAGCGTCGACGAGATCACCGGCAGCCGACGCCTGCGCCGCATGCGCAAGGCCGACTGGTCGCGCCGCCTCGTGCAGGAAAGCAAGCTGAGCGTCGACGACCTGATCTGGCCGATCTTCATCATCGACGGCGAGAACCGCCGCGAAGCCATACCGGCCATGCCCGGTGTGTTCCGTCTTTCGGTCGATCTCGCGGTCAAGGAAGCGGAGCGCGCGGCAAAGCTCGGCATTCCCGCACTTGCGACCTTTCCGAATGTCGACATGGGCCTGCGCGACCAGACGGGTTCGCACATCCTGGAGCCCGACAACCTGATCAATCGCACGACCCGCGCCATCAAGGCGGCGGTGCCCGAGATCGGCATCATCACCGATGTCGCGCTCGACCCCTTCACCAGCCATGGCCATGATGGCATCCTGCGCGACGGCATCATCGTCAACGACGAGACGGTCGCCCAGGTGGCGGCCGCAGCCGTGCTGCAGGCCGCCGCCGGCGCTGATATCATCGCCCCCTCCGACATGATGGATGGCCGCATCGGCGCGATCCGCGACGCGCTCGACGACAACGGCTTCCAGGACGTGGCGATCATGTCCTATGCGACCAAGTTCGCCTCGGCCTTCTATGGCCCCTATCGCGAGGCGATCGGCACGCAGGGCCTGCTCAAGGGCGACAAGAAGACCTACTATCTCGACCATGCCAATGCCGACGAGGCCATGCGCGAGGCCGAGCAGGACCTGGCGGAGGGCGCCGACATGCTGATGGTCAAGCCCGGCCTGCCCTATCTCGACATCATCCACCGGCTCAAGCAAGAGTTCCGCGTGCCGACCTTCGCCTACCAGGTGTCGGGCGAGTATTCGATGATCAAGGCCGCCGGTGCCAATGGCTGGATAGACGGTGAGAAGGCGATGCTGGAAAGCCTGCTGGCCTTCAAGCGCGCCGGCTGCGACGGCATCCTGACCTATTTCGCGCCCGAGGTGGCGGAGATGCTGAAGGGCTGAACTCCCTCCAAGCATGACGGATACCCATAGCGTTTCTTGAATCCGTCGTAGCAATTCCCATCTGAATACGTGCGCGGGCACGCTCGCCCGCCATAGAGGAAACAATGACCGCACGCGTTCTGGACGGCGAAATCATCACCAGCAGGCTCGACGACGTCAGGGCCTATGACGGGGTGCGGACGCGGCGGATACTGGCGTTCTGCGTCGACTACTTGATCGTCGGCCTTTTGATGATCCCCTTCGCCATCATCATCTTCTTTCTCGGCATCCTGACGCTTGGCCTTGGCTGGGCGCTTTTCGGTCTCCTATTCCCGCTGGTGGCGATCATGTATGTGTGGTCGACGCTGGGCGGCCCGAACCAGGCGACGACAGGCATGCGCATGATGGGTATCCGGCTCGACCGCCTCGACGGGAGGCCGGTCGACGGCATGCTGGCCGTGGTTCACTCGGTGCTTTTCTGGGCCGGCAACGTGGTGCTGACGCCGCTGATCCTGCTGGTGACGCTGTTTTCGGACCGCAAGCGCACTCTGCACGACCTGCTTCTCGGCACTGTGGTGAGCCGCAGCGACCGCTGAAATGAGCAGAAACCGAGTCAAAACCTGCGCTTGCGCCAAAATGTGAAGGCAAAATACCCACTTGCCTTCACATTCATGTTGAAATTTTCGCCGCCAAGGCCAAGCTAGGGGTGTTCGTGGGGAGTCTTCCTGACGCGCAATGACGCAGCATCCTACCCATTCTCCGCAATTCTTCCTGACGGCGCCGTCTCCCTGCCCCTATCTTGAGGGTCAGTTCGAACGGAAGGTGTTTACCCATCTTGTCGGCGACAAGGCGCCTGAAATGAACGACCTGCTGACGCAGGGCGGTTTCAGGCGGTCGCAGAACATTGCCTACCGACCGGCCTGCGAGACCTGCCGAGCCTGTGTTTCGGTCCGCATCCTGGCGCAGGAGTTCCTGCCGACACGCAACATGCGGCGGGTGATCGATCGAAATTCCGATCTTATCGGCGCCATGCACGACGCAGAGCCGTCGACCGAGCAATATTCGCTGTTCCGCTCCTATCTCGACGCTCGCCACCGCAGGGGCGGCATGTCCGACATGACCGTGCTCGACTATGCCATGATGGTCGAGGACACCCATGTGGACACCAAGGTGATCGAATATCGCCGCCGTGGCCCCGACAGCTTCATCACCGGCAAGGGTCAAGGCGAGTTGATGGCGGTTGCGCTGACCGACAAGATGGCCGACGGCCTGTCGATGGTCTATTCCTATTACAACCCGGAAATGGACGAGCGGTCGCTTGGCACCTTCATGATCCTCGACCATATAGCCCGGGCGCGCGCCATGGGCCTGCCCCACGTCTATCTTGGCTACTGGGTCAACGGTTCGCGCAAGATGAACTATAAGGTGCGCTTCACGCCGCAGGAGCATCTCGGCCCCAAGGGCTGGGAACGTTTCGAAGGCTAGAGCTGAACAGTCCGGCCCGTTTTCCACGCTGCCGTCGACCATCTGGCAGAGGGAAACGTGGCGGGCATGCAATCCAATCATTCCAAGGGACTGTTGCTGACCGGGATTGGCGGGCTGGCGCTGACCGTCGACATTCCTCTGATTAAGCTTGCCGCCGGCAACAGTTGGTCGATCCTGATGACACGCAGCGGCGTGACATTCCTTGCGGCGATCGTGATCTGGTCCATCTGGCGTTCGTTCGATCGCAACGCGCCGAAACTCATTCCCGGCAAGGCTGGCCTTGTGGTGGCGAGCCTCTACGGCATCGGCTCGGTGACGTTCATCACCGCCGTCTACAACACGTCTACGGCAAACCTGGTGTTCATCCTCGCCTTCAACACGGTCTTCGCGGCCGCGCTGTCGTGGATATTCCTGCGTGAGAAGCCACGCCCCGCAACCATGCTGGCAATGCTGTTCATGGTCGGCGGCGTTTTGATCATCGTCGGCGGTTCGATCGGCACCGGCCATCTGTTCGGCGACTTCATGGCGGTCTGCTCGGCGTTCTGCATCGCCTCCGCCATCACCATCTCGCGGGCCAGCGGCAAGGACATGGGCTTCACGGCACTTGTCGGCGTGCTTTTCCCCTGTCTGGTTGCGATGTTCATGGTGTCGAAGACAGGCTTCCAGATCGACGCGCCGTGGTGGATCATCTTCAACGGCGCGGTGATAATGCCGATCTCGTTCTTCTGTCTCGCCAATGGCCCGAAATATCTGTCTGGACCGGAGGTCGCGATGTTCTACCTGCTGGAGACGGTGCTGGCGCCAATCTGGGTGTGGATGATCTTTGCCGAGGTGCCGACGACCAACAGCCTGATCGGCGGCGCGATCCTCATCGTCACGCTGGTTGCCCATTCAATCTGGCAGCTTTCCGAAAGCCGCAAGCGCCGCTTCGGCGCCGCCCTCCAGCAGGCGGCTTAACCCAGGCTCAGCCAGCCTGGGTACGCTTCTGCTGGGTTTCGTCCCGCGGCGGCTCGAGCGCCCGGGGTGCCTCGCCTTCCAGCGGGGCGTTGGCGGCAATCAGGGTCGCCTCGTCGGACAATTCGATCTCACGGATCCATTCGCGCCAGATGGCGACCAGCAGCGCCATCAGCACGGGGCCGATGAACAGCCCCAGGAAACCCATCGTCTTGACGCCGCCGATCAGGCCGAAAAAGGTCGGCAGGAACGGCAACTTGATCGGGCCGCCGACCAGCTTTGGACGCAGGGTCTTGTCGACAATGAAGAGTTCTATCGAGCCCCATGCGAACAGGGCTACGCCTGCCACGGGCGAGCCGCTGGCGACCAGGTAGATCGACACCAGGGTGAAGGCCAGCGGCGCGCCTCCGGGAATCAGAGCCATGAAGCCGGTGAGCACGCCAAGCGTGACTGGCGAGGGTACGCCGGCAATCCAGTATGCGACGCCCAGCACCACGCCTTCGCCGATGGCGATCAGTGTCATTCCCGTGACTGTCGCGCTGATCGTCTTGGGCACGACGCGCGAGATGCGCTCCCAGCGCATCGGCAGGATGCGCTCGCCGAGACGGTCGAGCTGGCCGACGAAATGCTCGCCATCGCGATAGGTGAAAAACAGTGCAATCAACATGAACAGCAACGTCAGCAGAATGCCGAAGGCGCTGCCGCCGGCGGCGAGCACGCCGCGATAGATGGTGCCTATGTTGGCGCCGCTGACGATCTGGATCAGTTCGCCGATCGAGCCGGGATGGCCGATGTAGCGCGTCCACTGCTCGTTCAGCCATTCGCCCGCTATGGGCAAATTGGCGATCCACAGAGGCGTCGGCGCGCCATGCCGGTTGGTGTCTACGGCCCAGCTGAACCATTCGCGGATTTCATTGATGGCGTAGGTCGAGGCGAACGAGATCGGCACCACGAGGAAAGCGATGATGAACAGCAGCGCCAGCGTGGCGCCGATGGTCCTGTTGCCATCAACGGCGACCAGCAAACGCCGATAGAGCGGCCAGCTGGCAAAGGCGATGACGAGCGCCGCAAGCACCGGCACGAGGAAGCCGTGGAAGAAGTAGATGCCCGCCGCAACGATCAGAACCAGAAGCCAGCGCGCCGCCGACAATGGCGGTACAAGGGCTGCCCGCAGAGGCGTCGCCGGGCCGAGCAATCTCGGTTCGCGTTCTGGTTTGCGTGGGTCTTTCGCGTTCAAGGGCCTTGATCTCCTCGGCCCTGCAGTGGACCCGTGTTGCACGCCCGGCGACAGCAAGGTCGCCGGTGCGAGGATCATAGTGCCTTATACATCGCCACGCACGAAAACTTTGTGACCGGGCTTAAGTCCCGTGCCATCAGCCGAAGCGGCCGGTGCGCGGGAAGCCCTTGGGCACCATGCGGCCGGCGGTCGCGCGCGTGCCGATCCATTCCATCAGCTCTTCACGCGTCCGTGTGAAGGTGCGCTCGGCCGAATCCTGCCATGTGAGGCCAGCCTCCATGGCGAAAGTCTTCAGGTCGAGCACCCCGCCATCCTTGTATTTCTGCAGGCGGACACCCTTGCCGCGGGTCATCTCGGGGATTTCCTGCAAGGCAAACACAAGCATCTTGCGGTTTTCGCCGACGATGGCGACGTGATCGCCGGCCAGCGGCACGCACAGCTTGGCTTCATCCGGTGTCTTGATGTTCATCACCTGCTTGCCCTTGCGGGTGTTGGCGACGACCTCTTCCTCTGGCACCACGAACCCATTGCCTTCGTAGCTGGCCAAAAGCAGTTTGCGCTTGGGATCGTGGACAAAGGCAGTGACGATGTCCTGGTCGTTTTCCATGTCGACGATGATGCGGATCGGCTCGCCGTGGCCGCGGCCGCCCGGCAGTCGGTCGGCGCCGATGGTGTAGAATTTTCCGCCCGTGGTGAAGACCAGAATCTTGTCTGTCGTCTGGGCATGGAAGGCGAGCTTGAGGCTGTCGCCCTCCTTGAAGGACAGCTGCGAGAAGTCGGCGAGATGCCCCTTCATCGCTCGCAGCCAGCCTTTTTCGGAGACGACGACCGTCACCGGCTCCTTCTCGATCATCGCGTGCTGGATGTCGGTCAGGTCGTGGTCGGGCGCATCGGTGAACCTGGTGCGTCGGCGGCCAAGCTCGGTCTCAGGTCCGTAATGCTCGCGAACCTGGCTCACTTCCCACTTGATGGTCGCCCACTGCTTGGTGTCGGATGCCAGCAGCGCTTCGATCTGCTTCTTCTCGGTGCTGAGTGCGTCGTGCTCTTTGCGGATCTCGAATTCCTCGAGCTTGCGCAACGCCCTCAGGCGCATGTTGAGGATGGCCTCGGCCTGATTGTCGGTCAGGTCCCAGCGCGCCATCATGGCACGCTTGGGCTCATCCTCCTCGCGGATGATGCGGATGACCTCATCGATGTTGAGATAGGCGATCAGGTAGCCGCCGAGGATTTCCAGCCGCTTCTCGATCTCGCCGAGGCGGAACTTCGAGCGGCGGACCAGCACCTCGCGGCGGTGGTCGAGCCATTCGCGCAGCACGCTCTTCAGCGACAGCACGTTCGGCACCTTGCCGCGCGACAAGACATTCATGTTGAGCGGGAAGCGGCTTTCAAGCTCGGTGAGCTTGTAGAGCGATTCCATCAACAGGCCCGGATCGACCGTTCGGCTCTTGGGCACCAGGACGACGCGGATGTCTTCAGCACTTTCGTCGCGGATGTCTTCAAGCAAGGGCAACTTGCGGGCGATCAGCAGCTCGGCGATCTTTTCGATCAGCCGCGCCTTCTGCACACCATAGGGGATCTGGGTGACGACAATGTTCCAGGTGCCCCTGCCCTGATCCTCCTGCTCCCACATGGCGCGGACGCGGAAGCCGCCGCGACCGGTCTCATAGGCATTGACGATGGTCGCCCAGTCGTCATCGATGCTGCCGCCGGTGGGGAAATCGGGACCGCGCACCTTGCAAGCAAAGCGCTGCTCGGGATCGTCCTTGATACGGTCCCACTCGCCCGGCGAGGTCATCAGGTCGGTGACCGAGGCTTCGGGATTGTCTATGAGGTAGAGGGCAGCACTGCACAGCTCGGCCGCATTGTGCGGCGGGATCGACGTCGCCATGCCAACCGCGATGCCGGACGAGCCATTGGCGAGCAGGTTGGGGAACGCGCCCGGCAGGACGACAGGCTCTTCGTCCTCCTCGTTATAGGTCGGGCGGTAATCGACCGCGTCCTCGGTGATGCCTTCGAGCAGCGAGACCGACACCTCGGTCATGCGCGCTTCGGTGTAGCGCATCGCAGCAGCGCTATCGCCATCGATGTTGCCGAAGTTGCCCTGCCCGTCGACGAGCGGATAGCGGACCGAAAAATCCTGCGCCAGGCGCACCAGCGCGTCATAGATAGACTGGTCGCCATGCGGGTGGAACTTGCCCATGACCTCGCCGACGATGCGGGCGCATTTGGCAAAGCCCTGGTCCGGGTTGAGCCTGAGCAGCCGCATGGCATGCATGATGCGGCGATGAACCGGCTTCAGCCCGTCGCGCACGTCGGGCAGCGCCCGATGCATGATGGTCGACAGCGCATAGGCGAGATAGCGCTCTTCGAGCGCCTTCTTGAGGTCGACCGGTTCGATGTTGTCACTGCCGCCAGCAGGCGGCACAAGCCCTTTTCCCATGGGGTTTGGACTAACGGAACGGGCGATTCGCAGCAAGCCTTGTCGGCAAAAGCAAGGGCGGATGGCGCCCGGATGCGACAAATTTCTCCGCTCGCTAAAGTAGCATTCTCTGGATCAGCGGCTCATTCACCATTTTTACGCGTGTTGCATTGCAGCGATTGCCTTTTTCGCCGAATTGCGGCCATTGTCGCCACGGTGCCTTCTTCCAGTCCAGTTCGTGACGGACGAAAGGCGAAACGATTCCTCACAGTCTCAGGGAACCATGATGACGCAACACCGCTCTGCATTCCGCAAGCTCGCACTTACAACCTTTCTCGTGGCCTTGCCGCTGCATGGCGCATTTGCGCAGGACGCCACGGCGGTCGCCGAGCGGCTGAAAGGCCTGATGGCCCTGCAGAACGTGACCCTCGGCTGGAGCGGCGTGTCCGGCGACGCATCCGAGATGGTGCTCGAAGGCACCACGATCACGGTGGCGGGCGAGGACAAGCCCTTCGAAATCGGTAAGCTGACGCTCAGCGGGGTCACTGAGGAGAATGGCGGCTACAAGATCGAGACGATCAGCACCGAGCCGTACAATCTCAACAAGGACGGTGCGACGGTCGACGTGAGCGAGTTCACGCTCGGCAACGTTTCGCTGCCGGCAGAAGGCTCCACCGAGCCGCTCGGCTCCATCATGATGTACGAGACGGCGGCACTCGAGAATGTCAGCATCAAGGTCGGCGACAAGCAGGCCTTCCAGATGAGCAACTTCGAGGCCCAGATCACGCCGCCGAAGGATGGCAAGGCGATGGACTTCACCGGCGGCGCCGAGAAGTTCACGGCCGATCTCAGTCTCGTCGAGGACCCCAAGTCCAAGGAAGTGATCGACGCTCTCGGCTATCAGGCGATCAGCGGCAGCTTCGACATGGCCGGCACATGGCAGCCGACCGACGGCAACATGGCGCTGACCAAGTACGACATCACCGTCGACAACGCCGGCACGCTGGGCATGACCTTCGACCTCGGCGGCTACACGCTGGCCTTCCTGAAGTCGGTGCAGGACCTGCAGAAGCAGATGGCTGCCCAGCCTGAGGGTGCCGACAATTCGGCCCAGGGCCTGGCCATGCTCGGCCTGATGCAGCAGCTGACCTTCAACGCGGCAACGGTGCGCTTCGACGACGACTCGATCACCAACAAGGTGCTCGACTACGTCGCCAAGCAGCAGGGCATGACGGCCAAGGACATTGCCAACCAGGCCAAGGCGATCGTGCCGTTCATGATGATGGAGCTCAACAACGCCGAGCTGACGAAGCAGGTGACGGACGCCGTGACGGCCTATCTAGACGACCCGAAGTCGCTCGAGATCGCGGCCAAGCCCGGTTCGCCGGTTCCGTTCGCGCTGCTGGCCGCCAACGGCATGGCCAACCCGAAGGAACTGCCGAACACGCTCGGCCTCACGGTCAAGGCCAACCAGGACTGATCCTGGCTGCTCCAGCCTGAAACGAAAAAGCCCGGCAACGATGCCGGGCTTTTTTGTAGTGACTTTATCGAGTCGAAAGAGTCGCTTGCGCTGATGTCTTAAGCTTCTTTCTTGGCCACAGCGACGCGCAGCGACAGCTCGCGCAGCTGCTGCGGCGTGGCTTCGGCCGGAGCGTTCATCAGCAGATCCTGCGCCTGCTGGTTCATCGGGAACAGCGTCACTTCACGCAGGTTCTTTGCCCCGACGAGCAGCATGATGACGCGATCGACACCGGCCGCCATGCCGCCATGCGGCGGCGCGCCGTACTGGAAGGCGCGGTAGAGGCCGCCGAACTGCTCTTCGACCTCTTCGCGCGTCTTGCCGGTCAGTTCGAACGCCTTGACCATCAGCTCGGGCAGCTGGTTGCGGATCGAACCGGATGCGATTTCGAAGCCGTTGCAGACCATGTCGTATTGATAGGCCTTGATGGTCAGCGGGTCCTGGTTGGTCAGCGCATCCAGGCCGCCCTGCGGCATTGAGAACGGGTTGTGGGCGAAGTCGATCTTCTTTTCGTCTTCCAGCCATTCGTAGAACGGGAAGTCGATGATCCAGCAAAGCTCGAAGCGGTCGCGGTCGACGAGGTTCAATTCCTCACCTGCGCGCGTGCGCGCGGCACCTGCAAACGAGACGAACTTCTTGGGGTCGCCAGCAACGAAGAATGCCGCGTCACCATCCGACAGGCCAAGCTGCTGGCGGATCGCCTCAGTGCGCTCTTCGCCGATGTTCTTGGCAATCGGACCTGCTCCCTCGAGCTTGTCGCCTTCCTTGCGCCAGAAGATATAGCCGAGGCCTGGCTGGCCCTCGCTTTGCGCCCAGGCGTTCATGCGGTCGCAGAATGCACGGCTGCCGCCTGTTTTGGCCGGGATCGCCCAGACTTCAACCTTCGGGTCCGAGGCGATCATGCCCGCAAAAACCTTGAAGCCCGAGCCATCGAAATGCCTGGTGACTTCCTGGATCTCGATAGGGTTGCGCAGGTCGGGCTTGTCGCTGCCGTAGGTGCGCAGCGCCGTGTCATAAGGAATGCGCCGGAATTTCTGGGTGACCGGCTTGCCGTCGGCAAACTTCTCGAACACGCCGCGCATCACCGGCTCCATCGTGTTCCAGACGTCTTCCTGGGTCACGAAGCTCATTTCGAGGTCGAGCTGATAGAATTCGCCCGGCAGGCGGTCGGCGCGCGGGTCTTCGTCGCGGAAGCACGGCGCGATCTGGAAATAGCGGTCAAAGCCAGCGACCATCAACAGCTGCTTGTACTGCTGCGGGGCCTGCGGCAGCGCGAAAAACTTGCCCGGATGGATGCGGGACGGCACCAGGAAGTCGCGAGCGCCTTCCGGCGACGAAGCCGTCAGGATCGGCGTCGAATATTCGGTGAAGCCTTCGGCGCCCATGCGGTTGCGCATTTCGGCGATGATCTTGGTGCGCGCGACAATGTTCTTGTGCAGCGTTTCACGACGCAGGTCGAGGAAGCGGTACTTGAGGCGGATGTCTTCAGGATATTCCGGCTCGCCGAACACCGGCAGCGGCAATTCCTTGGAAACCGACAGCACCTCGATTTCCTTGGCGAAGACTTCGATCTCGCCGGTCGGCAGGTTGCCGTTGACGGCCTCGGCCATGCGCGCCTTGACCTCGCCATCGACGCGGATGACCCACTCGCCGCGCACGGTCTCGGCGACCTTGAAGGCGGGCGAATCAGGATCGGCGACGATCTGCGTCAGGCCATAATGATCGCGCATGTCGATGAACAGCAGGCCGCCGTGGTCGCGGACGCGGTGCACCCAGCCGGACAGGCGGACGGCGGAGCCGACGTCGGATTTCCTCAATTGTGCGCAGGTGTGGCTGCGGTAACGGTGCATGGCAAAGTTCCGGTTCGGGCTATTGTTGCGCGGCGCCGTCAGCGCCTGATGCGCCGGGGCCTAAAATTCGCGCGAAAAGCGCATGCGTACCCGGCTTTGTCAAGGTAAAGCGGTTTTTAGACCGCCTTAGAGTGGGGTCAAAACCGCTTCTTGAGCCACACCCTGGAATGACCGACCGGATAATCGTCGATGCGGCCGAACTCCTCATATCCCTGCCGCTTGTAGAACTCCGGCGCCTGGAACGTATACGAATCGAGATGGATGCCGATGCAGCGGCGCTGGCGGGCTTCTTCCTCTGCTTTGGCAAGAAGCTGCGTGCCGAGGCCACTGCCGCGATGCTGAGGTCCGATCCACAGCCACTCGACGAACAGCCAGGTGTATTCTGACGAGCCCTTGAGGCCGCCTGCGACCATGCCCTGGCCGTCGCGGGCGACGATCCACAGATCCTGGTCGTTGTGCGGCCCGGCCGCCTTGTGGTTGTAGGCATTAAGCCCGTCGCCGATGAGGCTTGCGGTTTCGCTGTCGATGCTCGTGCTGACGGTCAGCGTGGTCATATCAGGCTCCCTGCGCTCTGAGGGCGGGAGCGCAAGCTATCCGCTACCTGAAAGCCAAGGTTGGCGCAGCCGACGAAATATGTCGCACCAGTGACGGTAAGACGTTGACCGGTCGGGGTAACTGTAGCCAAGTCAGGTTTTTGTCGCGCTGTCGAATGTACTCCATACGCCCCCTGATCCCCCTTCTCATCACGGCTGGCATCTTGCTGGGCGGCAACGGCCTGCAGGGTACGCTGATCGCATTGCGCGGCGCCCAGGAAGGCTTCACGCCCGCAACCATCGGGCTGATGGGAACGGCCTATTTCATCGGCTTCCTTTTGGGCTGCATCTTCATCACCCGGATGATGAAGGCCGTCGGCCACGTTCGCGCCTTCGCCACCCTTGCAGCCATCGCCGCGGCCGCGACGCTGACGCTGGTGCTGATCATTGATCCGTTCATGTGGTCGCTGATCCGCTTCACCACCGGATTCTGTTTTGCCGGGCTGTTCACCGTAATGGAAAGCTGGCTCAACTCCGGCGCCTCCAACCACGACCGCGCCCGGGTGCTGGCGATCTACCGCATCATCGACATCGGCTCGGTAACGGGCGCGCAGTTCATGATCCCCGTCTTTGGCGCAGGCGGCTTCACCATCTTCGCCATCATGTCGATCATGATCACGCTGTCGCTGGTGCCGGTGTCGCTCGGCGACCGCTCCAACCCGACACCGCCCGAAGACGTCAAGCTCGACCTCAAGCGCGCCTGGCAGATTTCACCGCTGGGTGCGGTGGGTTGCATCTTCGTCGGCATCACCAACAGCGCCTTCCGCACGATGAGCCCGATCTATGCCGAGCAGATCGGCATGTCGGTGACGGACGTCGTCACCTTCGTCAGCGTCGGCATCATCGGCGGCGCGCTGATCCAGTACCCGCTCGGCTATCTGTCAGACCTGTGGGACCGGCGGCTTGTGCTGCTCGTCACCACCGCCGGTGCCATGATCTCGGCGCTGATGCTCGTTTTCCTCGCCGGCAACTCGACGATTGCCAATTTCGCGCTCGTCTTCGTCTTCGGCTCGTTTGCGATGCCGCTCTACTCGCTGTCGGCAGCACACGCCAACGACCGGGCCGAGAAAGGCGAGTTCGTACTGGTGAACGCAGCGCTGATGCTGTTCTACTCGGTGGGGGCGATTGCCGGACCGCTGGTCGCCTCGCTGTTCATGGAACGCTATGGGCCGCATTCGCTGTTTGCATTCGCCGCCAGCATCTATCTCATCTTCATCGTCGTCATCGCCTATCGCATGGGCGCGCGCTCGCCGGTGCCCGCAGGGCATCGCAGCCGATTCTTCGCCCTCTTGAGAACATCGCCGATTTTTGCGCGTTTTGCCGGCCGCACAGGCAATGGCAACGATTCAAACGCCGTCTAACCGTCGGACGGCGCGACGAACGCTTGACGAATGGGCGCGTGGCTGAAATGGAAAGACAACGCGTTCTGACCAAAGCAATATTATGCATGTAATAACGACCCAGGAAGAACTCGAAACTGCCGTAGCCGCGCTCGAAAAATCCAATTTCGTTACGGTCGACACCGAGTTCATTCGCGAAACCACTTTCTGGCCCGAGCTCTGCCTGATTCAGATGGCGGCACCCGGCGTGTCGGCGCTTGTCGACCCCCTGGCGCCCGGCCTCGATCTTGCGCCGTTCTTCCGGCTGATGGGCAACGAAGCGGTGACCAAGGTGTTCCATGCCGCCCGGCAGGACATCGAAATCATCTTCCACCTGGGCAATCTCATTCCGCACCCTGTCTTCGACACCCAGGTGGCGGCGATGGTCTGCGGCTTCGGCGACAGCGTCTCTTACGAACAGATCGTACAGAAGGTGACGGGCGGGCGCATCGACAAGTCGTCGCGCTTCACCGACTGGCGACACCGCCCGCTGTCGGAAAAGCAGCTCGACTATGCGCTGGCCGATGTCACCCATCTCATCGGCGTCTACGAGCACCTGAAGACCGAGCTGGAGCGCGAGAACCGCGCCCATTGGCTGAACGAGGAGATGGAGGTCCTGACCTCCCGCGATACCTACGACCCGCATCCCGAGGATGCCTGGAAGCGGCTGAAGATGCGGCTGCGCAAGCCACAGGAGCTCGCCATCGTGCAGGCGGTTGCCGCCTGGCGCGAGCGCGAGGCGCGCGATCGCAACGTGCCCCGCGGCCGCGTGCTCAAGGATGACGCCATCTACGAGATCGCCCAGCAGGCGCCGCGCGACGCCACCGCACTTTCCCGTCTGCGCACCACGCCCAAGGGCTGGGAACGCTCGTCGCCGGCAGCGTCATTGCTTGCCGTGGTCAACGCGGCACTCGACATTCCGCGCGACCAGATGCCCCGCCTGCCCAAGACGTTCCAGCCGCCGGAAGGCTCGAGCGCCGCAGCCGAACTGCTCAAGGTCCTGCTCAGGCTGGTTTCCGAGAAGGAAGGCGTGGCGACCAAGGTGCTTGCCTCGGGCGACGACATCGACCGGATCGCCGCCGAAGGCGAAGCCGCCGACGTGCCAGCCCTGCAGGGCTGGCGCCGTGCCGTGTTCGGCGAATCTGCGCTCCGGCTGGTGCGCGGCGAGATCGCAATCAAGTTCGACAAGCGCCGCATCGCGATTTTCGACATCGAGGGCTGAGGCGCAGAGCCTCGCCCCTCCTCTTCCTAGACTGCGCCTGCGAGGTGCAGCGCAAACCAGATCCACAACAACGCCAGCAGCGCTGCGCCGAGGATGAATGCCCGGCTGCGGAACTTGACCCTGTTGGTGGTCAGGTGGAACCAGGCATGCGCATAGCGCGTCGTTACGAACAGCCAGGCCAGAACGAGCGCGACATAAGACACGCCTGACGTCATGTAGAGCGACAGGCAGGCGGCGTAGAAGAGCACCGGCAATTCGAACTGGTTGATGATGTTGTTGGCGGCGGTGATGCTCGATTCGGGCTCGGCAGCGCGCGTCTTGAACTGATTGATGCGGGCCTCGCCCGAGCGGACCGCGTTCCGGCGCCGCGCCGAAAGCACGCCATAGACGATATAGACCAGCAAGACTTGCGCAAGCATGGGCCAGAAGATGGCAGTTTGGTTCATCAGTTTTCCTCGGATCAGCGATCTATTTCAGGTTAAGCTCAAGCATTGCATGCCCGCTGTGCTTAATGGAGAATTTACAGGTTTCGGCTGAATCTTTCCCAACGCAGTTCAATGATCGACCGAACATGATGCTTCCGGCAACTGCCAATCGTTATCAGCCTGCCCTGACCGTCATTCAGTCGGCAACCTACGCACGCGAGCGCGCGATGCGCGAGGACGTTCGGGGTTCGGGCTTGGCGCCGCTCAACGGAATGGCACCGGCAACGCCGGCGCGTCCAAAGGACATGCAGGCGATCAACGAACACTATTTCGGCATCAGTCTGACGCCGATGGAAGCAATGTTCGCAATGGTCGAGAGGGCCGTCGACTATCTCAACGGCAAGATGGGTGTCGGCCGTGACGGCGATCCAAAGGCCGTCGAGGAAGGCAGCAGCTGGCGCGACAAGGCTCTGATCAAGAGTATCGGCGTCGGCTCGCAGGACGATTTTTCGATCCCGAAACCCGGCGAGAACGGCGTCACCTTTCGTGCCGTCGCCAAGCTCGTCCTCGAAAAATTCAAGACCGAGTTTCTGGCAAGCGACAGCGGTCTCAGGAAGATGCTTGAGGATGCCATTGGCTTCCGCCTCGGCGGCATGAACGTCGTCGACCTCTTCGAAGCATTCGCCGAACCTGAAGGCGAGTCCGCAAAAAGGGTCTACGAGGCGGTATCGGAAGGGCTTGCCGGCCAGGCCGGCAGCAAGGCGTCGCAACGGTTGGAAGCAGTCACTTGGGGAGCCAAGTCGGTCGAAGAGACGCTCGTTGGCCAGAAGAAATCCTCGATCGACGTCGTTGACGAGGAAACGACCGCCGAGGATTTGAAGGCCATCGAGACCGCCGAAGCCAAGGAAAAGCTCGAGGAAGCGGCAGCCATTCCGGAGAAAGTCCAGAAGGCACTGAAGGAAGCCCAGGCGAGCAAGGAACCGTCGGGCGCGGACGGTTCACAGGCGGCACGGGCCATTGTCCAGGCACTGAGCGGCATAAGTGGAGCCGCATCCTCTTGGCAGACTGCGCCCGTCGAGGATGGCCACGAGCCGGATCTGGACCTGACGGCCATGTCCCTGGACGCCGCCAGGAAGGACCGCAACGAACGCACTAGGGGCGAAACCCTGCGCGGGTTGCTTGCCCACTACCTCGAGTTCATCGACGGATCGGTCTCCGAGAAGAAGCAGAAAATCTCGATACGGCTGTGAGCCGATCAGCTGGCCCCGTGGCTTCCGAGGTCAGCTGAATTCGGCCGCGCTCGCCTCGCCGCCAGGACAAGGGCCGCGATTGTAATGACCGGCACCGCCAGGAATGCAAACTTGACGACGATCAGACCGGATGCGAGCGCCATCGCCTCGGCACCAGCCGATGGCGGGTCGGAGAGGATGCGCGCGACGACGAGGTTCTGGGCGTAATCCGATATCGTGTAAGGCAGCACCAGAACCAGCGCGAGGGTTGCCCGCAGGCGATCAGACAGGGTTGAAAAGCGCGGCAGGCGATCTCCTGACTTGAGGATCAGACTGACCAGCGTGGCCGACAGCAATGTCGGGAAGACCAGATCGAAGGTAAGGTAATGCCAGACCAGGATGGTCTCGGCGCCGGGGCGACCGAGGCCCGCCACCCAGGCAAAGCCCTCGCTCTCGGAAAAACCCCAGAACCGGAGATCGAGCGACGACATGCCGCCGCTCAATCTGCGGAAGTAGAGGAACTCCAGCATCGTCATGGCGGCGAAGACCGCCGCCGAGGCGAAGCTGAGTGCGGCTGCGTGTCGGCGCAGCCTGAGGATCGTTTGGATCACGCGCCGCCCGGGTAGTTCGGGCTTTCGCGGGTGATGGTCACGTCATGGGCGTGGCTTTCGCGCAAGCCGGCATTGGAGATGCGCACGAAGGTAGCGCGCTGGCGGAAGTCCTCGAGATCGCGGCCGCCGACATAACCCATGGCCGCCTTGAGGCCACCGGCGAGCTGGTGCAGCACGCCTGCAACCGGGCCCTTGTAGGGGACCTGGCCCTCGATCCCCTCGGGCACGAGCTTGAGCGTGTCGCGCACCTCGGCCTGGAAGTAGCGGTCGGCCGAACCGCGCGCCATGGCGCCCACCGAACCCATGCCGCGATAGGCCTTGAAGGAGCGGCCCTGGTGCAGATAGACCTCGCCCGGGCTCTCGTCGGTGCCAGCCAGCAGCGAGCCGATCATGGCCGCTCCAGCGCCTGCGGCGAGTGCCTTGGCGAGATCGCCCGAGAACTTGATGCCGCCGTCGGCCACCACAGTGACATTCGACTTCTGCGCCGCTTCCACCGCCGACATGATCGCCGAAAGCTGCGGCACGCCGACGCCGGCGACGATGCGGGTGGTGCAGATCGAGCCGGGGCCGATGCCGACCTTGACCGCATCGGCGCCCGCGTCGATCAGCGCCTGGGCGCCCTCGGCGGTTGCGACATTGCCGGCCATGATGCGGACCGAATTCGAGATCTTCTTGGCGCGGGCAACGGCGTCGAGGACGCGCTGCGAATGGCCGTGGGCCGTGTCGATGACCAGAAGGTCGACACCTGCATCGATCAGGCGCTCGGCACGCTCGAAGCCGTCATCGCCGACGCTGGTGGCGGCGGCAGCACGCAGGCGGCCCTGCGAATCCTTGGTGGCATTGGGGTTGAGCTGCGACTTCTCGATGTCCTTGACAGTGATGAGACCGACGCAATTGCCCTGCTTGTCGACGACCAGCAGCTTTTCGATGCGGTGCTTATGCAGGAGGCGCTTCGCCTCTTCCTGATCGACGTTCTCCTTGACCGTGATCAGGTTCTCGCGCGTCATCAGCTCGTAGACCTTCTGGGCGGGGTCCGAAGCGAAACGCACGTCGCGATTGGTGAGGATGCCGACCAGACGGCCGGTCTTCTGACCGCCGGTGCCACCGTTCTCGACGACCGGAATGCCCGAAATCGTATAGTGGCGCATCAAGGACAGCGCGTCGGCGAGCGTGGCATCCGGCCCGATGGTGACCGGGTTGATGACCATGCCCGATTCGAACTTCTTGACCTGGCGGACCTGCTCAGCCTGCTCGGCCGGCGTGAAATTGCGATGGATGACGCCGATGCCGCCGGCCTGGGCCATGGCAATGGCGAGGCGCGCCTCGGTGACCGTGTCCATGGCGGCCGAGATGATCGGCACGTTGAGGTCGATATCACCGGCGATGCGGGTGCGGATATCTGTCTCGCCGGGCATGACTTCCGAATGACCGGGCTGCAGCAGCACGTCGTCAAAAGTGAGCGCCAGCGCGCCGGTGGAGGATTCGATGATTTTCGCCATGGCCACTCCTTACATATGTGCAGAAAAGGGAATGCGAAAAAGGGCGCTGGAACCAAAGGTATGCAGCGCCGACTCCTCAATTTCCCTTTCAGGATTGGCGCTGGCTGGTAACACGTCTTCGCGCCAATGAAAAGCGCGCGTTGCAGGCCAATCGACGCAGCAGGGATCGCCACCGCTTGCGCCGACTCACTTTTTTGGCAAGGTGCTCAGAGTGGCATTCAGCCTGGAATTGCAGGGGACAAAGCAACATGAACGACATGTCAGGCCCGCTGCCGGCTGCCGTGCCAAGTCTCGCAATGCACCGTGAGCCATTCAGCTTCACGGGTACCCCACGCGAATATTTCGGTATCTGGATCGTCAACGTGCTTTTGACGATCCTCACACTTGGCATCTACTCGGCATGGGCCAAGGTGCGCCGCCAGCGTTACTTCTATGGCAACACGCATCTTGCCGGTGCCACCTTCGACTATCACGCGTTGCCATGGCGCATCCTTGTCGGGCGCATCATCGTCGTTGCGATGCTGGTCAGTTACAACGTCGTCGTGAACTTCTTCCCTGTGTTCGGCCTGCTCGTGTTCGCGATCTTCTTGTTTGCGATCCCCTGGTTCATCATGCGCGGGCTGCGCTTCAACGCGCGCGTGACGAGCTATCGCAATGTCCGCTTCGATTTCACCGGCGGATATTGGGGGGCTTTCATGGCCTATATTGTCGGCGGCCTGCTTATCTATCTCTCCGCCGGGCTGCTCACGCCCATCTCTTCGCGCTGGATGTGGCACTACATGCTCGGCAACCTGCGTTATGGCGGGCGGCCAATCGAGTGCGATCCCCGGCTGAACAAGCTCTACGGCCAGATGTGGCTGCCGGCGTTCATTCTGATCGGCGGAGGCATAATCGGCTTCGGCATCGTGATGGCGATCCTGATGTCGGGAAGACTACCTGAAATCGACAGCGCAAATCCCAGCGGCTGGTCGATCGGGATGATGGTGGTCACCCTGTATGTCGCAATGATCCCGCTGTTCCTGGTGGTCATGCTGGCCGGCCTGATCTATCGCGCCGGCGTCCGCAATGTCGTCTTCAACGAAACCGTCATCGATGGGCGGCACATGCTGGCCTCGTCCATCGGCCGCGGGCGCTTTGCCTGGATCTCGATCAGCAATCTCTTCGCCACGTTGTTCACCCTCGGCCTCGCCCGGCCATGGGCGGCGATCAGGATGGCGAGCTACATGGCGACGGTGACCGCACTCGACACGACCGGGTCGCTGGACGCCTATGCCAGCGACCTGCAGAACGCAGGTACAGCGACAGGTTCCGAATTCCTTGATGTAGAGGGGTTCGACCTTGGCTTCTGAACAGGCGCCCGTCGCCGGCCTTTGGCGGAAAGCGGGAGAAGCCCGAGCCGTCGATGCGCGACTGGCGATTGCCGCCGATGGCACGACCTCCGTCACCGACGGCGCGGGCACTGTGCTTGCCTGGGGCGCATTTCAGGGCACCAAGGTGTCCGATCGCGTCGGCTCGATCCCCCGGAAGATCACCTTCCCCGGCAGCGGCGTGTTCGAGACATCAGACAATGACGGCATCGACCGGCTTGTCGGGCGCCACGCGAAAGGTCCTGTCGGTTTCATCCACCAGTTGGAGCGGTTCCGCCCGCGGCTGATCGCCTTCGTGCTTGCAACCGTCCTGCTTGGTGCCGCAGTCTATCGCTACGCCGTGCCGCTGCTGGTCGAGGTCGCCGTTGCGGTCACCCCACCTGCGGTCAGCACCCTGATGAGCAAGGGCACGCTGGCCTCGCTCGACCAGGCGATCTTCGAGCCGAGCAAGCTCAGCCCTGAACGCCAGAAGTCACTCAGCGACGGCTTTGCCGAACTCGTCGCGCTGACGGACGAGCCGGCGTCGAAGCGTCCCGCCTATTCGCTCAACTTTCGCGCCGGCGGTCCCATCGGGCCAAATGCCTTTGCCCTGCCCGATGGAACCGTGGTCCTGACCGATGAGCTGGTGGAGCTGGCGGGCGCGGACAACGACATGATCCTTGGTGTGCTCGGACACGAGATCGGCCATGTCGACCACAGGCACAGCCTGCGTCAGCTTTATCGTGCGGCAGGCGTTACGGCACTTATCATGCTGATCGGCGGCGACATCGGTTCGGGAACCGAAGACATCATGGTCCAGGGCGCGGCCTTGCTCAGCCTGTCTTACTCGCGCGACGCCGAGACCGACGCCGACCGTTTCAGCGTGGAGCTCATGCACAAGGCCGGCAAGGACCCCGCCGCCATTGCCCGCTTCTTCGAACTTTTGCGTAACAAGCTCGGCGATCACGCCGAAGGCAACTTTCTGTCAACACACCCTGCAACCCCGGAACGCATCGCCGAAACACAACGTTATGCCCGCGAGATTACCGCCTCGAACTGACTGGCCCGAGCAGCAACCGGCCCTGGCAGCGGACACGTTGGCATTTCCGTGATAGCCCACCAATCGGCCAGCCAGCCGTTGCCCAGAGTAGCTCAATGTCGAGTGCATCCATAAACCGAACCACCCCGCTCATTCTCGCGGTTGCATTGTTCATGGAGAACATGGACTCGACCGTGATCTCCACGTCGCTGCCGGCGATCGCCACCGACATCGGCACAAGCCCGATTGCGCTGAAGCTGGCACTCACCGCCTATCTCGTCTCGCTCGCCATCTTCATTCCGATCAGTTCGTGGATGGCCGACCGCTTCGGCGCCAAGCGTGTGTTCCGCGTGGCAATCGGCGTGTTCATGGTCGGCTCGATCGCCTGTGCGCTGTCAAACTCGCTGGGCGCCTTCGTGCTGGCGCGCTTCCTGCAAGGAATGGGCGGCTCGATGATGACGCCGGTGGCGCGTCTGGTGCTCGTGCGGACGACCGAAAAGAGCGGACTTGTCTCGGCGATGGCGACGCTGACGATCCCTGCTCTCATCGGCCCGTTGGTCGGGCCGCCCGTGGGCGGCTTCATCACCACCTTCTTCGCCTGGCACTGGATCTTCTTGATCAATATCCCGATCGGCATCGTCGGCATCTGGCTGTCGGGGCGCTTCCTGCCTGAAATTCCGCCGGAGCCGACGCAGCCCGTCGATGTCAAAGGCTTCTTCCTGTCGGCGATTGCGGCATCGGGCATCGTCTTCGGCCTTTCGGTCGTCAGCCTGCCGGCGCTGCCGCCCGTCGTGGGAGCCATGACCATCAGCGTCGGCGTGGTCTGCGCCCTGCTCTACATCCAGCACGCGCGGCAGACGGCCTATCCGCTGCTCGATCTCAAGCTGTTCTCCAACCCGGTCTTCAGGACCGCCATCGTCGGCGGCTCGCTGTTTCGCATCGGCGTCGGTGCAACGCCCTTCCTGCTGCCGCTGCTGTTCCAGCTGGGCTTCGGGCTGACGCCATTCCAATCGGGCATGATCACCTTCGCCACCGCCGCGGGCGCGCTGTCGATGAAGTTCGTGGCGCCACGCATCCTACGCTTGATCGGCTTTCGCACCGTGCTGCTCGTCGCCTCGGGAGCGTCGGCCTGCCTGATTGCGATCAACGGCTTCTTCACCGCGCAGACGCCTTATCTGGTGGTGCTGTCGGTGCTGTTCCTGGCGGGCTTCCTGCGCTCGCTGTTCTTCACCTCGTCCAACGCCTTGGTATTCGCCGACGTGGAACCGGCCCAGAGCGGACAGGCAACGGCGATTTCGGCGGCGGCACAGCAGATCACGGTTGCCCTCGGCGTCGCCGTTGGCGGTGGCGCGCTGGAACTTTGGAGCCTGTTCACCGACCAGGCCATCGGCGGCGCCGGCTTCACCTTCGCCTTCCTGGTCATTGCCGTGATCACGGCAATGCCGATCCTGATGTTCGCGCGGATGGCGCCCGATGCCGGCGGCGCCATCTCAGGCCACCGCAAGTCCGAAATGCCGGCGGAAGAGCCGCAGCAGCTATGACTGTTCGGGTTCGCTGCGGCCCTTGAAGTCCTTGGCGAGCAGATAGAGTTCGGCCGATTCGTCACGCGATGCCGGCGGCTTGACGTGATGGACGGTGCGGAAGTTTTTCTTGAGCAAGGTCAGAAGATCGGCCTCGGTTCCGCCCTGGAACGTCTTGGCGAGGAAATGGCCACCTGGCTTAAGCACCGAAATGGCAAAATCGGCCGCCACTTCGCACAGATGCATCGTGCGGATGTGATCAGTGCGACGATGACCGGTCGTCGGCGCCGCCATATCTGACAATACCAGGTCGGGTGCGCCACCAAGCGCCTCCGACAGGCGAGCCGGAGCATCGTCGTCGAGGAAATCCATCAACAGGACGGGCGCGCCTGGAACGGCGTCCATCTCGAGATAATCGATGCCAACGACATGCGGGTTTTCGGCCGTCGAACTTGTGCGGGCTGCCGCCACCTGGCACCAGCCGCCGGGTGCGGCCCCGAGATCGATAACCTTCAGGCCCGGCTTGAGCAGATGGTGCTTGTCGTCGATCTCAATCAGCTTGTAGGCCGCGCGAGACCGATAACCATCCGCCTTCGAGCGCTGCACGTAAGGGTCGTTCATGTGGCGTTCGAGCCAGCGGCGCGACGATTCCTTGAGCCCGCTCTTCTTCTTGATCTTGGTCCGGAGAACGCGGGTCGCGCCTGCAGAAGTGCCTGACTTGGTCGGTTTCTTGGTCATCCGCGCTGTCCGCTCCGCCAGTTGCGCCGCCACACGCCGTCATCGGCCATCAGTTCGCTCAATATGCCCTCGCGCAGGCCGCGGTCGGCAACCCTGAGCCGCTCGGACGGCCATACGGCGCGAATGGCCTCAAGTATAGCGCAGCCTGCCAGCACAAGGTCAGCCCTGTCGGCGCCGATGCAGGGGTTGGCCACGCGCTCGTGAAAATCCCAGCCGAGCACCTTCTCGATCATGCGATCGACACTGGTGCCGTCCATCCACAGACCGTCGACACGTCGACGGTCGTAGCGTTCGAGTTCCAGATGCACGCCAGCCAGCGTGGTGACCGTGCCCGACGTGCCGAGCAGGTGGAATTTCGGGCTCGCGACGATGTGGCTGAGCCGGTCGCGCCCGTCGAAGGCATGCAGGCGGGCTGCAACATCGTCGACCATGGCGGCAAAAATCTCGCGCGTCACCGTGCGGCCGCCGAAACGCTCGGCGAGCGAGACGACGCCCACCGGCAGCGATGTCCAGGAGACGATGTGATTCGCAAGTCGCGGCGAGCGGTGCCGCGAGACGTCGATCAGCGCGATCTCGGACGATCCGCCGCCGATATCGAACAGCACGACGCCATCGGTGTCGCGCTCGACCAGCGAGCCACAGCCGGAGACGGCAAGCCGCGCCTCGGTCTGGCGGTCGATGATCTCGAGTTTCAGCCCGGCTTCGCGCTCGACGCGGTCGATGAACTCCTCACCATTCTCGGCCGAGCGGCAGGCCTCGGTGGCGATCAGGCGCGCCCGCCTGATCTTGCGGTTGCGCAGCTTGTCGCCGCAGATCTTGAGCGCCTCGATGGCCCGGTCCATGGCCGGCTTGCCCAGCCGCCCCGACGCCGAAAGTCCTTCGCCCAGCCGGACGATGCGCGAAAAGGCATCGATGACGCGGAATTGACCGGGTCGGCCAGGCACTGCCACCAGCAGGCGGCAATTGTTGGTACCGAGGTCGAGCGCGGCAAAGACAGGCAGGTCCGAGACCGCAGGCCGTCGCGGCAAATCGGATTGGGCGGGCTTTGCCGCAGGTTTCGGCTGAGTGGCCGGTGCTGTCGCAGACTTGCTCGGCACGGCATGTGCGGCCGCCGCGGCACCATCTCCAGCTGCCTGCGGCTGCGCGCCGTCGCGCGCAAAAACCTTGCGTCCGCGGCGGCGCTTACGCCTCTTCCTGGTCTTTTGCTGCGTGACATCCCCGTTGGCCTGGCCATTCTGCGGCCGCGCCGTGGCTTTGCGGCCACGTTGGGACCGCCCCGTGCCTTGCGGCGACGGACCATCCCCTGGGACACCCGCATCCGACGCGCCAGCGTCAGCTTCGCGGTCCTTCACCTTGCAATTTCCTTCCGGCGCCGCGCGAACCTTTCGGACGCTGCACGCGCATTTCATCTTGTGTTGAAAATGAGACTATCAGTGCCGGCCACGATCACCAAGGCCACGCCTGCGTATTTTTGCCGGCGCACCCTGTACTGCCCCTTTCCGCACAGAAAGCAACGCCTTGGGTTGAATAGCCGGCGTCGATCAGGCAAACCTCATACATGGGTCGCCCAAAGCGAGCGGCGATGCGGCCCAACGAGGGGAAGAAACGCAGGAGCGAAAGGAGCGGGCAAGCTCAACCGCATGAGAATCAAAGATTATATCTGGCCCGTCGTCGGGCTCGGCGCTGTCGCCGTATCTGCTTGGCTGCTCTATCACGAGTGGCGCGAAATCTCCCTCGAAGATGTCTGGAGCGGGCTTGAGGCCATCCCTGCGCATGGCTGGTTGTTGGCGGCGCTCAGTTCCATCGTCGCCTATGCTGCCCTTGCAGGCTACGACCACATCGCGCTGCTGCATATCGGCAAGCGCGTCTCCTGGTTCTTCGTCACCGTCTGTTCCTTCACCACCTATGCCCTGTCGCACAACATCGGCGGCTCGGTCTTTTCGGGGGCGGTCATCCGCTACCGGGCCTATGGCACAAAGGGGCTGACCGGCCAGGATGTCGGTGTGCTGGTGGCGATCTGCTGGTTCACCTTCGTCTTGTCCTCGGTGCTCGTCGGCGGCGTGGTGATCCTGATCGAACCCGGACTGCTCGACCGCTATACCGAAGGCAGCCACGAAGCCTGGTGGATCGCGCTCGGCATCGGCATGCTGGTGTTCGTCGCTGCCTATGTGTTCGGCAGCTGGCTGCATCTCAAGCCGCTGGCGATCGGCAAGTTCCGTCTGCACTACCCTGCCCTGCCGATCGTCGCGCGCCAGCTGATCATCGGCCCGCTCGAGATCGTCGCTGCCGCTGCGATCATCTATTTCGCCCTGCCGGCAGAAAACAATCCGGGCTTCCTGATCGTGCTCGGCATTTTCCTGTTCTCGTTTGCGGTGGCGCAGGCTTCGCATGCGCCAGGCGGCCTTGGCGTGCTCGAGGTCGTGTTCCTCACCGGCCTGTCGGAAATGGATCCGGCAGCTGTGCTTGCCGCCCTGCTCGTCTTCCGGCTGTTCTACCTCATCATTCCGCTGATCCTGGGCGTGATTGCGGTGCTCGGCTTCGAGCATTCGCAGTTCGGCCGGCGCGGCCGCGAGGGCGATGTGTGAAAATCAAAAATTGGCGCGTCTTGCGGGGTTGACTATTTTCCGGCTCCGGTTACAAGGCGCGCACCGGCGGCGTTGTTGATGACTGCGTCGCGGCCGAACTGAAGATCGGCCTCGTTGGGGAATAGGTTAACGGTAGACCCACGGACTCTGACTCCGTTAGTCCTGGTTCGAATCCAGGTTCCCCAGCCACTATTTCTCGTGACCAGCGCATTTTCTTGCAGGACAAGCCAGCGTCCCGCACTGTGTTGCAATCAAGTTTCCTTGATTTCGAGCCTCTTCGCCCGCGCACCGCTCCCAAACAGCAAGAAAGCCCTGGCAAGCAATTGCCGCGATAGCAGCTTACCGACCTTGTTCGCAGGCCTCAGCCTGATTGCCATTCCTTCCAGGAATGCAGTTGGTCACAGTCGCTATACGTAATGCCTTCACGGTGCTGATAGCGTCTCATCAATCCCGTTGACCGACGTAATCAAATGCCATCGCTTCAAAAACTGTTCGTCCTTATGAGGACCGTTACCGAATTGTTGGGCACCGGCACGCGTGAACGATATCATCCGGAGAAGCACTACATGCGTGGCCCTGGGCCTGCCGCCTTGCGCAAGACAAGGCCGGACGACACGCCGGTCCAACGCGGCACGACATCACGCCGGCAGGCATAAGAACCGCAAGAATTGCGGATTGCCAGCTGAGACTTTAGCAGCTTTCTGGGAAGTACTGACGGGTGGGCATTTATCTCCCGATAGCTGAGATGTCGGTCAATGTGTTCGTGCTGCTGGCGATGGGCGCGGCGGTCGGCTTCCTGTCGGGCATGTTCGGGGTCGGCGGCGGCTTCCTGATCACCCCGCTGCTGATCTTCTACAACATCCCGCCCGCCATCGCCGTCGCCACCGGCGCCAACCAGGTCATCGCCTCGTCGTTTTCGGGCGCGCTCGCCCATCTCAAGCGCGGCACCCTCGACTTCAAGCTCGGCACGGTGCTGCTCATAGGCGGCATCGCCGGCTCCGCTGCCGGCGGCGTCGTCTTTGCGCTGTTGCGCTCCATCGGCCAGCTCGACCTGTTCATCTCGCTGCTCTACGTCGTCTTCCTGGGCACCGTCGGCGGCCTGATG